>NZ_JBFRDV010000019.1:0-128740 GCF_052113945.1 Paenarthrobacter sp. RAF54_2
CAGTAGGTGATGTGGTGGGCTTCGCACCAGGGGGCGGGCATGGTGCAGTCGGGGAAGGCGCAGCCGCCGTCGCGGGCGGTGATGGCTTTGCGGATGTGGGGTGGGAAGATCCGGGTGGTGCGGCCGATGTCCAGGACGCGGGAGTCGGTGCCGAGCAGGACGGGGAGGATGTCCGCGTCGCAGGCGATTTTGCGGATGGTGTTGGGGTGCATCGGGCCGACGAACGTCGCGGTCCCGGAGCTGAGTCGTTGGTGGTCGGTGCGTCGTTCGAAGAGGTCGCGTTCGTCGATGGTGAGGGTGAGTTGGGGTCGGAGTCCGCCGTTGGCGGGCAGTTTCCCGGTAGTCATGGCGACCGCGCAGGCTCCGACGAGTCCGTCGAGGAGTTTCATGGGGCGGGAACGCCGGTCCAGTTCCGGGCCCGTGGTTTCGTTGTTGCCGGTTTCGTTGTTCCCGCCGCGGCTCCCGTCATCGCTCTCGTCGCCTTCGCCGGTGGCATTGTTCGTCCCGCCGCCCTCCCCAGTGATGGTGCTGTGTCCGGTGGTGAGTCGGGGGTTGGTGGCGGTGTTCATGGCGGTGGCCAGGGTTTCGTATTGTTCTGCCGTGGCGAAGATTTCGATGTGGTGGAGCCCGTGGCGGCGGCGGTGGCGGAAGAACGCGCCTTGGAGTTGGCGGAGAACTTCCTCGGACGGTTCGGGACCGTCTTGGTCGATCGAATCGACCCAGCGTTTAGCCATTTTGGTGACGAAGTCCGGGTCGGATTCAAGGGCCGTGGCTGTGAGGGCGTGTTCCATCCTGTTGATGGTGCCGTCATCGGTGAGCAGCCGGACTTTTTCCAGAGCGCTGCTGATGATCGTCGCGGACCGGGAAGGCACCAGTGCTGAGGAGAGGGCTTCGGCCAGCACTTCGCGCCGGGCCGGGATCTCCTGCCCGGCCATTCCGGTCTGCGGAAGGACGTCGGGTGCGAGGGCGAGCCTGCGCCGGGCTTCCCCGATGCTGATCCGCAACCGGGCCCGAAGGAACTCAGCGGCATTCCGGTACCCGTCATCCAGGAAGCTGGCCGTGCCCGTAACCGTCGCCCGCGTGGCTGGTTCAGTCCAGCCGGTCCGCCACTCCGGCGCGCCAGCCGAGGACCCCGGCGACGCTTGCTGTGCTTCCTTCCGGGTCCTTTCCACCGCTTGCGCCGCGACAACCTGCAAGTACTCCAACGACCGGGAGATCTCCTCGATCCTGCCGGCAAAGTCAGCGGCCTCAACAAACCCAAACAGCCGCGCCGCATCGGCTGCTGCAGTCAACCGCAAGGGGTCCAGAAGAGCCGCGCCGTCCTCAAGAAGAGCCGCCACGTCCCGTCCGGTAGCCCCAGGATTGGGATGCCTATTTTCGAAAGGGGGGCTCGGTTGAGC
Source organism: Paenarthrobacter sp. RAF54_2 (assembly GCF_052113945.1). NCBI lineage: Bacteria > Bacillati > Actinomycetota > Actinomycetes > Micrococcales > Micrococcaceae > Paenarthrobacter > Paenarthrobacter sp. RAF54_2. The sequence goes on from NZ_JBFRDV010000019.1 coordinate 1,401, forward strand.
CAGGCCGGCTCTGTTGCCCAGCCCGTGGAAATGGCCGATCGAGATGATGGGCGCCGTCGAATCCTTGAACCCGGCCCTGACCAAGTCCGGCATGCTCAAGAAGCGCTGTGACCGGGCAGCGGCCAGGGCAGCAACAACAGGGGACGATCCCGTCCGAAGTGCCGTTAGCTGCCCCATATCTTCCATGATCAAATCATTTCATCGGGGTCCGACATTTTAAGAGGAACCTGGAAGACAGCTCCAACCTCCCGGCAAAACCAACAATCAGGCTGAGGTCAGCGCAGCCAGGGCCATCTGCTCCAGAATGGGCCTGGCAGACTTCACTGCGATCCTCCGTCCGTGATGGCGGACGGAGTGGGGCGTGGAATTGATCAGGCCAAAGGCTGCATGCGCCCTGACGCGGAGGCCGGCGACATCTGCGCCGTGGTGGATGCGAGCCAGGACGTCTACCCACGTTTCAACGTAGGTGCGTTGCAAGGATCGGACTTCGGCTTGGTCGGCGCTGCTGAGGCTCCCGAAGTCGCGATCCTGGACGCGGATGACGTCCGGGTTGCTCAGCGCAAAGTCCACCTGGAACTGGATCAAGCCCTTCAGCGCCTCCATGGGATTCTCCGCTTCCGTGACCACGCGGAGGCCGCCGTCGAGCAGGTCGCGGCTGACGCTGAGGAGGAGCTCGCCGAGGACGGCCTGCTTACCGGGGAAGTGCCGGTACACGGCGGGACCGCTGACGCCTGCGGCCGCACCAAGATCCTCAAGCGAAACCCTGTTGAAGCCATTCTCTGCGAAGAGTCCCGCGGCCGCTGAAAGCAATGCCAGCCTGCGGAGTTCCTTGGCTTGACCTCGCTGTGTTGCTGCGGCTGGGCTGCGGACTGTGCCTGTTTCCGGGCCTCCGGTCACGTTCTCCTCCTTGGTGCCACTGCCAGACATGTGGGTTCGTATGCTCCCACTGTGCTGGACATCACAGTTAATAAAGACTAACCTAAATTTCAGTTACGTGGCACTAACCGAAATGGCCTGGGGCCGGGAATGGAACAGCGATCAATGGAGACAATCGCCAGCTTGGCAGGACCCAACAGCGGCACCTTTGAAGCCAATCAGGAAGCGCAGCTGGCCCTCGTAGGAGAACTGAAGGAAAGGCTTGCCACAGCAGCCCTTGGGGGGCCCGCGAAATCCAGGGAGCGGCACGTCGCCCGTGGCAAACTGTTGCCCCGCCAGCGAATTGACTACCTCCTGGACGAGGGCAGCCCGTTCCTGGAGATAGCGCCTTTGGCCGCCAACGGCATGTACAACGATGATTCGCCGGGCGCAGGAGTGATTGCCGGTATTGGGTTGGTCCATGGCCGGCACGTCCTGGTGATTTCCAACGATGCCACGGTCAAGGGCGGCACGTACTACCCCATGACGGTCAAGAAGCATCTAAGGGCCCAGGAAATTGCCCTGGAAAACAAGCTTCCATGCATCTACCTCGTGGATTCCGGGGGAGCGTTCCTGCCCAAGCAGGATGAGGTGTTCCCCGACAAAGAGCACTTTGGCCGGATCTTCTACAACCAGGCGCGCATGTCCGCAGCGAAGATCCCTCAAATCGCCTCGGTGATGGGTTCATGCACGGCCGGCGGAGCATATGTGCCGGCCATGAGTGACGAGACAGTGATTGTCCGCAACCAAGGCACTATCTTCCTCGGCGGCCCCCCGCTGGTGAAAGCAGCGATTGGCGAGATTGTCACGGCCGAGGAATTGGGCGGTGGGGACGTGCACTCCAGGATTTCCGGAGTTACGGACCACCTGGCCGAGAACGACCAGCATGCGCTGGAGATCGTCCGGGACATCGTCGGCACCTTGCCCAAACCAGCCCCGCCGGCGTGGGACGTTCTCGACGTCGTCCTGCCGCCCGTCGTCGACCCCTCCGGCCTTTATGGCGTGGTCCCCACAGACGTCAACGCCCAGTACGATGTCCGCGAAGTAATCGCCCGGCTTGTGGACGGTTCCCAGTTCCATGAGTTCAAGAAAAACTACGGCACAACGCTTTTGACGGGGTTCGCGCATCTCCATGGACATCCCGTGGGCATCGTGGCCAACAACGGGGTCCTGTTCAGCGAATCCTCTCTTAAGGGCGCCCACTTCATCGAACTCTGCGATCAACGCGGAATCCCGCTGATCTTCCTGCAGAACCTCTCAGGGTTCATGGTGGGCAAAGACTACGAGCAAGGCGGCATCGCCAAGAACGGCGCAAAGATGGTCACCGCCGTCGCAACAGCCAGGGTCCCCAAGCTGACCGTTGTCATCGGCGGCTCCTTCGGCGCCGGAAACTACTCCATGTGCGGGCGGGCCTACTCTCCGCGTTTCCTGTGGATGTGGCCCGCTGCCCGTATTTCCGTGATGGGCGGAAACCAGGCATCCAGTGTCCTTGCAAGGGTCAAACGAGACCAGTATGAGGCCGCCGGTCAGGAATGGTCTGCCAAGGAAGAGGAGGCCTTCAAAGCTCCCATTAAGCAGCAGTACGAGGAACAAGGCAGCCCCTATTACTCCACTGCCAGGCTTTGGGACGACGGCATCATCGATCCCGCAGACACCCGACGGGTCCTGGGCATGGCTTTGGACGTCGTCTCCCGCCAGCAACTGCCCGAGACCTCCTTCGGCCTCTTCAGGATGTGACCATGACTCTGCCAACCACCACAGCATCAGCCGCCACCGCAGCATCCCGTCCGTTCAGCGCCGTCCTCGTTGCCAACCGTGGAGAGATCGCTTGCCGTGTGATCCGAACCCTCCGCGACATGGGCATCCGCTCCATCGCTGTCTATTCAGACGCGGACAAGCACGCCAAGCACGTGGCGCTTGCCGATACCGCAGTGGCCATCGGGGGGACGGCGCCCTCGGAGAGCTACTTGAAGATCGACGCCATCATCGATGCCTGCCACCGCAGCGGTGCAGACGCTGTCCATCCTGGCTACGGTTTCCTGTCCGAGAATGTGGAGTTCGCCAAAGCCCTTGACGCGGCCGGGATCACGTTCATCGGACCGGGCGTTGACGCAATCGAGGTCATGGGTGACAAGATTCGTTCCAAGAATCACGTCATGGCCTACGACGTCCCGTGCGTACCGGGAATTGCGGTACCCGGCCTCACCGATCAGGAACTGATCGACGCTGCGCCGTCGGTAGGTTTTCCTTTGCTCATCAAGCCCTCGGCAGGCGGCGGCGGCAAAGGGATGCACATCGTTCAGCGGCCCGAAGACATGGCGGCCACACTGCAGACCGCACGGCGTGTGGCAGCTTCGGCGTTCGGGGATGACACCCTGTTCCTGGAACGGCTTATCAAGGCACCCCGCCACATCGAGGTCCAGGTCCTCGCTGATAACCACGGCAACGTCATCCACCTGGGCGAGCGCGAATGTTCCCTTCAACGCCGCCATCAGAAAGTTATTGAGGAAGCCCCTTCAGCACTCTTTGAATCGCTGGCGGACGGCCCGGCCGAACGGGCACGCATTGGAGAGGCAGCCTGCAACGCAGCACGTTCGGTCAAATACAGCGGTGCAGGCACGGTGGAATTCCTGGTGTCCGACGAGCATCCCGATGAGTTCTTCTTCATGGAGATGAACACGCGCTTGCAGGTGGAGCACCCCGTCACCGAAATGGTCACAGGCATAGACCTCGTTGAATGGCAGGTGCGGATCGCCGCCGGTGAGGTACTCACGGTCGCGCAGTCCGACGTCGTGCTTGACGGCCACGCCGTAGAGGCGCGCGTGTATGCCGAAGTACCGGAGCGGAACTTCATGCCCTCGATGGGGCGCGTCGTGGCGCTCGCCGAGAATGGCGGGACGGATCCCAAAGTGCTCGGCGAGCAACGCTCCCACAGGAACGTCCGGATCGACTCCGCCATGCGCGAGGACCTTGAGATTACCGGCGACTACGATCCCATGCTGGCCAAAGTCATCGCGTGGGGCGAAAACCGCGCTGCTGCGCTGGACTCCTTGGACGCTGCCCTGGGCAGGTACACCTTGCTGGGCCTGGACACGAACGTGGAATACCTCCGGCTGCTGATCAATGATCCTGACGTCCGCGCCGGCCACCTGGACACGGGGCTGATCGAACGCAAGCTGCCGTCCATGGAGTTCAGGCACGCAGGCGCCAACGAGTTGATCGCTGCCGCCCTGACGCTGTGGCTCGAAAGCAACGCGCTGTGGCTGAAGGCAAACTCTGGTGCTTCTGCCCATGCCGGCAGCGCCTGGAGTTCGCTTGATTCCTGGCGCGTTGGCGCCCGCGGTGCCTGGAGTGCCACGTTCGGACTGCCGGGCGGCGGCACCTCCGGCGTTGCTTTGACTGAGGACACCGGCACCTTCTCGGCAGTCATCGACGGCGGCCCTGACGCGGGCCGTTCGGCCAAAGTCAACGCCGTGGAACGGACCGGGGACGGCATCGCCCTGGAGATCGACGGCGGCCGGGTCACCTATGCCGTGGGGCTGCCACCAGCCGAGGCGAACGGAATCCGCGCGATCTACCTTGGTGACGACGGCTGGTCCTGCCGCCTGGAAGTCCTGGACCGCGCCGAACGTCTCCGGAGGATGCTGGCAGGCATTCAGCGCGAAGAAGGTGCCGCAGATCCGGAGGTGCGCTCGCCGATGCCGGGAACGGTGGTTTCGGTGGCAGTGGCCAACGGAGACATGGTCCAAGAGGGACAGCCGCTCCTGGCGGTGGAAGCCATGAAAATGGAGCACCAACTGGTGGCGTCGGTCTCCGGAACCGTCCACCTCACCAGCAAACCGGGCGACCTGGTCAAAGCCGACCAGGTGCTCGCCACCATTCACGCAGCAGGCCCTCTTGAAGGGGCCGAAGATACAGACAAGCCCGCAGAAACAGACAAGGATCTCCAGCCATGAGCAGTTTTGACCTTAACGAGGAATACCAGGACCTCAGTGATTCCGTCCGGGAATTCGCCGATGAAGTGGTGGCTCCCGTATCCGCCAAGCACGATGAAGAACACAGCTTCCCGTACGAAGTGGTCAAGCAGATGGGGGAGATGGGGCTGTTCGGCCTGCCGTTCCCGGAGGAGTTCGGTGGCATGGGCGGGGACTACTTTGCCCTGGCGCTGGCTTTGGAACAGTTGGGCCGGGTGGACCAGTCCGTAGCAATCACGCTTGAGGCCGGCGTGTCCCTGGGCGCCATGCCCGTGCACCGTTTCGGCACGCAGGAACAGAAGGAGCGTTGGCTTCCCGAGCTGGCATCCGGACGGTCCTTGGCCGGATTCGGGTTGACCGAGCGTGAGGCCGGTTCCGATGCGGGCGGCACCAAGACACACGCCCACGTGGACAACGGCGAATGGGTCATCGACGGCAACAAGGAGTTCATCACGAACTCCGGCACGGACATCACCACTTTGGTGACCGTCACTGCCGTCACCGGTAAGACGGAAAACCCCGATGGCAGCGCCAAGAAAGAAATATCCACCATCCTGGTGCCCACCGAAACCCCGGGCTTCAAGGCCGAGAAGGCCTACAACAAGGTGGGCTGGAACGCGTCGGACACGCACCCTCTGACTTTGGACAACGTCCGGGTTCCTGAAGCGAACCTCCTGGGCCAGCGGGGCAGGGGATATGCCAACTTCCTTTCCATCCTCGACGAGGGCCGCATTGCCATTGCCGCCTTGGGGACAGGTGCGGCCCAGGGCTGTGTGGACCTTTCGGTGAAGTATGCCAAGGAACGCAGCGCCTTTGGCCAGAACATCGGCAAGTACCAGGCCATCCAATTCAAGATCGCCAGGATGCAGGCGAGGGCCCATACGGCTCGTTTGGCCTACTACGATGCAGCAGCGAGGATGCTGGCCGGCAAGCCGTTCAAGACTGAAGCGGCCATCGCTAAGATGGTCGCAGGCGAGGCAGCCATGGACAACGCACGGGACGCCACCCAGGTGTTCGGTGGCTATGGCTTCATCAACGAATTCACAGTGGCGCGCCATTACCGCGACTCCAAGATTCTTGAAGTTGGGGAAGGCACCACTGAAGTCCAGTTGATGCTCATCGCCCGCGAGCTGGGTCTGTAACCGTAGGGGAAGGATCAAGGATGATTGACAAGGTTGTTGCCAGCGCCGCGGAAGCGGTGAAGGACATCCCCGACGGCGCCTCGCTCGCCGTCGGCGGTTTTGGCTTATGCGGCATCCCCGTATCGCTGATCGACGCGCTCCATAGCCAAGGCACCACGGACCTGGAGACCGTCAGCAACAACTGTGGCGTGGACGATTGGGGCCTTGGAATCCTCCTCAAGGATGGGCGAATCCGACGCACTATCAGCTCCTACGTGGGTGAGAACAAGGAGTTTGCCAGGCAGTACCTCGCGGGCGAACTGGAAGTGGTCCTCACCCCGCAGGGAACCCTCGCCGAGAAATTGCGCGCAGGCGGCGCCGGTATTCCCGCTTTTTATACGAAGGCCGGCGTGGGAACCCAGGTCTCCGAGGGCGGCTTGCCGCAAAAGTACGACGCCGAAGGGAACGTTGCGATCGCCTCCGAACCCAAGGAGGTGCGGACCTTCAAGGACGCCGACTACGTGTTGGAAGAATCGCTGACGCCGGACTTCGGGCTGGTCCATGCGTGGAAGGGCGACCGCCACGGCAATCTCGTTTTCCATGCAACAGCCATGAACTTCAACCCCCTGTGTGCCATGGCCGCCAAGACAACCATTGCCGAAGTCGAGGAACTCGTGGAAGCCGGTGAGCTGGACCCGGAACACATCCATACGCCTGGCATTTTCGTGCAACGAGTGGTGGTGGCCCCCACCATGGAGAAACGGATTGAGAAGCGGACGGTGGCTCTGACCACCAGCCAAGCAAGCAGCCAGGCAACCGGGCAGACAGGGGCAGCACAGTGAATGACAACTCGTACCATGACATCCCGCCCCGTCCAGAAGCCGTGCGGCACGAGTACCGCCGTGCCGACGTCGAACATCACGAAGCCAAAGGCTGGAGCCGCAACGAACTTGCCGCACGCGTGGCCCAGGAACTCACCAACGGCCAGTACGTGAACCTGGGGATTGGGATGCCCACCCTGATTCCCAACTACATTCCTGCGGGTGTGGAAGTAATCCTCCATTCCGAGAACGGCATCCTGGGCGTCGGACCTTATCCGGCAGAGGACCAGGTTGATCCGGACCTCATCAACGCCGGCAAGGAAACTGTCACCACCAAACCAGGCGCTGCGTTCTTCGATTCGGCCTCGTCCTTTGGCATGATCCGCGGCGGCCACGTGGATGTCGCCGTCCTGGGCGCCATGGAAGTGGCGGCCAACGGCGATCTTGCCAACTGGATGATCCCCGGAAAGATGGTCAAGGGCATGGGTGGGGCCATGGACCTCGTGTTCGGCGCCAAGAAGGTGATCGTCATGATGGAGCATGTGGACCGCAACGGCAGGCCCAAGATCGTCAAGGACTGCTCCCTGCCCCTGACCGGCAAGGGCTGCGTAGACCGCATCATCACCGACCTTGCCGTGATCGACGTCGTCAAGGACGAGGGGGAGCCGCGGCTGGTCCTTCGCGAGCTGGCCCCCAACGTCACTTTGGACGAGGTCGTGGCTGCCACCGGAGCTGAACTCTTCGAAGAGGACCAGGAACTCACCGTATGACGCGGGTTGTTGAGCAGCGTGGACTGTACTTCGATGAGCTTGAAGAGGGCGTGATCTACGCCCACAAACCCGGACGAACCGTGACGGAGACGGACAACGTCCTGTTCACTACCTTGACCATGAACACCCAGGCGCTGCACCTGGACGCAGCATGGAGTTCCGCGCAACCGTTCGGGCAGCGGCTGATGAATTCCATGTTCACCTTGTCCACAATGGTGGGGCAGTCGGTGACCCAGTTGACGCAGGGCACCATCATCGCCCAGCTGGGGCTGACGGATGTCACCTTTCCCCACCCGCTCTATCACGGGGATACCCTGTACACGGAAACGGTGATCACCGCCAAACGGTTGTCGTCCTCGCGTCCGGGCCAGGGTGTGGTGACCATGCAACATACTGGCAGGAACCAGGACGGAGTGGTGGTGGCGCTTGCCACGCGCACCTGCCTGATGTGGACCCAGGAAGCACACGCCGCACAGTCCTAGGCCGTTTCCGCATTTGTCAGCATTCCAGCAGCCCAGCATTCCAGCATTCCAGCAGCAAGGAACCCTTCATGCCTTCTCCCGATTCGTCGCTCCATGGTGCGGTTACGCCGTTCACCATGGGGCCGGCACTCCTCTTTTGCCCCGCTGACCGGCCGGAGCGTTTCGGCAAGGCGGCGGATCGTTCGGACGCCGTGATCCTGGACCTCGAAGACGCCGTGGCTCCGGGGGACAAGCAGAGGGCCCGGGGCGCGATCCTCGCGCAGCTCGGATCCGAAGGAGACACTGCTGAGCTGGACCCGAGCCGGACGATTGTGCGCGTCAATCCTGTGGGCTCCGGGGAGTTTGAGAAGGACCTGCATAGCCTGGCACACACTCCCTACCGCACTGTCATGCTCGCCAAAGCGGAGAGCGCCGAACAGCTCAGGGCGCTTGAGGGCTACCGCGTGATCGCACTTTGTGAAACAGCCGCCGGCATCGTCAATGCTTCAGCCATCGCTGCGGAGCCCAACGTTGTTGCCTTGATGTGGGGCGCCGAGGACCTGCTGGCTTCCCTGGGCGGTCTCTCCAGCAGGAACGACGACGGCGGCTACCGGGCAGTGGCCCTGCACTCACGGTCCGCTGTGCTGCTTGCCGCCAAAGCCGCTGGCAAGGAAGCCATCGACTCCGTGTATGTCAACATTCCCGACCTTGATGGCCTGGCTGTGGAATCCCTTGACGCCGTAGCCAGCGGTTTCGGTGCCAAAGCCTGCATCCACCCGAGCCAGGTGGCAACAGTCCGCGAGGCCTACGCACCAACGCCTGAAGCCGTGACGGAGGCCGCCGAGCTTCTTGATGCAGCATCTGCGGCCGGAACGGGCGTGTTCCAGTTCAAAGGCAAGATGATTGATGGCCCCATCCTTAAGCACGCCGAGGCCACGCTGCGCCGGGCCCGCCACGCGAAATAACAGTTGAACCCCATGTTGTGGAAGAACATGGGGTTCAACTGTCACCTCGGCGCGAGGCTGCAGCGCTCAATTCATATCGCCTAGGCGCGTACCGGCGTCGAAAGTTCTGTCAGTTCCACCATGTCCGGGCGGCTTACCGTGCTCTGGATGCCTACCGCCCGTCCTGTCTTGGCGGATTCCAGCACGGACTCCATGACCTCAAGGGCATGGAAAGCGAGTTGGCCACCGGCGCGGGGTTCTTGTCCGGCCGGTGTAGCTGACAAGTCGGCGATGCCAAAGCCGCGGCCGGCGTCAACGTAACCCGCGGAGACAGGCAGCGTTTTCCACTCTTCGGCTCCCAACTCGAACAGCTGCACATCGCCGTCGAAGTGGTTGGGATCCGGAACAATGAGCGAACCCTTTTCCCCATGGATTTCGATGTTGGGGCTCTTGGTCTTGACGGCGTCGAAGCTCATGAACAGCGTGGACAGGGCGCCGGACGCGTGGACCAGGACACCCGTGACGTGGGAGTCGATCTCCACCGGTACTTTTTGCCCTTGGCGGGGCCCGGAACCGATGGTGCGTTCGCTGCGGGTGTGGCTGGCCGCGCCCACCACCGACACTACGGGGCCAAGTAACGTGACCAGTGCGGACACGTAGTAAGGGCCCATGTCCAGCAGCGGACCGCCGCCGGGCTGGTAGTAGAAATCGGGATTCGGATGCCAGCGCTCATGCCCTGCCGTAGCCATGGTGGCTGTCGCCGAAACCGGAGCGCCAATCAGGCCGTCGTCGATCGCTTTTCGGGCGGTCTGGATACCGGTGCCGAGGACTGTATCCGGAGCGCACCCCACAATCACTCCCGCCGCGTTGGCCGCTTCGAGTACCTGCCGGGCCTCTGCCGTGGTTGCTGCCAACGGCTTCTCGCCATAAACGGACTTGCCCGCCGCGATGGCCTTGAGGGCGATCTCAGCATGCGCTGCCGGGATGGTCAGGTTGAGGACAAGTTCGACGTCGTCCGCCCCGAGCAGCTCATCCACGGACAAGGCACGGACGCCATCGTAGGAGTCGGCGACAGCTTGGGCGCGGGCGGGATCCAGATCAGCGACGGCCACGAGGTTGATGGAATCCAGCCGGCGGAAGTTTGTCAGGTATTGGGCGATAATGGCGCCGCAGCCAATGATTCCTACATTCAGCGGGATGCCCACAGCATGCCCCTTTCGATGATCGTGCGGACGTTGCTGTCCTGGAGGATTTCCACGCGGTGGCCGGGAGTGGAGACGAAGATTCTTCCCTTGCCCCACTGCCGGGTCCAAATGGCGGGGGAGGTGACCTCACGGTTCCACGGATCCCATTCGCGGACTTTTTGCGTAGTGGTCGCCAGGACGTCGATGTAGTCATCGGCCAGGACCCAGTACTGCTCGGTGACGAGGTCAAAGTCTCCGATTCCCTGGGTAATGGGGTGCTCTGCTGCGGCCGGGAGCATGTTCACCGTGTAGGGAACGTAGTTATCCGACTGCTCGCCGATCCGTTCGTCCTCATGCTTGCCCGGGTGGCAGGCGAACTGGCCCCCGATCAAGTGCAGGTAGTCCGAAGTGTTGCGGTAGGAATCCGCGATCCCGCCGTGCCATCCGGCAAGTCCAGTGCCATTTTCGACGGCGGTGCGGAGCCCCTCGAACTCGTCCTTTTCGATGGTGGACATCGTCATGCACTGCACGATGAGGTCCACTCCGGCCATGTATTCAGTGTCCGCGTAGATTTTGGGGGATTCCTCMACCCTGACCTCGTAGCCGTTGGCCTTGAGGAAGGGGAGGAACAGTTCGGTGGCTTCCACCGGCTGGTGTCCGTCCCAGCCGCCTCGAACCACCAGTGCGGTCTTGCTCTTGCTTGTCATGTTTTCCTTTATATTCGTAAACGTCCGGGTGAGTCTGTTGGCTGTTCGAAAATCAGTTTCAGCGAGCGGCGAAGGCGGCATCGAAAGCTGCAGCCGGGGGACGGATAGCAGCCAGCCGGCGGACCATGTCCAACGCTTCCGGAGCGCCGATCAGCCGGTCCATGCCCGCGTCTTCCCATTCGATGCTGGTGGGTCCGGCATACCCGATCGAGTTGAGCGTCCGGAAAATGGGTTCCCAGTTCACGTCTCCATGGCCTGCGGTGACGAAGTCCCAGCCACGGCGGGGATCCGCCCAGGGTAGGTGGGATCCAAGGCGACCGTTGCGTCCATTGAGTTGGCGCACGGATTCCTTCACATGGACATGGAAGATTTTGTCCGCGAAGTCCTGGAGGAACATCACCGGATCAAGGTCCTGCCAGATGAAGTGGGAGGGGTCAAAGTTCAGGCCAAAACTGTCCCTGTGCCCGATCGCTTCCAGTGTGCGTTTGGCAGTCCAGTAGTCGTAGGCGATTTCCGACGGATGGACTTCCAAGGCAAAACGGACTCCTACCTCGTCAAAGACATCCAGAATGGGGTTCCAACGGTCTGCGAAGTCCTGGTAGCCGCGCTCGATCATGCCTTCTGAAGCCGGCGGGAACATGGCAACGCACTTCCAGATGGACGAGCCCGTGAACCCCGTGACGGTCTTGACGCCAAGCTTTGCCGCCGCACGTGCCGTGGTCTTCATTGCTTCGGCGGCCCGCTGACGAACGCCTTCAGGATCGCCGTCGCCCCACACGTCTGGTGCCAGGATGTCCCGGTGACGTTCATCGATGGGATCGTCGCACACTGCCTGTCCAGTCAGGTGGTTGGCGATCGCATGGACCGAGAGGTGGTGCTTCTCCAGGATGTCCAGCTTGCTTTGAAGATACGAGTCGTCCTCGACGATGCGCCGGGGGTCCAGATGATCGCCCCAGCAGGCAATCTCCAGGCCGTCAAAGCCCCACTCGCCAGCCAGCCGGGCTACTTCCTCAAACGGCAGGTCGGCCCACTGGCCGGTAAAAAGGGTGATGGGTCGGGTCATGTTCATTCCTCTCAGACGTTCTGCCAGCGGCTCGCGTTTCCCGCGCTCGCCTCAACCGCGGCCAGCACTTTTTGAACCTGCAAGGCATCAGAGAACGACGGCGTGGGCTGCTCCCCGGCGCCGATGGCATTCACCAGGTCCACCACCTGGTGGGTGAATCCGTGCTCGTAACCAAGGCCGTGCCCGGTAGGCCACCAATTGCCCGTGTACGGATGGGACGGTTCGGTGACAATGATCTTGCGGAATCCGGCGTCAGGTTCCAGCGCCGAGTCGTAGAACTGAAGCGAGTTCATGTCCTCGAAGTCGAAAGCCAGCGAGCCCTTGGTCCCGTTGAGCTCCAGGCGCATGGCGTTCTTGCGGCCCAGGGCAAAACGAGTGGCTTCGAAGATGCCGATGGTGGCGCCAGCACCGTCGTCGTGCTTTCCGGCAAACCGGGCGGTGAACAGCGCGGCGTCGTCCACCGTCACCGGCCCCTTGGGGGCGTCCGTCCCGCCGCGACCTCCGAGGCCCACGTAATCTCCACCCACTGGCCGTTCCTTCACGAAGGTTTCCAGCAGGGCCGAGACGCCGGTGATGGTGGAGCCCGTGATCCACTGCGCGGCGTCAATGCTGTGGGCGCCGATATCGCCCAACGAACCGGAGCCGGACTTGGACTTGTCCAGGCGCCACGTGAGCGGCGCATCCGCGTCACTGAGCCAGTCCTGCAGGTATTGCGCCCGGACGTGGCGGATGTCGCCCAGGCGCCCTTCCTCCACCATCCGCTTTGCCAGAGCCAAAGCGGGAGTGCGGCGGTAACTGAAGCCGCACATGGAAAGTACACCGCGCTCGGCTGCGGCCTGGGCAACCGCTGTCATTTTCTCCGCCTCTTCCACCGAATTGGCCAGTGGCTTTTCGCAGAGCACGTGCTTGCCCGCTTCCAAGGCGGCGATGGCGATCTCGGCGTGCGTGTTTCCGGGGGTGCAGATATCGATGAGGTCAATGTCATCGCGCTCGATCAGGCGGCGCCAGTCGGTTTCCACGGAATCCCAACCGTACTTGGAGGCGGCCGCACGCACGCCGTCCGGGTTGCGGCCGGCGACGGCAGTCAGTTCAGGTACCAAGGGGAGGTCAAAGAATCGCGGCGCTGTCCGCCAGGCGTGCGAGTGGGCGGCGCCCATGAAGGCATAGCCCACCATGCCCACGCGGAGGCGTTTGGGTTCTGACATGTGAAGGTCCTTTCTACTTGCTGAAGCCTGCGGTAAGACCACTGACCAGCTGGCGGCGTCCGAGGACGTAAATCACCAGGATTGGCAGGGTGCTCAGGACGACGGAGGCAAGCACAGCGGGGATGTTGACGCTGAACTCGCCTTGGAAAGTCCACAGTCCCAAGGGGAGGACACGGAGTCCAGGGCTTTGGGTGAGTACCAGCGGCAGCAGGAATCCGTTCCAGACATGCAAGCCGTTGTAAATTGCCACGGTTACTATCGCCGGGCGGGTCAAGGGCAGCGCCAGCCTCCACATCGTTTGCCAATCGCTGCAGCCATCCAGGCGCATTGACTCGAACAATTCGTTCGGCACATCGCGGATGAAGTTGGACAGGATCAGCACCGTCAAAGGAATGGCGAATGCAACGGAGGGAAGCATGATGGCAAGGAGGCTGTCATACAGGTTCAGCCGGATGATCATCAAGTAGATCGGGATGATGGTTGCCTGGAGCGGAATCGCCAAGCCCATGAGGAACATGCCGTTGACGAACTTCAGGTATCGGCCGCGACCACGAACTATTGCGAAGGCTGCCATGAAGGAGATCAGAACCGTGGGGATCACCGAGCCAAGTGTGACGATCACGCTGTTCATGAAATACGTGGTGAAGTTGGCCTCGAGAACCAGCTGGTAGTTCTCCAAAGTAGGCGCCGCCGGGAGGGCCAACGGATTCTGCCCAAAGTAGCCTTCGGACGTCTTCAGGCTGGTGATGACGATGTAGTAGATCGGCACAATGATGATGGCCAGCCATATCCAACCGCCAAGGCCTCCGGGAATGTTCAGCCGCCTGACCCGTGAACCGAGGCTCTGTTTGGCCTTGATTGAGTGGCCCGGGGGAGTGGCTGGAGCGGTTTTCGAATCGCTGCGAACGACAGTGCTCACCTTACAAACCTTCCAATTGGCTGCCCTGCTTGTCCTTGCCTCCAAGGCGCTGGAGGAACAAGGCAAGGACAAGGCCGATGACGACGAGGATGACTGCAATGACACTTGCCGGGCCCATCAGGTTGGCCCGGAAGCCGCGCAAGTACATGTCCAGCGCCAGGATGCGGGTGGAGTTACCCGGCCCGCCACCAGTCAGGACGAAGATGAGGTCGAAGTACGTCAGCGATCCTACGACCATCAGGGTGGATGAGGTGATGATGGTGTATTTCAGCTGGGGAAGCGTGATGTGGAAGAACTGTTTAATGATTCCCGCACCATCGATCTGTGCTGCCTCGTACAGGGACTTGGGGATTTGCCGGACACCACCTTGGTAGATGAGTGTGTGGAAGGGCACGAACTGCCAGGCGATCACAAAGATGACCAGGCCCAATGCCAACTGCGGTACGCCCAGCCAGTCTTGGGCCAGGAAAGGCAAACCCAATCCTATGGCCAGCCCAAAGTTAGGGTCCAACAGTGCTTTGTACGCGATGGCAACTGCCGCGGAGGAGAGCAGAAGCGGCAAGAAGTACAACACCGCCAAGGCAGCCCTGTAACGCTGTGTTCCGGCGGTGAAGACTCCCAGGAGAAGGCTGATGGGAGTCTGAACCAGCCAGGACACAATCATGATCAGGAAAGTCAGGCCCAGGGCGTTGTACAGTCCGGGGTCGCTGAGAACTGAGGACCAGTTCTCCAGGCCGGCTGCTCCAATGGCGCCGATGCCGTCCCAGTTGGCGAAGCTCAGAACCAGGACACCTACCAGCGGCGCAAGCGCGAACACCACGAAGAAGATCAAAGCCGGCGCGGTCAGCCACGCCAGTGCAGATTTTTGCTGCCCGGTCTGCTCGATTTTCCGCGGTGCAGCGGCAGCCCTGTGAGTGGTTGTTGAGCTCATTTGCCCAGGGTGGCATTCATGTTCTCGGCGAACTGCTGTGGCGTGATCGACTTCAGGAAGAGTTGGTCGATGTTGTTAAGCAGGGCCTCGGCCGCGGTCGGACTCAGGGCTTGATCCCATGACTGCTGGAAGTTCGGGGCATTTTTGGCCAGGTCGTACACGAAGTTCAGGAAGTCCTTGTCCGGGGACGTGGCGAGCTTGCCTTCTATGCCATTGACGATCGGTACCGAGCCGGAGTTGATGTAGGCGTCGATGACCGTGTCCGTCAAGATGCCGTCCTTGAAGAACTTCTTCGCCGTTTCCTTTTCCTTGTCGGTGGCTTTGGCCGAAATCGACATGTACTGGGCGGGGTTGCCTACGCCATTCTTCGGATCTCCCTTGCCTCCCGCGACTGTCGGGAAGGTGACGAAGCCCAGTTTTCCGTCCTGGACGAAGTTCTGGCCTTCCTTCTTCATGGGTCCGTATGTCCAGGAACCTTGAAGCAACATTGCTGCTTTGCCCGTGAACAACAGCGCCTGATCCGCCTTCGAATCTGCCGTGATGGAGGAGAAGCCCTTGATGAAGCCATCGGCGGACACCAGTTCCTGGATCTTGGTACCCGTTTCAATCACTGCAGGATCCATCCAAGCATTGGGCTTGCCTTCGAAGATCGCCTTGAATACCTCGGCGCCTCCGATGCGGTCCAGCAAGTACTCCAACCACATCATGGAGGTCCAGCGGGATTGACCGCCCAAAGAGAACGGGGCTACGCCCATGTCGTTGAAGGTCTTTACCAGCGACATGACGTCGTCCCAGGTCTTGGGTGGCTGCACCCCCGCCTTCTCAAAGAGCTCCTTGTTGTAGAACAGCACCACTGGGGCCACGTACTGATTGGGGAGGGCATAGATCTTGCCGTTGACGGTAGCCGCACCGAAGGAAGCGGGGAAGAACTTGTTTTTCAGATCCGGGTTGGCCTCGAACCAGCTGGTCAGGTCCTCCACCTGATTGGCCTCGGCGTAGGTCTTCAACGTCCCGCCACCCCATCCATAGACAATGGTGGGGGCCTGGCCGGCGCCGATCGCGGTTTTGATCTTCGTCTTGTAAGCATCGTTCTGGAAGTACGTCACAGCGATCTTGTTATCGGGGTTCGACGAACCAAAAGCATCGACGGCTTTCTGGATGGTGGTCTGGTTCGGCTCGCCGGAGAGGAACCACATGCTGGCGCCTCCTCCGCTCGCGCTGCCCGGTCCGGACGTACCGCAGGCACTGGTTGCCATGACTGCGAATGGCGTAACAGCCGCTAGAGCCAGAAAAGAACGCCGTGATGATTGGAACTGCTTCATTGCTTCTCCATGTGTAGTCGCCTCGTTGGGCACGTTGCGGTGCCCATCTCCCAAAGGAGTGACCATCTCCCGAAAAATACCGAAATATTTCGCGAATGCGGTTTAGGTCACGGTCTAAACTAAAGTGCATTCCATCACACGTCAAGGTTTACTTTTTCGCTGCTTGAGCTGCTGTGGCCGCCTTCTTGAGCTTTCCCTCGGCATCCCGCATACTCGAAACAAGCCGAAATATTTCGAAAGCAGGGGGATTATGGAACGCGAGCTACGTCCGCTCAAGCTCACACTGGCTGCCGTGGCCAAAGAGGTGGGTGTCTCAGCGCCTACGGTTTCCAAGGTGGTGAACGGCAGGGAGGACGTGGCCGAGGAAACCCGGGCGCGCGTGCTGGCGGCCTTGCAGCGAACCGGATACAAATCGCCGCTCCAACGTAAAAGCCTTCCCGCCCGGCAGTCAGTTGAGGTGGTTTTCGACTCCCTGAACTCGGCCTACTCCGTGGAAGTCCTCAACGGCGTCATGGAGCACGCGGCAGTCTCGGACATGGAGGTCATCCTCTCGGTCACCAGCAGGCAAACAGCGTCACCTTTGGGACCGGAGGAGCGGGCCCAACGCATCATCGACGAAGGACGCAGCGGAATGATCGTGGTCACTTCCGCCTTTGGCTCGGCACAGTTGGAAGCCTTCCAACGCCGCCGGATCCCCATCGTGGTGGTGGACCCCCTCAACCCGCCGCCGGCAGAGGTCTTCAGCGTGGGTGCCAGCAACTGGGCCGGCGGCAAGGCCGCAGCTACTCACCTGCTCGAGTTGGGACACCGCAAGATTGCCTACATAGGCGGTCCTGCCACGGCAGAATGCAGCCAGGCGCGGCTCCACGGCTATATGGCCGCACTCATGGCGGAGGGCATCACTGTAGACGACGACTACGTCTCCGCGGGCCCCTTTCGACCCGAGAATGGTGTGAGAGGCATGAAGGCGCTGCTGGCACTTGAAGATCCGCCCACGGCAATATTCGCTGGAAGCGACAGCATCGCGTTGGGTGTCCTGGCAGAAGCCCGAAGGCAGGACATCCGGATTCCGGAGGACATGAGCCTGGTCGGTTTCGACGGCACCCATCAGGCGGAAGAATCCGTTCCACCCCTGACGTCCGTGTCACAACCACTACAGGAGATGGGCCGTTCGGCCCTGCGGTTCATCCTGCGCCAGGTACGCGGCGAAGATATCGATTCCCGAAGGGTGGAACTGGCCACACACTTGGTGGTCCGTGAGTCTACGGCCCCACCGCCCGCGTCCAAGGCCAAACCTGCGTCCAAGGCCAAGCCCGCCCGCGGCAAAGTCGGATAACGCTAAAGAAGCCGCCGCCGTCGAGGCGTAAGGGAGACCGGCGGAATGGCGTCATACAGCAGCACCCGCACCCAACGATCACCCGACTCACGGAACTCCGCACGGCTGGCGAAACGGTAAAGATAGCTGCGCGCACGCACCCAACGCGGGCGTTCGCCGTCGAACGGGTCATGGCGCAGCAGCCCAAGGGTGGGCTTGTCTGCCTCCAACAGCTTTTCCAGGAAGGCGTAGAACCAACCCTCGTGGACGGTCCGCAGCGGCAGGAACCACATGAGCCAATCCAGCCTGAGGTGATACGGCGCCCATTGCCGTGGCAGACGGCGGACGTCGCCGGGTTTGCCTTTGAAGCCGTACTCCAGCCATTGGTCGTCAGCTGCATCGGGCTCTTCAGCCATAGTGCCTTCGACGACGATCTCGATCCGCTGCTTCGTCACCGTACCGAACGCACCATAGGCATTGACCAGGCGCCAGCGGTTGAAGCTCGCATTCATGAGTTGCTGGCGCGAGAAGAGGTTCAGGAGCGGCCGGTAACTGAGGACCAGCAACAGGACCGTCACGGCAAGTACGACGACGAGCCACCACAGCGGTGTTTCGGCACCAGGGTGCCACTCGAGCGGAATGACGGGAAGAACCGCATGCGCCACCGGATCACTCACTGCAGCGAAGGCGAGAACGATTGCCATCCAGTTCAGCCAGGCAAAATTACCGCTGCCCACCAACCAAAGCTGCGTCACGATGATAATTCCTGCCGCGATACTGGCCAGCGGTTGGGGCGCGAACAGGAAGAACGGAACCACCAACTGCGCGAAGTGGTTTCCCACCACTTCCACCTTGTGCAGAGGACGGGGGAGGAGATGGAACTGCCGGCTCAGCGGTCCGGGCATCGGCTGCGTCTCGTGGTGGTAGAACATCGCCGAAAGGTCGCGCCACTCACGCCCGCCCCTGATTTTGATCATTCCCGCGCCGAACTCAAGCCGGAACACCAGCCACACAATCAGGATCAGGATGGTAGTGGGCGGCGGAACCTGGTCCGAGCCAAGGAACGCTACGGTGAAACCGGCCTCCAGCAGCAGGATCTCCCAGCCAAAGCCATAGAACGTCTGGCCCACATTGACGATCGACATGTACAGGAACCAGAGGGCGAGGAACGCCACCATCGGCAGCCACGGTGGTCCCAACTGCGGCAAGCCCAATACCAGCAAGGCGGACACCGCGATGCCCACCCAACAGACTGCACGCAGCAAGGCATCCGAGTAACGCCACTGAAAGAGAGTGGGCCGGGCCAGACGCCGCGCCATCTCAAGAAACGAAGGTACGGGAAGCAAGCCACGCTCGCCAAGAAGGGCCGGAAACTGGTTCATGGTGGAGAGGAACGCAACCAGATAAAGGGTGGCCGTACCGCGTTGCAATACCTGCCGCGCGAATTCGTAGTTCCGCGCGTCAAACCAATCCTGCGCATCAAACCAGGCCAGCCACTCCACAATTCCACGTTACGCGCGGGAAAGAAGTGGTCAAGCAGGGTTTTCCACTTACCCGGGTGCTACGTTCGCACGCTTCTGCGGCTGCTGGGATACTTAAGCAATGCAGCCGCGCAAGATCGTCATCCTCGGGTCCACGGGTTCCATCGGCACACAGGCGATTGACGTCGTCGACGGCGCCCCGCACCTTTTCGAAGTGGTGGCATTGAGCGCCGGCGGCGGAAACCTCGAACTGCTCGCCCAGCAGGCTGTCCACACGCGGGCGCAGGCAGTAGGCATTGCCTACGGCGATCCGGAAGCACTGCAGAACCTGATTGACGCCGCGGCAGCCCGAAGCGGCTTGCGCAACTTCGTTCCGGAAATTTTCGTTGGTCCGGACGCGTCCACCCGTATCGCGGAAGTCGAATGCGACGTCGTTCTCAACGGCATCACCGGCTCCATTGGCCTGGCGCCCACTCTGGCCGCGCTCGCATCCGGTGCCACCTTGGCGCTCGCCAACAAGGAGTCGCTGATTGTCGGTGGTGCCCTGGTGAAAGCGGCTGCCCGCCCCGGCCAGATTGTGCCTGTCGATTCCGAGCACTCAGCCATCGCACAGTGCCTGCGTTCAGGTACCGAGCAGGAGGTGGAGAAGCTGATTCTCACAGCGTCCGGCGGACCTTTCCGCGGCCGCAGCCGTGAGCAGCTTCACGATGTCACCCCCGCAGAAGCTCTGGCGCATCCCACCTGGGATATGGGCCTCATGGTCACCACCAACTCGGCGAGCCTCGTTAACAAGGGCCTGGAAGTGATCGAGGCACATCTGCTGTTCGATGTACCCCTGGACAGGATCGACGTCGTGGTCCATCCACAGTCGGTGGTCCACTCCATGGTCCAGTTCGTGGATGGGTCCATCATCGCCCAGGCGTCGCCCCCTGACATGCGGCTTCCCATCGCCTTGGGGCTTGGCTGGCCTGGGAGGGTTCCAAGGGCTGCCCAACCATGTGACTGGACCCAAGCCACAAGTTGGACATTCGAACCACTGGACTCGGTTGCGTTTCCGGCAGTGGAGCTCGCCAAGGAGGCTGCGAAGCAGGGCAGCACCTACCCTGCCGTCTTCAACGCGGCCAACGAGGAAGCCGTGGAGGCTTTCCACGCCGGCCGCATCCGCTTTACGGACATCGTGGACACGGTGGAGTCCGTCCTCAGCGAACATTCAGGTTCTTCGGAGCTTACGGTGGAGTCCGTGCTGGATGCTGAGAGTTGGGCACGCACGCGCACCCATGATCGTTTAGCCAACAGCGCCGTATAAACAAAGAACCCCCTATGGAAGCAGTCCCATCGGCATGAGTCCCGTCCTTCTTTTCATCCTCGGAGTCGTCTTCGTCGCCCTTGGCGTCGCAGTGTCCATCGCTTTGCACGAGGTTGGCCACCTGGTCCCCGCGAAGCTCTTTAGAGTGCGCGTGACCAAGTACATGATTGGCTTCGGGCCCACCTTGTGGGCCAAGAAGAAGGGCGAAACGGAATACGGCTTCAAGGCGCTTCCCTTGGGTGGCTACGTGGCCATGATTGGCATGTATCCGCCCAACAAAGAAGATGGCGGGGTGCGTCCGTCCAGCACGGGCATGTTCCAGACTCTTGCCAGTGAGGCCCGTTCGGTCGCGCATGAAGAAGTGGGCCCGGGGGATGAAGGCAGGGTCTTTTACAAGCTGCCGGTCTGGAAGAAAATCATCATCATGCTCGGCGGACCGGCCATGAACATGCTCATCGGTTTGGTCCTCCTGGCCGTCCTGCTCATGGGTTTTGGCGTTGCCACGGCCACCACCACCATCGCGGACATCTCAAAATGCCAGGTGGCTGCCGGCAAAACGGTGGACCCGGATTCGGCGGACTGCAAGCCAACACCCGCGGCGGCCGCCGGGCTGCAGCCGAACGACACCGTCAAGACTTTCGACGGCAAAGCCGTCACCAGCTGGGATGAACTCACCGGCTGGATCCGGGCCTCGGCGGGCCGGGAAGTACCCATCACCGTAGAACGCAACGGCTCGGAAGTTTCCACTACCGTTACTCCAGTCTTGTCCTCGCGGCCGGTTGTGGGTGCCGATGGACGCCAGGAGCAGGATGCCAATGGCGTGCTGAAGTACCAGGAGGTTGGCTTCCTGGGAATCGGCGCGCAGAGCGCCTTGGTTCCCCAGCCGGCGTCGTCCGTCCTTCCCATGGCAGGGGAGAATATCAAGCAGATTTCCGGAGTAATCCTTAACCTGCCTGCTCGTGTGGTTGGGGTGGCGAAGGCCGCCTTCAGCGAGGAACCCCGTGATCCCAACGGCCCCATCAGTGTGGTTGGCGTCGGTCGGGTGGCCGGGGAAGTTGCTGCCATGGAAGAGGTACCGCTCCAGGCACGCATTGGAACGTTGGTAGGGCTGCTTGCAGGCCTGAACTTCGCGCTGGCCATCTTCAACCTTGTACCCCTGCTGCCCCTCGACGGCGGCCATGTGGCGGGCGCCCTGTATGAGGGGGCCCGGCGCCAGGTGGCAAGGCTGAGGGGAAAGCCGGATCCAGGTGCTTTCGATATCGCAAAGCTGCTTCCCGCCACATATGTGGTGGCAGCGCTGCTGATGGCCATGGGCGCGCTCCTGATTTACGCGGACATCGTCAAGCCGGTGAATATCTTTGGCTGAAACCCCTGACCGGGACCCGGGGGCCTGCAGAGTGAGCTGCAATGGATGGCGGATCATCGCTACGCGTCGGGATAGGCTAGCTTCATGACTGTTTTCGCTGTTGAGTATGTATACGTCGCCGAATCCGGCGCCCTCCGCGACGAAGCCCGCCCGTCGCACCGCGCCTGGCTGGGCAACCTCGCAGAGGACGGCACGCTGCTTGCGAGCGGACCCTACGGTGATGGTGCCGGCGCACTGCTCATCTTCAAATCAGCAGATGAAGCCGAACTCAATGACCTCCTGAAGCAGGATCCGTTCGCCGAAGCCGGCGTCATAGCCGGCATCCGTACCACAGAATGGGACCCCATTATCGGCGTCCTGGCTGCCCACGCATCCTAGCTCCGGCGTCCTCCATCACAACGATCCACCCCAAACCCAAGGAGTCCACGTGACCTCGGTCAGCCTGGGAATGCCAGCAGCCCCACCCCCCGTCCTTGCCCCGCGCCGTAAGACGCGGCAGATCAAGGTTGGATCCGTTGGCGTTGGCTCTGATTCACCCATCAGCGTGCAGTCCATGACCACGACGCCCACTACGGACATCAACGCAACCCTTCAACAGATCGCTGAACTGACTGCCTCCGGCTGCGACATCGTCCGCGTTGCCTGCCCGTCAGCCGACGACGCCGAGGCGTTGCCGATCATCGCCCGCAAGTCCCAGATCCCCGTGATCGCCGATATCCACTTCCAGCCGAAGTACGTTTTCGCGGCCATTGAAGCAGGATGCGCAGCGGTCCGTGTGAACCCCGGCAATATCCGGAAGTTCGATGACCAGGTCAAGGAAATTGCCGCGGCCGCGAAGGACCATGGGACGTCCATTCGCATTGGCGTCAACGCTGGTTCCCTGGAGCCGGGCATCATGAAGAAGTACGGCAAGGCCACCCCTGAAGCTCTGGTGGAGTCCGCTGTCTGGGAGGCCTCGCTCTTCGAAGAGCACGGTTTCCACGACTTCAAGATCTCCGTGAAGCACAACGACCCCGTGATC
The DNA here is from genome assembly GCF_052113945.1 of Paenarthrobacter sp. RAF54_2. Classification (NCBI taxonomy): domain Bacteria; kingdom Bacillati; phylum Actinomycetota; class Actinomycetes; order Micrococcales; family Micrococcaceae; genus Paenarthrobacter; species Paenarthrobacter sp. RAF54_2. Next base: position 24,227 of record NZ_JBFRDV010000019.1, read on the forward strand.
ATGGTTGCTGCCTACGAGATGCTCGCTGAAAAGGGCGACTGGCCCCTGCACCTTGGCGTGACCGAAGCCGGGCCGGCCTTCCAGGGAACCATCAAGTCCGCCACTGCTTTCGGCGCCTTGCTGTCCCGCGGCATCGGTGACACCATCCGCGTTTCCCTCTCGGCGCCGCCCGTGGAGGAAATCAAGGTTGGCAACCAGATCCTGCAGTCGTTGAACCTGCGCCCGCGCAAGCTTGAGATTGTGTCCTGCCCGTCCTGTGGCCGCGCTCAGGTGGACGTGTACACGTTGGCTGAGCAGGTAACCGCCGGCCTTGAGGGGATGGAAATCCCCCTCCGCGTGGCCGTCATGGGCTGTGTAGTCAACGGCCCGGGTGAAGCCCGCGAAGCGGACCTCGGTGTAGCCTCCGGAAACGGCAAAGGCCAGATTTTCGTGAAGGGCGAAGTCATCAAGACAGTGCCTGAAAGCGAAATTGTTGAGACACTGATCGAAGAGGCCATGCGTATCGCTGAAGAGATGGGGGAGGCCGATGGCGAAGATGCTGTCAAGGGTAGCCCCGTGGTTAGCGTCTCGTAACGAGACAGGCCTGGGGGTCAGGGTGCTCGGCAGTGCCGACACCTTGGCCCTTCGCGCGCTTGCGAGCGAAGATCCCGTTGCCAACGTCTTCATCCTGGCGCACCTGGACAGCGTAGGGTCGGCCGCGCCCACCAGCGGCGGCGCCAGCGTCTTTGGCGTGTTCGACGACGACACCCTCCTTGGAGCTTGTTGGGCGGGGGCCAATCTGGTCCCGGTGCAACTCGACCCAGGGCTTACCGGATATGTAGCTACGGCGGCCCACCAATCCGGCAGGCGATACGCCTCCATCTTTGGGCCAGCAGAAACGGTGCTGGCCCTCTACTCCCGCTTTGAGCAGTTGGGCCACTTCGCGCACGAAGTCCGCTCCAGGCAGCCCCTTTTGACTATTTCCGGTGGGCCGGCCATCGAAGCCAATCCTTTGCTGACCTTCGGCACCATGGCGGACTTTGAACGCATCCTGCCCGCCTGCGCCGCCATGTTCGAAGAAGAAGTTGGCTACTCGCCGTTCCTGGGCGGCCAGGACTTCTACAGCAGGCGCGTTGCCGGGCTTATCCGCCAAGGGCATTCGCTGGTCCACATCGACGCTGCCGGGACCGTTGTTTTCAAGGCAGAGTTGGGTGCAGTTACCCAGGACGTCACGCAGGTCCAAGGCGTATGGATGAATCCGGAGATGCGTGGGCACCACCAAAGCGCTGGCTACATGGCCGCCGTCGTAAATCTCTCACGTACCTTTGCGCCCGTAACGAGCCTGTACGTCAATGACTACAACGCCAAGGCCCGGGCCACCTACGAAAGAGTCGGCTTCGAGCAAGTCGGCACGTTCGCAACAGTCTTGTTCTAGCCCGGGGAGTCCAAGTTCCCCGTGAGATACCGCTGGATGGTCGGTGCCACCAAGCTCACTACCTCCTCCTGATCAGCACTCGCCAGCGGTTCGAGCCGGATTACGTAGCGGAGCAGCATCAGTCCAACCACTTGTGTCGCCACCAGATTGCCACGCAGCAGGACTTCCTCAGCAGGACCCTCCACGCCCACCATGACCCGGGACAGGATGGTCCGGCTCACCGTCTCCCGCAGCAGTGCCGTTTTGGCCTTCGATCCGATGGTTCCCCGGACGAATGCCACCAGGCCAGGCTGCGCCGGGCTCTCCCACAACCGCACTACCGCACGGACCAGTGCTTCAGCCCTCGCCTCCGGTTCCAGGGTTTCAACCCCGGCCAGTACCTCTTCAGGATCGGCAGGCAACTCCACACTGGAAGCGAACAACTCGTCTTTGCCTTTGAAGAAGTGGTGCACCATGGCCGGGTCCACTGAAGCTTCCCGTGCCACTTGTCGAAGACTCGTGCCGTCGAACCCTTGCTCTGCGAACAACTTCCGGGCCGCCACCAGAATGGTTTCGCGCGAATGGTCGCTCCCGCTTCGACGGCCGCGGCGCAGGGGTTCCAGGCTCATGAGGTCTGCCGCCGCAGGGTCAATGAGGCAAGGATAAGGACTCCCACCACGATTCCGCCCATCACCATCGTGTCCTGCCACATGGTTTCAGTTGCGTCGATGTTCCCTGCGATCTCCTGAAGGGCGTCAACAGAAAACGTCAGGGGAAGGACTCCGGATATGGCGTCGAGGACGTCGTTCATCTGCTCCCGCGCCACGAAGAGCCCGCAGAGCAGGATCTGTGGCACCACCACAACCGGCATGAACTGGACAGCCTGGAACTCGGTGCGTGCAAAGGCCGAACACAGCAGCCCCAGGGCGACTCCAAGGACAGCGTTGATGACCGCGATCAGTACGACGAACCCGGGACTGCCCTTGATGTCGAGGTTGAAGATCCAGTAGGCAACAGCCGTGGCCACCAGCGACTGCAGCGCGGCCATGATGGAGAAGGCAATGGCGTAGCCGAACAAGAGGTCCGCTTTATGGATGGGGGTGGTGAGGAGCCGCTCCAGGGTCCCGGAGGTTCGTTCCCGCAGCATGGTGATGGACGTGACCAGAAACATGACGACGAACGGGAAGATCGCCAGCATCATCAGGCCAACGCGATCGAAGGTGCGCGGAACGCCCGGAGGCAGGGTTTCGTTCTCGAAAAGATAATAGACGGCGGTGAGCAGCAGCGCCGGAACCACCAGAATGAGCGCCACGCTGCGGTGATCGTGCCGCAGTTGACCCAGCACCCGGGCTGTGGTGGCAAAGGTCATCCGGAGATTCATGATGCCACCTGGCTTTCCTTTGCCGGCTGGCCGCTGTCCGGGCCCCGTTCGGCGTCTTTGATCATGTTCAGGAACGCGCGCTCAAGGTCATTGCTGCGTCCCCGCTCCGCGAGCTCGGCGGGTGTGAGCTGCGCCAGCAGCAGGCCGTCCCGCAGAAGCAGCAACGAGGAACAATGCGACGCTTCTTCCATCACATGGCTGGAAACCAAGAGCGTCGTTCCGCCAGCGGCCATTTCAACGAACCGCTCCCACAACTCCGCGCGCAGTACCGGATCCAAACCCACTGTCGGTTCGTCCAGCACCAGCAGCTTGGGGTGCGCCACCAGCGCGCATGCCAGGGACACGCGGCTGAACTCCCCGCCCGAGAGGTTCCCGGCTTTCTGCTTCGCAAATGATTCGAGCCCGACGGCGGCAATCGACTCCGCGACGTCCGTCGCCGTTGCCTTGTGCATGGCGCCGAAGTACTTCACGTTGGCTTCGACGCTGAGGTCCGAGTAGACGCTGGCACCTTGGGTGACGTACCCGACGTCGTGCCTTAATGGTGCGCTGCCCGCTGGACGACCAAGGACACTGATGGATCCACGGGTGATGCGTTGTACCCCAACGATGCCGCGCATGAGTGTCGTCTTGCCGCTTCCCGACGGGCCGAGCAGCCCAGTGATGCGCCCGCTGTCCACGGCGAAGTCCAGTCCCCGCAGAATTCTTGTCCGGCCCCGGGAGATGTGCAGGCCACTGGCTTCTATTGCTGCATCTGACATGGCTGCCTCCGGCACCAACGAGTAATTCACCAAGTGATGAATTAACGCTAAGTCTGGCCAACGGCGCGGTCAAGGGCACTTTGCCATCAAAATCCTTGAAAACGTGTCCGCTATCACATAAGTTTTTCCCAAGCCGTGTCGATGGGGCACGGGTGGTTACAGGGGGAATCATGGCAAAAACCTTGAAGGATGCCTTTGGCAGCCGCACCATCCGTGAGCTCGGCAGTCACCAATGCTTCCCAGTCGCAGGCGATCCCGTTCCGCTGGAGGGAACGGGGGATTAGTCCCCGGACAGAGTCTGCGGCCGGCCGGCCGCTGAGCCACGCCATCGCAGGATGACCAGCCGAACTTTGGCCAGGGGCTTCCATACGCGACGGCGTGGCTCTTCTCTGTGCTGAGCTGTTCCGTGCTGAGCCATTGTGTGCTGAGCCGCCCGCCGGCAGCCGGTAGATTAGTAGACAGTTGTTTTTGCCACATCTGCCATAGAAACGGATACGTACCCGTGGTCCTTCGCCTTTCCCAGTTGTTCCTGCGCACCCTGCGTGAAGATCCCGTCGACGCCGAGGTCGCCAGCCACAAGCTCCTGGTCCGGGCCGGTTACATCCGCCGTGCCGCACCTGGCATTTACACGTGGCTGCCGCTGGGACTGAGCGTCCTGCGCAAGGTGGAGGAGATCATCCGGCAGGAAATGTCCGCCATTGGTGCGCAGGAAGTCCACTTCCCGGCACTGCTGCCGCGCGAACCTTACGAGGCCACCAACCGCTGGACCGAGTACGGGGAGGGCCTGTTCCGGCTTCAGGACCGCAAGGGTGCCGACTACCTCTTGGCTCCGACGCATGAAGAAATGTTCACGCTCCTGGTCAAGGACCTGTACTCCTCGTACAAGGACCTGCCGTTGAGCCTGTACCAGATCCAGAACAAGTACCGCGATGAAGCGCGCCCCCGCGCGGGTCTCCTCCGTGGGCGCGAATTCATCATGAAGGATTCTTACTCCTTCGACGTTGACGACGCCGGCTTGGACGCAAGCTACGCCGCCCACCGCGCCGCATACCTGAAGATCTTCGAACGCCTGGGCTTGGAAGTCATTCCGGTTGCTGCCACCGCAGGTGCCATGGGTGGCTCCAAGAGCGAAGAATTCCTCTTCCCCACCGAGATCGGCGAGGACACCTTTGTGCGCTCGGCCGGCGGCTACTACGCCAACGTCGAGGCAGTCACCACGGTTGTCCCTGAGGATATTGATTTCACGGACGCGCCGGCTGCCCAGGTTCTGGACACACCGAACACACCGACCATCGAGACACTGGTTGACGCAGCCAACCAGCTCGCACCCCGCAGCGAGGCCGACGGCGGCGCCTGGACTGCCGCTGACACGCTGAAGAACGTCGTCCTCGCCGTGACTCTCCCCACGGGTGAACGCCAGATCGTCGTCCTCGGCGTTCCGGGTGACCGTGCGGTGGATCTCAAGCGGGTGGAGGCGAACATTGGATCGTTCCTTCCCATCGCAGGCGAGATCGGTCTGGAAGCAGCCAACGAGGAAGACCTCAAGAAGCTGCCGTGGTTGGTCAAGGGCTACATCGGCCCTGGTTTGTCCCTGGACGAACAAGTGCTGGGCCTGGAAGGGTCCTCCACACTGCTGTTCCTCGTGGATCCCCGCGTCGTGTCCGGCACAACCTGGGTGACGGGCGCCAACGCTGATGGCAAGCATGTCTTCGGACTGGTAGCGGGCCGCGACTTCACCTGGGACGGCGTCATCGAATGCACCGACGTCCGGGCAGGGGATCCGGCACCGGACGGCTCCGGGCCGCTTGAAACTGCCCGTGGCATCGAAATGGGCCACATTTTCCAGCTCGGACGCAAGTACGCCGAGGCGCTGGACCTGAAGGTGCTGGACCAGAACGGCAAGCAGGTTGTCGTCACCATGGGCTCCTATGGTGTTGGTGTCACCCGTGCTGTCGCAGCCCTTGCCGAAGCCAACCATGACGACCGCGGCCTGGTGTGGCCACGCTCGGTGGCTCCGGCCGATGTACACGTTGTGGCTGTGGGCCGCGGTAACGAAATTTTCGAAGCCGCAGAGAAGCTATCGGCGGAACTCGAGGCTGCAGGCCTCGACGTCATCTTTGATGACCGGCCCAAGGTTTCTCCCGGCGTCAAGTTTGGCGATGCCGAACTCGTCGGCGTGCCCACTATCCTGGCCGTCGGCCGTGGACTTGTGGACGGTGTAGTGGAGATCAAGGACCGTCGCAGTGGTGAAGCCGAGAACATCTCGGTGGAGAAGGCCGTGGATTACGTGGTCAACGCTGTCCGTAACCGGTGATTTCCGGCTTCGAGACTATCCAGCTCACCACCATCATCCTGATTGTGGTGGCTGGATTCGCAGCCGGCTGGGTTGACGCGGTAGTAGGAGGCGGGGGGCTGATCCAGCTCCCCGCACTTCTGCTGGTACCTGGCATCACTCCAGTCCAGGCACTGGCCACGAACAAGATGGGTTCCATCTTCGGCACTACCACCAGTGCCACCACCTATTACAGGCGGGTGGGACCGGACCTCAAGACGGCAATACCCATGGCGGTGATTGCGCTGGCGGGGAGCTTTGGCGGTGCCATCCTTGCTGCATCGCTGCCGGCCAGCGTTTTCAAGCCCATCATTGTGGTGGCGCTGATCGCCGTCGCGATTTTCACGGCACTTCGCCCCAGCGCGGGCGAGCTGACGGCTCTGCGGCACGATGGGCACAAGCACTATGTGGTGGCTTGCCTGATCGGTGCCGTGATCGGTTTTTACGATGGCCTGATCGGTCCCGGTACGGGGTCATTCCTGGTGATCGCCTTGGTCTCGGCCATGGGTTACGCCTTCCTTGAAGCCAGCGCAAAGGCCAAGATCGTCAACATGGCCACCAATGCCGGTGCCCTGATTTTCTTCCTCCCTCACGGTTCCTTGTTGTGGGGAGTGGGCCTGGTGCTGGGGTTCGCGAACATGGCGGGCGGATACCTTGGCGCCAGAACAGCTGTAGCCAGGGGGAGCGGCTTTGTGCGGATCGTGTTCCTGATCGTCGTCGCGGCACTGATCATCAAGCTCGGCATGGACGTCTGGAACGACAACATCAGCTGACCGCGTCCCCCGGCCCGGGCAAATCACGTGCTGCCGGAAGTCCTTCGAGTGTCCTGCCCGCCAGCGTGCTTGCTACCCACAGGGAGCGGGCCAGATCGCCGTCGTGTCCTCGTTTTCCCGCGTACCACAGGGCATTGTTCACCTCACGGGCGATGCTCCACTGTCGTGCGACCTCCGGATCAAGGCCAGCGGCGAGGCTGAATTCGCGGCACCGCTCGCGCAGGCCGGCCGCCGGATCGCGATCCGGCAGATCCTTGATGCGGTTCCACAGAACGGGTGCCACCGCAAATTCGGCCTCACCGATCTGCGGCTGCGGATCGATGGCCAGGTATTCGCCGCGGTCAGTGCCCAAGGTGCCGAGGATGTTCATGAAGTGAAGATCGGTGTGGACCAGGACGTCCCTGCCGGATCGGCGGCCCACAGCACCGCGGGTTTGGCACACTTCCAGTGCGGCCTCCAATAACCATCGCGGGAAGGGGCGATCCTGCCGTTCCCACTCCGCAGGCATTTCGTCGCTCCAGCGCTCGGCCGTGGCAGCGATGTGATCGAATCCCCGCCATTCGGGACGATCATCAGGGGTAATGGAAAGCTCGCGCATGATCTCACCCCAGACCTGCCGGGCCTCATCCATGGGGACATCCTGTAGCCAACAGGACGCGTCGAGGCGTTCCAGCAGCATAGAGCAACTGGCGGTGTCGGCAGCCAGGAGCCGGACAGCTCCGTGGCCACCCCACAGGGCCAAGGCATGGCGCTCCACGAGAGCTTCCTCATGCGGATAGGCGATCTTCAGCGCAGCCTGCCTGCTGTGCTGGAGAACGGGCACAACCAAGGCTCCGTGTCCGTTCCACGGCTCTTCACCGGGTGCGAGGTCCACGGACAACTGCCAACGGTCCAAAGCCTCACGGATAAGCCCCGGAAGGCTCGCCAGCCAGTCCCGCCCCGCAGAATCGCGGTTGTATCGGGCGTGGAGGTCGCCCGGAATCGGAATCATGGCGTGAAGGGTCACGCCATCAGCCTAGCTCTGCCCGGCGGTACTACCCTCAGAAAACGCCGCTGGCGCCCAAGAGGCTTCCGATCGAGAACGTGGCTGCAAGCGCCAAGGCTCCGCCCAGCACCACCCGGGCTGCTGCCCGGAACCTGGGTGCCCCACCAATCCAGGCCCCCAGGGCTCCCGTGATCGCGAGAGCCAGCAGGACGGCAGCGAACGTCAGTGGAACCCGCATTTCGGGGGGAGGGAGCAGGATGGCCAGCATGGGAAGCACGGCGCCCAGGGTAAATGCCACTGCCGAGGCAAAGGCGGCGTTCCACGGACTCACGATGTCGTCTTCGTGGATATTGAGCTCGGCGGACAAGTGCGCCGCAAGGGCATCGTGCTTCGTGAGTTCTTCGGCCACTGTCCGGGCGGTACGCGGTGTGAGCCCCTTCGCCTGGTAGATCGCGGCAAGCTCCTCGAGTTCTTCCTCCGGCTGCTCGGCGAGTTCCCGGCGTTCCTTCTCGATGAGCGACTTCTGCGTGTCGCTCTGGCTACTGACGGATACATACTCGCCCAACGCCATGGAAATGGCGCCACCCACGAGGCCAGCCGTACCGGCAGCAAGGATGCTGCCGGTGTTGGTCGTGGCACCGGCCACGCCGACGACGATCGCGGCGACGGAGACGATGCCGTCATTCGCCCCCAAAACTCCGGCGCGCAGCCAGTTCAGCCTATGGGCAAGGTCATCACGATGCGGTTCGTTCTCGTGCGTGGTAGCAGTTTCTGCGGAAGCCATGGTTCAAGCCAAGCACCGCCGGGCCGCCTTGGCCAGCATGGCTAGGCTCGCCTATCCCATCCGCCGCTTGGACTAACTGCGGTTGGTACTAACCGGGGCGTGGATTAACTGGGGGCGGGCGTCGGCAGGGGAGGCAAGTCATCGGCGTCGAACTCCAACCCCGGCAAAGCGGCCAGCGCGGCACCCCAATGCAAGCTCCTGCGCACGGCCGCCAGCAGGCCGCTGGTGGCCCAGTCCCGGGTCTCTCCTGTCGAAAGCGCGATGAGATCGCCAAATCCCTGCAGGGAGTCCGATTCCAGGGCTCCCAAGCCCGCGGCCGGGTCTTCAGCGAACTGTGCAGGCAGCCTGTATCCGGCCTCCCGGGTAGGGACGTCGCCACAGTTACGACGGGTCAAGGCCTCCGCTTGTTGAAGCAGACGCTCGTGCACCGCAAGATCCTTGGCGGCTTGGGCAGTTGCGCCAGCGTCCAATCGCTTCAGCGCCACCTGATAGATGTAGACGGCTTCCTGTTCTGAACGGACAGTGGCGGCCAAAGCCGCATCGGTGGTGGCAGCGGTTGCATCCGGGGTGGGGCTGATTGAAGGGCACTGGTGCACAGCCGGCGTAGTGGCAGGCGCGCTACCACTTGACGTCGGCGACGGTACCGGCAGCTGCCACACCGCAGCCAGCTTTTCGCCCTGGAGAAGTTGGGCGGATCCGACGGCGGCGAGCAACCGGGCGACCCCGCCGTCGGCCTCGCGGGCGTCGTCCAGTCGTTGCCGCCCGCTGGCGGTCAGGCCAGCCACGACTGTAGCGGGCGTCGCTTGCTGGGCCGCATCATCCTCAGATGGGTCATCTTTATCGCTTGCCGTCGAGGCTGCGGATGTGGCAGCAGTTGCGGCAGAAGGTGGAAGGAGGGCCCGGGACTGTGTTGTCAGCAATGTCACAGCATCGTCCAGGGCGGGCGTTTGGGAACCGGATCCTCCAGCTGCCATCAATCCAGCAGCCGATTCCCGCAGCCCCTGAGTATCGGCGAAAGCGTCGGCGAGGGCAGACTCGGAGAATGAAACCGCGGGGGGAGTCCCGGAATCCCGCGGTAGAAGTACGATTCCCGTGCCCGCAACGAGCAGCGCAACCACGGAAATGAGAAGGAGCCGACCCCACGCTGGTGATTGTCGTTTTTCACTTGTCTGCTCGTCCACAACACACCATGGTGTCATGTGGACGGGAAACTCCGTGCACCATGTGCTGCCGAAAATCGTTAGGCTAGTAGTCACAACAACATCTATCGGGAGGCGGCGGGCAACGTGAGTGACTCGGAAGCCACGACTTCAACAGACCGTACTGAGTCGAATTCAACGGCCACCATCCACAACCCGGAAGAGCGCAGGCTAAAGGCGCTGCTCGAACCGGCAGTCCTTGCCAACAGGCTCTACCTCGAGGATGTTTCCATCCACGTTGCCGGTTCACACCGCACGGTCCACGTCGTCGTGGATCTTCCGCAGGAGGAGACCGGAGGCGTCAGCCTTGACGCCATCGCAGATGTCTCGCGTGGGTTGTCCGATATTCTGGACAACGATCCCCACGACGACGGCCGTCCCTACGACCTCGAAGTTTCTTCGCCAGGAGTAGGCCGTCCGCTGACGGAACCGCGCCACTGGCACAGGGCCCGCGGCCGCATGGTCAGGGTCAACGTCATCCAGGGTGAGAACGTCCTTGGCCGGATTGCGTCAGTAGATGACGCCGGTGTGACCCTCATTCCGGAGCACGAGGTCAAAAAGGGCATGAAGCCCAAACAGGGGGACCCCATCACTATTCCTTTCGACAGGATCCGTCACGGAAAAGTCGAGATTGAATTCAGCCACCTCCACGAGGCCGGGCTGGCAGACGAACACAATGGACCTTCCGAGGAGGCCTAATGGATATTGACATGAGCGCACTGAGACTCCTGGAGCGTGAGCGTGAAATCCCGCTGGACCTCCTGATTCCCACCATCGAGCAAGCGCTCCTGGTGGCCTATCACAAGACGCCCGGTGCCTTCGAGAAGGCCCGCGCCGAGCTGGACCGCAAGAGCGGCCACGTGACTATCTGGGCAACGGAAATCGACGATGACGGCGAGGCCATCGGGGAGTTCGAGGACACCCCGGCCGGTTTCGGCCGTATCGCTGCAAGCACGGCACGCCAGATCATCCTGCAGCGTCTTCGCGACGTTGAGGACGATAACGTATTAGGCGAATTCAAGGGTCGCGAAGGCGAACTCGTTGCCGGCATGATCCAGCAGGGCAACAACCCGCACATGATCCAGGTAAACCTTGGATCCGTGGAGGCCCTGTTGCCGCCACCCGAGCAGGTTCCTGGTGAGAAGTACATTCACGGCAGCAGGCTTCGTGCCTTCGTGGTGGATGTCCACCGTGGGGCGAAGGGCCCGTCCATTACGCTTTCGCGTTCGCACCCGGGCCTGGTCCGTAAGTTGTTCGAAATGGAAGTTCCGGAAATCGCGGACCGTTCCGTCGAGATCGTGGCACTTGCCCGGGAAGCCGGCCACCGCACCAAGATCGCCGTCAAAGCGAACATCCCCGGTGTCAACGCCAAGGGCGCTTGCATCGGCGAAATGGGCTCCCGCGTCCGTGCAGTCATGACCGAGCTGAACGACGAAAAGATCGACATCGTGGACTTCAGCGAGGACCCGGCGACCTTCATCGCCAACTCCTTGTCACCGTCCCGGGTGAATTCGGTCACTATCACGGACGAGGCAACTCGCTCGGCCCGTGTAGTTGTGCCCGACTACCAGCTCTCCTTGGCGATCGGCAAGGAAGGCCAGAATGCACGCCTCGCTGCGAAGCTGACCGGATGGCGGATCGATATCGTGTCCGACGCCGCCCCGGCCAAGACCGACTAACGATCGTTCCGGCGGCCTGGCCGCCGGGAGCCGCGCCGCGCTGGCGGTGTGGCCGGTTTCGGCTGTCCGGGGCCGGGGGGCTAGAATAGATGGAACCGGGCTTACGTCCGGTATCCGCGCGCTTTGACGTGCCTTATCTGCATGTGCAGGGTCGGCCGTCAGCGCAAGTTTGCAGAGGCAGGTAAGGACACGTCGTGGCTGAACTGCTTGAACGCGGCCATGGCCCTGTTCGTACCTGCATCGGATGCCGGAAGCAAGGCTCTCGGTCCGAGCTTGTCCGGCTGGTCGCCCAAGGCCGTGGTTCGTCCACTGTCCTTGTGGATGTTCGACGCCGGATGGCCGGCAGGGGTGCGTGGCTGCATCCCAGCGAAAAGTGCTTGGCATTGGCAATCAAGCGGCGTGCTTTCGGAAGGGCCCTTGCGGGCGCTACTGAAACAAGCGCCGTCGAAAGCTACTTCATGTCAGGCGCGCCACTTGTGGAGGCTCAGGCTGCCACAGGAAAACCGTCCAAACCTGAAAGCGGGTCAGAAAACTGATGGAAACCCGATGAGTTCCCAGCGATGAGTGCGTAACGATGACAACTTTGTTGCGCTCTGCAATGGGCCTTTTAGTCGCGCTGGCGGCAGGGGCCCGCAGTAAGAAGTAGACGGTTCGTGCCTGGCTCGGTGCGGACCGAGACAGGAGAAATGTGGCCAAGGTCCGCGTACATGAGCTCGCCAAAGAGCTCGGTATTACTTCCAAAGATGCAGTAACAAAACTGCAGGAATTGGGCGAATTCGTTCGCTCCGCCTCTTCCACCATTGAGGCCCCCGTCGTGAAGAAGCTTCGCGACGCTTACCCCGGTGCAGGCGCTGCAAAGGCAGCTGCCCCCGCACCTGCAGCCGCCCCCAAGGCTCCGGCTGCTCCCGCAACATCCCGTCCGGCCGCTCCGGCTCCGGGTCCGGCTGCACCAAAGGCTCCGGCTCCGGCAGCACCCGCCGCGGCTGCACCTGCCGCCCCCGCTGCATCTGCTCCTGCGGCGCCTGCCCCGGCAGCGCCCTCGGCTCCGGCCGCATCCACGACGCCGTTTTCGGCGAAGCCCGGTGCCCGTCCTGCTCCCAAGGCAGAGACTCCGGCTCCGTCCCGCCAGGGCGGCCAGGCTCCGCGTCCCGGCGGTCCCCGTCCGGGCAACAACCCCTTCGCTACGTCCCAGGGCATGCCCCGCGGCCGTGGTGGCGACGGCGAACGTCCGCCGCGTCCGGGCAACAACCCGTTTGCAACCTCACAGGGCATGCCCCGTGCAGGTGGCCGCAACGATGGCGAACGCCCCGGTGGTCCCCGCCCCGCAGCAGGTGCCGGTGGTCCCCGTCCCGCAGCAGGCAGCGGTGGTCCCCGTCCGGGTGCTCCGCGTCCCGGTGCACCCCGTCCCGGTGGTGCTCCGCGTCCGGCCGGCGGTCCCGGTGGTGGAAACCGTCCTACTCCGGGCATGATGCCCAACCGCACTGAGCGTCCGGCTCCCGGTGGCGCAGGTCGTCCCGGTGGCGCAGGCCGTCCGGGTGGCGGCGGACCGGGTCGTCCCGGTGGCGCACCAGGTGCAGGTACCGGTGGCGGCGCTCCCGCCGGCGGTGGCTTTGGCAAGGGTGGCCGCGGTCGCGGTGGTACCCAGGGTGCCTTCGGCAAGGGCGGCGCCGGTCGTGGCAAGCAGCGCAAGTCGAAGCGTGCAAAGCGCCAGGAACTGGAGCAGATGAGTGCTCCGTCGCTGGGCGGCGTGTCCGTACCCCGCGGCGATGGCGAGACCATCATCCGTCTGCGCCGTGGTTCCTCCATCACGGACTTTGCAGAGAAGATCGATGCGAACCCCGCGTCGCTCGTGACCGTTCTGTTCCACCTCGGTGAGATGGCAACGGCCACGCAGTCCCTCGACGAAGACACCTTTGGATTGCTTGGTGCCGAACTTGGCTACAAGCTCCAGGTTGTTTCGCCGGAAGACGAAGAGCGCGAGCTGCTGGACCAGTTCGACATCAACATCCAGGACGAGCTCGACGCCGAGGGTGACGATGTCCTCGAGGCACGCCCGCCGGTTGTCACCGTCATGGGTCACGTTGACCACGGTAAGACCCGCCTGCTTGATGCCATCCGCAACTCCAACGTTGTGGCCGGCGAGCACGGTGGAATCACCCAGCACATCGGTGCTTACCAGATCAGCCACATCCACGAGGGCACGGCCCGCGACATCACGTTCATTGACACCCCCGGTCACGAGGCCTTCACGGCCATGCGTGCACGTGGTGCCAAGGTCACCGACATCGCGATCCTGGTTGTTGCAGCCGACGACGGCGTTATGCCGCAGACGGTGGAAGCACTCAACCACGCCCAGGCAGCCAACGTGCCGATCGTCGTCGCAGTGAACAAGATCGACAAGGAAGGCGCCAACCCTGACAAGGTCAAGGGGCAGCTCACCGAGTACGGCCTGGTTCCCGAAGAATACGGTGGCGACACCATGTTCGTTGAGGTTTCTGCCCGCCAGAACCTCAACATCGATGAACTGATCGACGCCGTCCTGCTGACGGCCGACGCCGCACTGGACCTGCGTGCCAATCCGGACAAGGACGCTCGAGGCATTGCCATTGAAGCGAACCTGGACAAGGGCCGCGGTTCCGTGGCCACCGTTCTGGTGCAGTCCGGTACCTTGGCCGTGGGTGACACGATCGTGGCCGGTACGGCTCACGGCCGCGTCCGTGCCATGTTCGACGAGAACGGCGAGGCACTCGATGTCGCACTGCCGTCCCGCCCGGTCCAGGTCCTCGGCCTGTCCAACGTGCCGCGTGCAGGTGACACCTTCCTGGTGACGCCGGACGAGCGTACGGCCCGCCAGATCGCCGAGAAGCGTGAAGCTGCCGACCGCAACGCCGCACTGGCGAAGCGTCGCAAGCGCATCAGCCTGGAAGACTTTGACCAGGCCGTTGCTGAAGGCAAGATCGACACCCTCAACCTCATCCTCAAGGGTGACGTTTCCGGTGCCGTGGAAGCCCTCGAAGACGCCTTGCTCAAGATCGATGTCGGAGACGACGACGTTCAGCTCCGTGTCATCCACCGCGGTGTGGGTGCCATCACGCAGAACGACGTCAACCTGGCAACGGTGGACAACGCCATCATCATCGGCTTCAACGTCAAGCCGGCTGAGCGCGTCGCCGAACTGGCTGACCGTGAAGGCGTGGACATGCGCTTCTACTCCGTCATCTACGCAGCAATCGATGACATCGAGATGGCCCTCAAGGGCATGCTCAAGCCGGAGTACGAAGAAGTCCAGCTCGGTACTGCCGAGGTCCGCGAAGTCTTCCGTTCCTCCAAGTTCGGAAACATCGCCGGTTCGATCGTCCGCACGGGCATCATCCGCCGTAACACCAAGGCACGTGTTAGCCGCGACGGCAAGGTCATCGGTGACAACCTCACCGTTGAGACGCTCAAGCGCTTCAAGGATGACGCAACCGAAGTCCGTACCGACTTCGAGTGTGGTATCGGTCTTGGCTCGTTCAACGACATCTCCGAAGGCGACATCATCGAGACCTTCGAGATGCGCGAAAAGCCGCGCGTCTAGGTTCCGCTTGGAGCGGGTCCGTCGGGTAGCCCCGGCGGACCCGTTCCGTACCCGTTTCTACTTTCCAGGAGGAAGTCATGGCCGATCCGGCACGCGCTGCCAAGTTGGCGCAGCGGATAAAGGTCGTCGTCGCAGAGGCCCTCGGCCGCAGGGTCAAGGACCCACGCGTCGAGTCCATCACGATCACGGACGCCCGCGTCACCAACGACCTTCAGCACGCCACCATTTACTACACCGTCTTTGGTGACGAGATTGCCCACGCGGATGCCGCCAGGGCATTGGAGAAGGCCAAGGGTGTGCTGCGACAGGAAGTCGGCCGCAACATCACTGTCCGGCTTACTCCCACGCTCGAGTTCGTTGCTGACCAGATTCCGGTCAATGCATCCAACCTTGAGGAGCTGCTTCGTGAAGCAAAGCGTCGCGACGCCGAGGTAGCCGCTTTGGCTGCCGGCGCCAAGCATGCAGGCGAGGCTGACCCCTATAAGGGCGAGGCTTCCGAGGGCTCCGAAGAAATCGACGAAGACGACTTCGACGAAGAAGACATCGACCTCGCGGACGATGACGAACTCGACGAAGACGCCAACCGCTAAGAATCTTTTGAGTTGCGTTCACGTAATGCCCTTGGGACGCGTTCCCAGGGGCATTACGTGTGTACACAAACTCGCTAGTATCTGAACATGTCCGCGCACAACGCCCAGCAGCATGATGAATTCCTGAAGCGTGATGAATTCCTGAATCGCGCCATACGGCTTGCCGTCCAGAACGTCTCCGACGGCGGTGGGCCGTTTGGCGCTGTTGTCGTCACCCCGGATGGCAGCGTCCATGAGGGTGTCAACCGCGTAACGCGAGACAACGATCCCACGGCGCATGCCGAAGTGGTGGCCATTCGCCGTGCCGCAGCGGATCTGGGCAACTTCGATCTCAGCGGCTCGGTGCTTTATGCCAGTTGCGAGCCCTGCCCCTTGTGCCTCTCGGCCACACTCTGGGCCAGGATCGGCGGGGTGTACTTCGCTGCGGATCGGCACGGAGCCGCCAGGGCCGGTTTCGATGATGCCGTGTTCTACGAGTACTTCGCCGGTACGCGGCCTGAGCTGCTTCCTGTGGAACATGCGCCGGTAGCTGCCTCCGAGACACCCTTTGAGGCCTGGCGGAACAACACCGAACGCACCGACTACTAGCGGCCCTTACGGCCGGGCAGGAAGCCGGCTGACGCCGTCGAGCAGTTCCTGCTGATCGCCGCACAACGCAATCCGGATCCAATCCTCGCCGATCGAGCCAAAAGCAGTGCCTGGCGCGAAGGCGACACCCGAATCCGCCAGGAACGCGTGCACCCAGGCCCGGACGTCGCCGCCACTGACATGGGAGACATTGGCCCACAGGTAGAAAGCTCCCTGTGCGCCGAGGAAGGGGATGCCCTTGCCTTCCAGGATGGCGGAGGCCGCATCCCGATTGCTCCTATAGTGGTTGCGCGCGTCCGTCACATAGTCCTGGGGGCCGGTCAACGCGGCCAAGGCCGCATACTGCGATGGCGAGGCAACGCAGGAAACGATTGCTTCCATGACATTGTTCATCCTCTTTTCCATGCCCGGCGGGCAGATCAAGGCTCCGATTCGCAGGCCGGTGAGCCCGTAGGTCTTTGACAGTGTCAGTGATGTGAAGACGCGTGCCTCACCGGAGATGTCGCTATCGAAGCGGACAGGGCTGACATGCGGGACGTCAAAGGTGAAGGCTTCATAGCACTCATCAGAGATGATCCAGAGATCGTGCCGGACGGCGAGTTCCACGAGCTGCCGGGTCGCGTCCTCGCTGATGACGGCGCCCAGGGGGTTGGAGGGCGAGTTCAGCATGAGGACCCGGGTCTGCCCAGTGATGAGGGCTTCGATGTCCTCGATGTCCGGCTGGAAGTCGTTATGCGGATACAGAGGATACGGAACGGGCACCGCGTGGAGGAGCCGACTGGTCATGGCGAACGTGGGGTAGCCGGGGTTGGGCAGGAGGATTTCATCGCCGGGGGAGAGAAGCAGGCTCATGGCGAAGTGCAGGCCTTGTTGGGCTCCGTCCACTACGTAGACGCGTTCGGCACCGATATCCACGTGATGATGCTCACGGAATCTCTTGGCGAAGGCTTCGCGGAGCGCGGGAATTCCTGCGTTTGGGGTGTAGTTGGTTTCGTCCCGTTCAAGGCACGCTATTCCGGCGTCGAGGACGTGCCGTGGGAGCGCAAAGCCCGGCTCGCCGATGCTGAGCACGATCGCCCCGGGGGTGGTCCAGGCGGCCTCAGTGATTTCTCGGATCTGGTTCACGGGGACATCGCGGACGTGTGCGGCAAGCTCAGGCATGGGAGCTATCCTAGCCACCCATATACTGGTAAGCGTGCTTTCTGGACTGGTAATCGTTGACAAACCGCAGGGATGGACCAGCCATGATGTGGTTGGCCGGATGCGGCGGCTGGCCGGTACCCGGAAAGTGGGGCATGCTGGAACGCTTGATCCCATGGCTACAGGCGTGCTGGTCCTTGGGATCAACAAGGCCACACGTCTCCTGACCTACATTGTGGGAACGTCCAAGACGTATACGGCCACTATCAGGCTCGGCGAAACCACCATCACCGATGACGCCGAAGGCGAAGTTACCCAGGCGCGCAGCGCAGTGGAGGTCAGCGACGAAGCGATTGCTCAAGGCGTCGCCGCCCTCACGGGCCCCATTCAGCAGGTACCCAGCAGCGTCAGCGCGATCAAGGTCAACGGTGAACGCTCCTATGCCCGTGTCCGCTCCGGCGAAGAAGTCAAGCTTGCGGCCCGGCCCGTCACCATCCACCGCTTCGACATCCACTCCATCACCAGGATCGACGGCGGCCGGGTAGTCGACGTCGATGTCACCGTGGAATGTTCCTCCGGCACGTACATCCGGGCCTTGGCCCGCGACCTCGGCATCGCCTTGGGCGTCGGCGGACATCTCACCGCATTGCGGAGGACGCAGGTGGGCCCTTACACGATCGACCAGGCGCGGACGCTGGAAGAACTCGCCGGGGAACTCGAAGTCCTGGACATGTCCCTTGCGGCGCGTTCCCTGATGCCCAACAGGGAATTGAGCGATCAGGAAACCACAGAGATCTCCTTTGGCAGACGCATCGCCGCAGGCCCTGGCGCCGGAACGCCGGCTGCTGCCACCGCTGAGAATCCTGCCGCAGCGTTCGCGCCGTCGGGAGAGCTGGTGGCCCTGTTGGCCGATACGGGGAGCTTCGCGAAGCCTGTGTTGGTCTTTGCCCCCGGAACCGGCACCGCCACAGTCGGCGAGGAAAAGTAGGCATGGACGGCTATTTCTACTCCATCCTTATTGTTGGTTTGGTATCCACGATCGCGTGCGTCGTGGCAGGTTTGATGAAGAAAGCCCCCAACGACGTCACAATCTTTTCCGTGTTGGCTGTGGAGCTGGCCCTGCTGGTCTACTTGGTTGGCTCGATTGTCCGCGTTGCCACGGGTGAACAAATGGCCGGCGAAGCCTGGGAGTTCTGGGGATACCTGATCACGGCGCTGATGATTCCGCTCGGGGCCGTGTACTGGGCCATCCTTGAACGGACCCGGTGGAGCAACTTCGTCCTGGCAGCGGTGGGCGTCACTGCGCTCGTCATGGCCGCCCGCATGAACCAGATCTGGTACTGACCTTGAAGGAAAAACGCAAAATGACTGGAACCGAGACTGAGGCAAATGCCGGCCGGACACCCCAAAAAGACACACGGAACACCGGCCCTGGGCGCTTGCTGATCGCGGTGTATGCCGTCTTCGCTCTCTCGGCCACTGCCCGTGCCGGCTACCAGATTGCCACCAAGTTTGCCGAAGCTCCGCTGGCGCATATCCTCTCGGCGTTCGCCGCCGTCGTCTATGTCGTAGCTACCATCTCGCTGGCAAAACCGGGCCGCACATGGTTCAAAGTGTCGTTGGCCGCGGTGCTCGTGGAACTCGTCGGAGTGCTGGTAGTTGGGGCCATAAGCCTGTTCGATCCGGTGGCCTTCCCGCATGACACTGTGTGGTCGCTGTTTGGACGCGGTTATGGTTTCGTCCCGCTCGTGCTGCCCATCCTTGGACTCCTGTGGTTGAACAAGAGGCGGCCGTCCAAGGCGAACAGCCACAACGGGTAACCTTAGAATGTTCCGGCGCCGGGAGGTTGCCGGGCGGAACGAATATCTGCAGTAAAAGGCGAGGTTGATGGTCCACATCTGGAACGATCCCACCGAAGTCCCCGGGGACTTCGGACCAACAGTCGTTACCATCGGGAACTTTGACGGCGTCCATCGTGGCCACCAGCATGTTCTCGCGCAACTGACAAACACCGCTAAGCGGCACCACATCCCTTCAGTGGCCGTGACCTTTGATCCCCACCCCGCCCAGGTCCACCGCCCGGAGTCTGCGCCGGAGCTGATCATGGGCCTCCAGGACAAACTGGACGCCCTCGGCGAAACAGGCGTGGATGCCGTCCTGGTCATGAAGTACACGCTGGACCTCGCCTCCATGACGCCCATCGAGTTTGTCCGCCAAGTCCTCCTTGAGGGCCTTCATGCTGCGCACGTCGTGGTCGGCCACGACCTCCGCTTCGGTGCCGGGAATGTCGGCGACGTCGTCACCATGCAGGAACTCGGCGAGCAGTTGGGCTTTGGCGTCCAGGTGGTCAATGAGTATGGCGCAGGAGGCTTCCCGGTCCACGACGACGGCGACGCCGACCGCCGCTGCTCCTCCACCTGGGTGCGGGAAGCCTTGTCCGAAGGCGACGTCGTTACCGCTGCCGCCGTTCTGGGACGCCCCCACCGCATGCGCGGCGAGGTGGTTCATGGAGCAGCGCGCGGGAGGAACCTCGGTTTCCCCACTGCGAACCTTGCGCATGATTCCACGGGGTACGTACCGGCGGACGGTATCTATGCAGGCTGGTTGATAGACCAGTCCGGAACGCGGTGGCCCGCTGCGATTTCCGTCGGTTCCAACCCCACGTTTGACGGTGTGAGCCGTCAAGTGGAGGCCCACGTTATTGATCGTCCGGAGGAGAACGTGGAGGACTTCGACCTCTACGGACAGACTGTCGCGGTCGAATTTACCCAGCGCCTCCGCGGCATGGTGGCGTATCGCGGGCCCGAGGCGCTGGTGGAGCAGATGTGCCTGGATGTAGCGCAGGCACACGAGCTGCTGACCCAGCGCTAGCGGTATTTCGACAACAATGCTGACCTGCCGGTAAACTGTTACTGGATCCGGCTGCAGTCCGTGGCGGCTGGACCTGTTTTTGTGTGCGGAGACGCACCGGAAGCAACCCGTCAGCGAGGCGCTGCACCGGGAGGCACGGCACAACTCTAGGAGTTCACGTGGCACTTGACGCCGCTGTAAAGCAGTCCATCATCAAGGAGTACGCAACCTCTGAAGGCGACACCGGTTCGCCCGAGGTCCAGGTTGCAGTCCTGACCCAGCGGATCAAGGATCTGACTGAGCACATGAAGGAGCACAAGCACGACTTCCACACCCAGCGCGGTCTGCTGGCCATGGTTGGTCGTCGCAAGCGCATGCTTACCTACCTGAAGAACACTGACATCGCCCGCTACCGTTCGCTCATCGAGCGCCTCGGCCTGCGCCGCTAGTCTGCCTTTGGGGGCGGCCCGGTCCCTCGCGGAACGGGCCGCCTTCTTCAAAAACAACTAGAAACAGGAAATCAACCGCATCGCGCATTCGCGGTCCTCGGTAGTGATTCCCGGGAGGGTCATCGGTGACGATGAAGCCCGTGGATCTCGATCGATGACCGGGTGTCGTACAGGCCAGGAATAAAGAAGAGGCCTGGGTTGATGCGGCGGACTTCCGCTAAATCAGAAACGGAGGTGACTCTCAATGGAGGGTCCCGAAATCCAGTTCTCCGAAGCGATTATTGACAACGGCCGTTTTGGCAAGCGTGTCATCCGCTTTGAAACCGGCCGCCTTGCCAAGCAGGCTGCCGGCGCTTCGATGGTCTACATCGACGAAGACACAGCACTCCTCTCGGCAACCACCGCAGGCAAGCAGCCGCGCGAAGGCTTCGACTTCTTCCCGTTGACGGTTGACGTCGAGGAGCGCATGTACGCTGCCGGCCGCATCCCGGGTTCGTTCTTCCGCCGTGAAGGCCGCCCGTCCACGGAAGCCATCCTGGCTTGCCGCCTGATGGACCGCCCGCTGCGCCCGGCCTTCGTCAAGGGCCTTCGCAACGAGGTCCAGATCGTCGTCACCGTCCTGGCGATCAACCCGGACGAGCTCTACGACGTCGTGGCCATCAACGCCTCCTCCATGTCCACCCAGCTCTCCGGCCTCCCGTTCTCCGGCCCGATCGGTGGCGTCCGCGTTGCCCTCATCGCTGACGAACAGGGTTCGCAGTGGGTTGCTTTCCCCAAGCACTCGCAGCTTGAGAACGCCGTGTTCAACATGGTTGTTGCCGGCCGCATTGCAGGTGACGACGTCGCCATCATGATGGTTGAAGCCGAAGCAACCGACAACTCCTGGAACCTCATCAAGGAACAGGGCGCAACTGCTCCCACCGAAGAAGTTGTTTCCGAGGGCCTCGAAGCCGCAAAGCCGTTCATCAAGGCTCTTTGCGAAGCCCAGGCCGATCTTGCTGCCCGTGCAGCGAAGCCGACCGTCGAGTTCCCGGTCTTCCTGGACTACCAGGACGACGTCTACGCAGCTGTGGAAGCCGCTGCTGCCGACAAGCTGGCTGGAGTCTTCCAGATCGCCGACAAGCAGGAGCGCGACAACGCTTCCGACGAGCTCAAGGACGAAGTCCTCGGTGCACTCGCCGGTAACTTCGAAGGCCGTGAAAAGGAGCTGTCCGCAGCTTTCCGCTCGGTCACCAAGCACGTTGTCCGCCAGCGCATCCTCAAGGACCAGGTCCGCATCGACGGCCGCGGCCTGACGGACATCCGCCAGCTGACCGCCGAGGTAGAGGTTCTGCCGCGCGTTCACGGTTCTGCCATCTTCGAACGTGGCGAGACCCAGATCATGGGCGTCACCACGCTGAACATGCTCAAGATGGAACAGCAGATCGACTCGCTGTCGCCGGTAACGCGCAAGCGCTACATGCACAACTACAACTTCCCGCCGTACTCCACCGGTGAAACCGGCCGCGTCGGTTCCCCGAAGCGCCGCGAAATCGGTCACGGCGCCCTCGCAGAGCGCGCACTCGTGCCGGTTCTGCCTTCCCGCGAGGAATTCCCGTACGCCATCCGCCAGGTATCCGAAGCCCTCGGTTCCAACGGTTCGACGTCAATGGGTTCCGTGTGTGCTTCGACGCTCTCCATGCTGAACGCTGGTGTCCCGCTGAAGGCAGCCGTTGCCGGTATCGCCATGGGCCTGGTTTCCGACCAGGTTGATGGCCAAACCCGCTACGCAGCCCTGACCGACATCCTCGGCGCCGAAGACGCATTCGGCGACATGGACTTCAAGGTTGCCGGTACGTCCGAGTTCGTTACGGCTATCCAGTTGGACACCAAGCTCGACGGCATCCCCGCTTCCGTGCTGGCAGCAGCACTGAAGCAGGCCCGCGAAGCCCGCCTCCACATCCTTGAGGTCATCAACGCAGCGATCGACACGCCGGACGAGCTCTCCGAGTTCGCCCCCCGCGTCATTGCCGTCAAGATCCCCGTAGACAAGATCGGCGAGGTCATCGGCCCCAAGGGCAAGATGATCAACCAGATCCAGGAAGACACGGGCGCGGACATCTCCATCGAAGATGACGGCACAGTCTACATTGGCGCCACCAACGGTCCGTCTGCTGATGCAGCACGTTCCGCCATCAACGCCATCGCCAACCCGCAGGTACCGGAAATCGGTGAGCGCTACTTGGGCACGGTCGTCAAGACCACCACCTTCGGCGCCTTCGTTTCCCTTACCCCGGGCAAGGACGGCCTGCTGCACATCTCCGAGCTCCGCAAGCTGGCCAACGGCAAGCGCGTGGACAATGTCGATGACGTCGTCTCGGTGGGCCAGAAGGTCCAGGTTGAGATCACCAAGATCGATGACCGCGGAAAGCTTTCCCTCTCCCCGGTTGTTGCCGAGGAAGAAGGCGCAGCCTCCGAGGAAGCTCCGGAAGAAGCTGAAGTTTCCGCAGAGTAGTCTGTAAAGCAGTATCCGGCGGGGCCGGTGGGCTTGAAAAAGCACCACCGGCCCTTCCGGCCTTAACTCGAAAACCTGAAAGGTCTTAATGACTGTCGTACCCTTGCCGTTGGAGCAGACCCTTCCCGGCGGCGACCTGATCCATGGTGCAGAGGGCGGTTCCGTCGTACGGCGTTCGGTCCTTCCCGGAGGCGTTCGCGTGCTCACCGAGGCAATGCCCGGGCAGCGTTCGGCCACCATCGGATTCTGGGTGGCAGTCGGATCCCGCGATGAAGCCGATGGCCAGCATGGTTCCACGCACTTCCTGGAACACCTCCTGTTCAAGGGCACCAAGCGGCGCACCGCGCTGGAAATCGCTTCAGCCTTTGATGAGGTGGGTGGCGAGTCCAACGCTGCCACTGCCAAGGAAAGCACGTGCTACTTTGCCCGGGTGTTGGACTCGGATCTTCCCATGGCCATCGACGTCATCGCGGACATGATCACCGGGGCTGTCCTGGATCCGGCGGAGTTGGAACAGGAGCGGGATGTCATCCTTGAAGAAATTGCGATGGACAGCGATGACCCAACAGACGTAGCCCACGAAAAATTCGTTGCAGCTGTACTCGGCAGCCACCCGCTCGCGCGTCCTATTGGTGGTACACCGGACGCCATCAAGGCGGTAGCCAGGGACTCGGTCTGGGAGCACTATCAGCGCTACTACCGTCCGGAAGAACTGGTCATCACCGCGGCTGGCGGTTTGGACCATGACGTCGTCTGCGATCTCGTGCAGAAGGCGTTGGAAGCTGCAGGCTGGCAGTTGGATCCGGAAGCAGCTCCGGTAGATCGTCGGGCCACCAACCGCGCCGTGATCACGGGCACGTCCGGCCTTCACGTGGTCAAGCGCCCCGTGGAGCAGGCCAATATCATCATGGGTTGCCCCACTATCGTGGCAACAGATGATCGCCGATTCGTCATGAGTGTGCTGAATGCGGTGCTGGGCGGGGGAATGTCTTCCAGGCTTTTCCAGGAGATCCGCGAGAAGCGCGGCCTTGTCTACTCCACGTATTCCTTCACCGCCGCCTACGCCGATGCCGGCTATTTCGGCATGTATGCGGGCTGCACGCCGTCAAAAGTGCGCCAAGTGCTCGACCTCCTTGGTGTTGAGTTGGACAAGCTCGCCAAGGAGGGCATCACTGAGGAGGAACTCCGGAAGGCTGTGGGACAACTCAGCGGCGGCATCGTCCTCGCCCTCGAGGACACGGGCTCGCGCATGTCCCGGCTGGGCCGGGCAGAACTCGTTTCCGGGGAGTTCCAGGATATTGACGAGACATTGGCACGGATCAAGGCGGTCACTGTGGACGAAGTCCAGGAACTCGCCCAGGAACTTGCCGCAGCTCCCCGCACCATCACCGTCGTCGGGCCGTTTGAAGAAAGCGAGACCTTCGGTCTTTAGGACACAGAGCATTAAGCTGGTCCACCGTCTCTGGACTCCCGCACTGTAAACAGGGCAGCATGATCACACGATGATGCTGCCCTGCTCACATTGGAGTCGTGATGGATCTGCCGCCAAGCGGACATGCCGCAGAACTGCTGAAGGCCTTCATTGGACATTGGCGGGGCATCACGGAAATAGCACAGTCGCCATGGGGTGCAGCACACACTGCCGAGGCCGAAGCAGTTTTCACTCAAGCCGCCGGTGGATACGCCGTAGTGCAGAGCTACCGACACCGTGAGCCGGATGGAACGCACTTTGAAGGGCACGGGATGTTCACCGTGGATCCCGCCCATGGGGACACGCTCTGGTATTACGTGGACAGCATGGGCCGGCCACCAACTGCCCCGGTGCGCGGCACATGGCATGGCGGGACGCTGACGGTGGAACGGCGAACGCCGGAGGGGGTAGCCCGGCACACCTTTCGTGTTGAAGATGGCGTCCTGGTGCACACCGCGGAACTGCGCCTTGAGGGTACAGCCGAGTTCAGTCCCTTGCTCAAGAGTGTGTTCCGGAAAACCTGACGGCGGCCCGAGGAAACTGCCCAGCGTCCGGCCAGGCAGGAGCTGGCGTCAATAGGATCCTGTGTACACCGTTTCGGCAATCCGCGTCTTTGGTGCGCCTTGGAGGGCCGGGGCGTTGGCTGGGGAGCTCCAGACAGATGCGTGCAGTCGCTCAACCATGTCCGTTGCCTGCTCTGCACGCTCGAAATCCATTTCAACAAGCACGTAGCGGGGATCCTCCATGGGCGTCCCCACCCGGAACTGCTTTACTCCTGAGGCGGCGCGGTCCAGGGGGTCACGGTCGAAGGCGGCTTTCCACTGGGTAAAGTCCTTGATTCCGTGTTCGATGTACAGGGTGTACATGGCATTCCCTCCTGTGTAGTTCACGTTGGTGCTGCCAGCTTAGGTGCCGATGACAGGCGCCGATATCCCAGATTCATGGGGGTCCGGAAGCGCCGGCAGCGGCGCATACTGGCTGCATGGCCAGCACACGGGCAACCCACCGGACACGGGAACGGATTGAGGACTTGTTTCTCGCCGCTGGGGACGACCATGCCCTTCGGGAGGCTGCCGTGGCGGAGCTCCGGCACGCGGTGGGCTTCAGCGCTTTCGTCTGGCCGCTTACTGATCCCGAGTCGGCAACCGGTGTTGCACCTATGGCGGCGGTGCCGTGCCCCAACGAAGTGCCGCTGGTCATCAAAGCCAGATATGCCAGCCGAATAAACCGCTGGACCGTCCTGTCCGAAGCCGAACGGCCGGCTGCCTCACTCTTTGCGGCCACAAATGGAGATCCCGCCCGACACCCGCTCTGGGACACCATCCTCCGCGGCTACGGAGTGGGAGACATAGCGTCACTGGCATTGGCGGACCAGCACGGTATCTGGTCATGGCTTGATCTCTGGAGGGAGGACACAGATCCTGCGTTCAGCGAGGAGGAGCTCGAATTCCTTGTTTCGCTCGCGCCGGCAATGACCCGCGGCCTGCGCCGCAGCCGGGCCCGGCAGTTCGCCGCATCTCCTGTTGGGTCGAAAGGGTCCATGCCCGCCCAAGCGGTTCTTGTCATGGACGAAGACATGCAGGTCCTCGGGCAGACAAGCAGCGCCAGCAACTGGTTATCCCTTCTGCAACGGGCGCCCCGGCCCCACGCCGGAATCCCGGCAGAGGTATACAACGTGGTGGCGCAGTTGTTGGCCAAGGAAGCACATATAGACAATCGTGCGTCTGCAGCCAGAATCCATGTCGGTGGAGGGCAGTGGGCCTCCTTGCGGGCCGCCCGGATGGACAGTCCCACTCACTCGCCACATGGTCCGGCCATCGCCGTCACCATCCAGGAGTGCCTGCCCGCAGCCCGGCTTGGCGTGTTCGTTCGGGCCTACGGATTGACGGCACGGGAAAGGCAGGCCTTGGCTCTGTTGGCGGCAGGCATGGAGAACGAGGTCCTCGCAGGCCGGATGCGGATCTCGCCCCTAACCGCACAGGATCATTTCAAGAGCATCTTCGCGAAAACCGGAACGCACAGCCGTGCCGGCGTCCTGGCGTTGGCACTCGGAAGCGCCGCAGCCGGTGAATCCACGTTCGTTGACTCCGCCGTTTAGCCGCCTGCGAACGGAGGAAGGACGTCGATAACGTCCTCGGCACCCAGGGGAGCAGAAGGGTCTCGAACCGCAATTTCGTTCCTGAGGAAGCTGCTGCGGGCCACGATGCGCGCAAGCGTTGGCGTCCCCTCCGGAGGCAGAGGACGTTCGACGGCGAGGGCAGCTTCCAGCAACGCCTCGAGGCTTGATCCTTCCGGGAGCGGGTGGATCTCCTCTTCTACACCTGCAGCGGCGCGTGCGGCAGCGAAGTAACGTACAAGCAAGGGTTCAGCCTCCGATTGCGCTCATACTGCGGTCCGGCTGCACGAAGTCCGGTGCGCCGAGGCCGGTGTGGTCCATGCCGTGGGCTTTGGGTTTGACCCACATGGCGTCCTGCCAACGTTGGGCAAGCTCGTCATCCGTTGCGCCCTGGCGAAGCAGTCCGAGGAGGTCGAACTCCTCACGGGAGAAAAGGCAACTCATGATCTTGCCTTCAGCGGTAATGCGGGTCCGGCGGCAGTCTGAACAGAACGGTTCGGTGACCGATGCGATGATACCGACTGTACCGAGGACCGGCCCTGTGGCTTCATCGGTTGCCTGGTCCCGGCGTCGTACTTCAAAACGTTCGGCCGGGGCACCGTCGCGTTCCCGCGGATCCCGGCTGAGGACAAAGTCCTTGGACAGCAGTTCCCGGATTTCAGCCGCAGTGATCATGTTGCGCCGGGTCCAACCGTGGTCCGCGTCCAGCGGCATCTGCTCGATGAAGCGGAGTTCGTATCCACGGTCCAAGGCCCAGGCGAGGAGGTCCGGAGATTCGGCATCGTTGATGCCCCTCATCAGCACGGCATTCAACTTGACCGGACCAAGACCGGCAGCCCAGGCGGCGTCCACGCCGGCGAGGACACGGTCCAGGAAAGGCCGGCGCGTGAGCTTGGTGAAGGTTTCTTCGTGAAGCGAATCAAGGGAGACGTTGATCCGGGTGAGACCCGCGGCCTTGAGGGCAGCGGCCTTCTTGTCCAGGCCCACGCCGTTGGTGGTCATCGAAATGGGAAGTTCGGGGTGCTCGTGCCGGATGCCTGCTATGACGTCCACCAGGTCCGCCCGGACCAACGGCTCACCGCCAGTGAGGCGCAGTTCCCGCACGCCCAGGGCGTTAACGCCTACACGCACAATCCGAATGATTTCGTCTTTGGTCATCACCGCCTGCTTGGAGAGCCATTCCAACCCTTCGGCGGGCATGCAGTACGTACAGCGGAGGTTGCACTTGTCCGTCAGGGACAGGCGCATATCGGTCGCCCGGCGGCCGTAGCGGTCCCACAAGCCCGTGGGCGTCCCAGCCGGACGCGGCGGCGGAACCGGGCCGCCTGCAGCGCTGCCCAAAGGAGGCACAGGCATGCCTAGCTGAACACTCATAAATTCAGGCTACGCCACCATGGCGTGAAGAGTGATACCGGCTACATTCCGTTTCACTCATCGGACGCTTCGTTCAGGTGCCCCGGGACATGTCCGTGCGGTAGGCAGTTCTTACGGAATACGGACATTCGCCCGGAAGTGGCACGTATCCGGTGCCGGGCAGCGCCGGCGTACCTATGCTGAAAGCGTGAGCATGCAATCGGCACCATCAGCGGCAGAGCCTGGCAATCGCCGCATCCTCCTCGTCGAAGACGAGCAGACCATTGCCGATGTTGTCCGCGACTATCTCCTGCAGGCCGGATTCCAAGTGGACATGGCCGGGGACGGGTTCACGGCACTTAGGCTCGCCGCGACGCGCCAGCCGGATCTGGTCATCCTGGACCGTATGTTGCCAGGACTGGACGGTGTGGAAGTGTGTCGCCGGCTCCGCCAAAGCATGAGCGTGCCGGTCATTATGGTGACGGCGCTGGGAACCGAAGATGACCGCATCCTGGGGTTGGAGATGGGCGCGGACGATTATGTCACCAAGCCGTTCTCGCCGCGGGAGCTGGTCCTTCGCGTTAAGTCTGTGCTTCGCCGCAGCGTCAAGGAATTCTCTCCCGAACCACCTGTCGAACTGGCAGGCTTTGAACTGGATCCCGCATCCCGGACCGTCACTCACCGTGGAACGCCGCTGACGTTGACAGTGCGTGAATTCGATCTCCTGGCCTTCATGCTGCGCAGGCCCAACCAGGTTTTCAGCCGGGAAGAACTCATCAAGGCAGTCTGGGGCTGGGACTTTGGCGATCTTTCCACCGTGACCGTCCATGTACGGCGCCTCCGCGAGAAGATCGAGGACAACCCCACCAAACCTGAGCTCCTCAAGACGGTTTGGGGCGTTGGCTACAGATTCGACGCCAAGGAGGATGGCCATGGAGGGTACTGAGCTTGCCACCATCCTTGCCTGGGTGCTCCTGTGGGCAGTGGTTATCGGTGCCATCACGCTGGTGCTGTTACGCGTCCTCCGGCGTGCCTCGGTGCTGGCCCAGATTTGCCTGGTTGTGGTGGCTACCGTGGCTGTCCTTGTGGCAGGCATGGTCAGTGCTTTCAACGCCATGTTCATTTCTGCCCGGGATCTTGAGGTCATGTGGTACATCCTGGCCATGGCTTCAGCAGTTGCAGTGGCGCTATCGCTCGTATTGGGAGCCGGGGTATCCCGGAATGCGGCGCGCCTTGTAGCCGTGGCCAGGAGACTCGGCCGGGGCGAAACCCTGGACCACAACAGTATGGATGGAAAGCGGGCCGAGCCTGCCATGACCTCAGAACTCGCTGAACTGGCCCAGGAACTGGAGGCCAGCAGCCGAAACCTGGCGGAATCGCGGGCAAGGGAAGCCGCCATCGAAACCGCGCGGCGCGAACTCGTCTCGTGGATTTCGCACGACCTCCGCACCCCACTTGCCAGCATGCGCGCCATGACCGAAGCCCTCGAGGACGGCATGGCCGCCGACGTCCCGGAGTATTACCGGAAGATCATCGGGCAGACCGAACAAATGACCGCCATGGTCAACGACCTCCTGGAGTTGTCCAAGATCCAGGCCGGAAGCCTTCGCTTGCGCGCCGAATCGCTGGACCTCTATGACCTTGTCAGCGATGCGTTGTCCGATCTGGCGCCGCTGGCCGCCCAACGCGGCATTACGCTCACCGGCGGCGGAGACCGCGAATGCATGGCCGTAGCCGACGGGCCGAGCATGGCCCGGGCTGTCCGGAACGTGCTGCTCAACGCGATTATTTACAGCAGGCCGGACACCGAGGTACACATCAGCGTTGGGCGTGACAACGGAAACGCTGTGGTCGCCGTGGAAGACCACTGCGGGGGCATCCCGGAGGAGGACCTTCCCCACCTGTTCGAAACCGGCTGGCAAAAGGACCCTTCTCGGGGGAGCCCGTCGGGAGCGCAGGGAAGCTACAGCGGAGCAGGAATCGGATTGAGCATGGTGGCTGGCATCGTGAAAGCGCACGGGGGAGCTGTGAACGTGGAAAACGTCGACGGCGGTTGTCGGTTTGCGCTGTCGCTTCCGGCCGGCTCCCTTCCGGAGGGCTCCCTTGCGGCAGGATCTGCCGTGGATCGCCAAGGAGGCGCAGCATGAGAAAGCCTGGATTCTGGGCAGCGGTTGCCGGGGTGGCTGCCGGGGCAGCAGGCATTGCTGCAGGCGAGTTGAGCGCCGGCTTCCTCAGCCCCCTCGTTTCGCCGGTGACAGCCCTGGGCGGTGCCGTCATCGATTCCGTACCTCCAGGGGTGAAGGACCTCGCCGTGCAGCTCTTCGGGACGGCGGACAAGGTCGTGCTGGTCGCTTCCATCCTGATCGTGGCCGTTGTTCTGGCTGCCCTGGCCGGGATTCTGGAGCGCCGTCGAACCGGACTCGGACTTGTTCTGGCGGCCTTGGCAGGTGCGGCGGGCCTAAGCGCAGTCCTGACCCGTGCCCAAACAACACCGCAAGCCGCCATCGCGCCCATCGTGGCCGCCGTCGTCACCATGCTGCTGCTCCGCATGCTGATTCGCCGGCTGGGCACCTGGGTGCCGCCGCGTGAAGCGTCATCCGGCGTGGTGCCATCTGCTGAAGGGTCAACAGCCACTGCCGCACCCTCGCCGGAGCCTGCCCCTCTGGCAAGGCGGAGCTTCCTGAACGCACTGGCGGTCACATCGATTGCGGCAGCTGTTGGCGGCGTTGTCACCAGTGTCCTCACGCGCGCGACAGCCGTGGCTTCCGGTTTCAGGGGCTCCTTGACGCTGCCAGCGCCAGCGACAACCCAGCAGGCGATCCCTAACGGGGCTTCACTGCCGCTGGAAGGGATCAGCCCCTTGGTGACACCGAACCCTGACTTTTACCGTATCGACACTGCATTGACCGTTCCGGCCATCGACCCTCCACAGTGGAAATTGAAAGTAACCGGAATGGTGGATCGAGAGATTGAACTCGACTTCGCGACGCTCCTCACCAAGCCCATGACGGAACGCCATATCACTATCGCGTGCGTGTCCAATGAAGTGGGCGGCGATCTCATCGGCAATGCCCTGTGGCTCGGCTGGCCTGTGCGGGAGCTCCTGGCCATGGCGGGTCCCAAACCAGGAGCGGACATGGTGCTGTCCACAAGCAACGATGGCTTTACAGCAAGTACGCCGCTGGAAGCGCTCACGGATGACCGCGATGCCCTCCTGGCCGTTGGCATGAATGGCGAGCCGCTGCCCCTGGAACATGGATTCCCAGTGCGGATGATCGTGCCCGGACTCTACGGCTTCGTCTCGGCAACCAAATGGCTCACCGAACTCAAGGTCACCCGATTCGCGGACGATACCGCTTACTGGACTCCCCGCGGCTGGAGTGATCACGGCCCCATCAAGACGCAGTCCCGGATCGACGTACCGCGCAGTGGCCGCACGGTCAAAGCAGGCAAAGTGCAGTTTGGTGGTGTCGCTTGGGCCCAGCACCGCGGTGTTGACCATGTGGAGCTCCGCGTCAACCGTGGTCCTTGGCGCCAGACGATGCTTGCACCGGGGATATCCACGGATACCTGGTACCAGTGGCAGCTGGGACTTGATCTCACGCCCGGCAACTATGAAGTCCAGGTGCGTGCCACTGACTCCACGGGCAAACCACAGACCGAAGACCGGACCCCGGTAGCTCCCGACGGCGCCACCGGGTACCACACCATCAACGTGAAGGTCACTTAAGGCCCTACTCTGGGTACGTCCGGATAATCTCCGGCCCCGAGCGTGACCACACAGCGTGACCACACAGCGTGACCACACAGGAGGATGTCCTTGCCCAGATCCGTTGCTGCCCATCGCGACGCCGTGGTGGAACTACTGAGCGGTCAAGCCGCGACCACGTCAACTGAACAGCTGCCGCTACTGGATGCCCTGGGCAAGGTGCTTGCCGTAGACCTCCACGCGCCACTTTCCCTGCCGCCCTTCGCCAACTCCCAAATGGACGGCTTTGCCGTCAACTCTGCTGACATTCCCGACGGCGGCGCGAAGCTACGCGTGGCGGCACCGGTTCCAGCGGGGGCGGCTCCGGAGGCCTTGAAGCCAGGCTATGCCGTGCCCATCATGACCGGCGCCATGATTCCCGACGGTGCCGACGCCGTGGTTCCCATTGAGCGGGCGCGTCCCAGCACCTTCCCGAATCCTGAGGCCAGGGACGTTGAGGTTGATCTGCCCGCCACTGCTCCGGGCACCTATGTTCGAAACGCCGGCAGCGACATCCAGGAAGGGGAGTTGGCCCTTCCCGCGGGGACCTGTTTAGGACCAGCGCAGCTCGGCTTGTTGGCCGCACTGGGGCTGACCGCCGTCGAAGTCCGCAAGCCATTGCGCGTCCTGCTGGTCACCACGGGCGATGAGGTCCTGGAACCGGGCCGGAATCTCACGCCCGGCAAGATCTACGACTCCAACGGAATCCTCCTGGAAGCATCCATGCGCCAAGCGGGTCTTGACGTGGTACGAAGCGGAATCTCCGATGACGATCCCGCACGATTGCTCGCAGTACTTCGCAACCACGTCGGAAGCGATGACGGCAAGCACCCGGTGGACCTGATCGTGACCACCGGTGGCGTCAGCAAGGGGGCGTACGAGGTTGTCCGCCAAGCCATGGCCGCCCAGCACGTGGAGTTCCTGCCAGTTGCCATGCAGCCCGGCGGCCCACAGGGGATCGGCCGCTTTGAAGGTGTTCCGTTCCTCGGCTTTCCCGGCAACCCTGTCAGCTGCCTTGTCTCCTACGAAATGTTCCTGCGCCCTGCCTTGTCGCTGATCCACGGTGTCCCGGCACCGCGGCCAGTACAGCGGGCACGCTTGGCGGAACCCCTGCGCTCACCCGAGGGCAAGCATCAAGTGCGCCGCGGAACAGTGCTGCCTGACGGCTCCGTTCGAATGGAAGGTGGCGCGGGAAGCCACCTGATGCACGCCTTGGCGCGATCGAACGCCCTGGTGCAGATTCCCAGCGACGTCACGGAACTCGCGGAGGGAAGCGAAGTGGAAGTATGGATGCTGTGAATGAAATTCCCACGAACACGTCCGGCAACAGCGGCGGCCTGACCCATCTCCGGCAAGACGGTACTGCCCAGATGGTGGATGTCTCAGAGAAAGCAGTTACCACCCGTGAGGCAACTGCCACGGCCACGGTGCGCAGCACTGCCGAAGTCCTGGCGCTTCTCGGCACTGGCGAATTACCCAAGGGCGACGCTCTCGCAGTGGCGCGCGTGGCAGGAATTATGGCTGCCAAGAAGACACCCGAACTGATCCCGCTGTGCCACCCCTTGCCGATTTCCAAAGTCACCATCGATTTTGAGCTGGGGGTTGACTCGATCGAAGTACTGGCTACCGTGAAGACCCGCGGTGTCACCGGCGTCGAAATGGAGGCGCTCACCGCTGCTTCCGTAGCAGCGCTGAGCGTCTACGACATGATCAAAGCCGTGGACAAGCACGCAGTCCTGACAGACATCCAGGTGCTGGCAAAAAGCGGTGGCAAGAGTGGGGATTGGAAGCACGGTGATTGGAATCGGGGTAGCTCTGCCCCGAAATCGGCCCCGGAATCCGCCCCTGAAGGAGCCCAAGCATGAGTGCGTGCGAACCCAACGCCCACGGGCCGCGGAAGGCCGGCGTCGTTATCGCCTCCACCCGTGCGGCAGCGGGAATCTACGCCGACGAAACCGGCCCCGTCATCATGGACTGGCTCAAGGAACATGGCTTTGATGCCTTCCCCACCATGGTGGTGCCGGATGGTGAGCCCGTTGGCGCGGCTTTGAGGGCGCTCCTGACGCAGCAGCCCGCTGTCGTCATCACCAGTGGTGGAACAGGCCTGAGCCCGGACGACCAGACGCCGGAAGTGACGTTGCCGCTGCTGGATCGCGAGATTCCGGGCATTATGGAAGGCATTCGGCGGGCGGGCACTGCAAAGACGCCCATGGCAATGCTGAGCCGTGGGCACGCAGGAGCAGCGGGAAAGACATTCATCATTAACTTGCCCGGCTCCCCGAAGGGCGTCATGGATGGATTGACTGTCCTGGATCCGGTGATCGGGCACCTTTGCGATCAATTGGAAGGAAGCCATGGGCACTGAAACAGACTTTGAAGTTGTTAGCGCGGTCCTGAGCGCCGAGCCTATCTCCGTTGACCAGGCAATTGCCGCGGTGGAGTCTGACACCGCCGGGGCAGTAGTCAGCTTCAGCGGCGTGGTGCGCAACCACGATTCCGGTAAGCCCGTGGACCGCCTGAGCTACAGCGCTCATCCCACAGCGCACCGGATCATGTCTGACGTCGTCGCGCAGCTGGTCGCGGAGCACTCCGGCGAAGCAGAGCAACCGGTCAGGATTTGGGCCGCGCACAGGATCGGGATGC
Source organism: Paenarthrobacter sp. RAF54_2 (assembly GCF_052113945.1). Lineage (NCBI taxonomy): Bacteria > Bacillati > Actinomycetota > Actinomycetes > Micrococcales > Micrococcaceae > Paenarthrobacter > Paenarthrobacter sp. RAF54_2. Next base: position 58,530 of record NZ_JBFRDV010000019.1, read on the forward strand.
TGGAGATCGGTGATCCCGCGCTGGTGTGTGCCGTTGCGGCCGCCCACCGGGGCCAGGCGTTTGCCGTTTGTGCGGAACTCGTGGATCGGGTCAAAGCTCAGGTGCCGATTTGGAAGGAACAGTTCTTCAGCGACGGCACCGTGGAATGGGTCGGGGCCGGGGAGTAGGCGGGAACGGCCCGGGGGAGCGGGAACGGCCCGGGGAGCGGGAACGGCGCGGGGGAGCGGGAACGGTCCAGGAGAGTAAGCGCGGAGTCACGGTTCCTGCCGTACCCCGGCCCGGCGGTAGGGTTAAAGGCATGACCGAACAACTTGCCGTTGCAGTGCTGGGCGCCCACGGGCGCATGGGAATTGAAGCCGTGAAGGCTGTTGAAGCAGCCGACGATATGAAGCTGGTAGCAGCTCTCGGTCGCGGCGATTCCCTGCAGACACTGCTCGACACAGGTGCCAAGTACGTTGTGGACCTGACTGTTCCTGACACTACCGAGGCCAACGTGCGCTTCGCGGTTGAGCATGGCATTCATGCGGTGGTTGGGACCACGGGTTGGGATGGGCAGCGCCTTGGATCGTTGCGAACCCTCTTGGAACAGAAGCCGGAAACAGGCGTTCTGATCGCCCCGAATTTTGCTTTGGGTTCTGTGCTGGCGTCGGCGTTTGCGGCGAAGGCTTCGCAGTACTTCGAGTCCGTGGAGATCATTGAACTGCATCACCCGAACAAGGTAGACGCTCCTTCAGGTACGGCCGTGCGTACGGCACAGCTGATTGCCCAGGCCAGGCAGGAAGCCGGTGTGCCAGCAAGTCCTGACGCTACGGAAACGTCCCTGGACGGCGCCCGGGGCTGCGACGTGGAGGGTGTACGCGTCCACAGCGTGCGGCTCCGCGGGCTGGTGGCGCACCAGGAGGTGCTCTTCGGCGGGCCTGGTGAACAGCTGACTTTGCGCCATGATTCCTTCGACCGTGCCTCGTTCATGCCTGGTGTCCTGCTCGGGCTTCGCAAAGTTGCGGACCACCCAGGCTTGACCGTGGGCCTGGATGGCTACCTGGACCTGGGGCTCTAGGACCATGGGAACTCTTTGGGAGTCTGTGAAGAAGAACCGCACCAAAATCTGGGTTGGTGCCATCACCTTGCTGTTGGTGCTGTATCTGGTGGTTTCCCTCCAGCGGTCCATCCTGTTGCTTGGTGATCCCAATCTGGTGGCAAAGGGCATCGGCGCTGCTTACCTCGTTTTGCCCATGATTGGCGCTTGGGCGCTCATTCGTGAGCTGTTGTTTGGCGCGAGAACCGAACAGATGGCCAAGGTTTTGGAGGCCGAGGGCGGACTGCCTGTGGATACCCTGCCGCGCACGCCCGGTGGCCGCATTGTGCGTGCTGCCGCGGACGCCGAGTTCGAAAAGTACCGTGAGGAGGCCGAGGCAGCGCCGGGGGATTGGCGTTCCTGGTTCCGATTGAGCTGTGCCTACGATGCCTCTGGAGATCGCAAACGTGCCCGCGCTTCAATGCGCGACGCCGTGAAACTGTTCCGTTCTCAGCCCACGGCAGCCGGGCGGTAACTGCCCAAACGCGAGGCCTGGTGTGCCAGCCACTCCAGAGGTCCCCGGCGTCGGAAGAGGGCAAAGCACACGCCGATGCTTACGGCGGCCAGCGCCTGTGTCCAATACATTCCTTCGTCGGTCCACCCCGCTGGCAGTGGCTTGTTGTGGAAACCGGAGACCACCCACACGTGGAGTGAATACAACGTGAGGGTCATGGCACCCGGACCGCTGAGGAGTATGAGGAAGTTGACCTTGATGCGTTCGGCCAGCGTGCCGAGCATCAGGAAGAACCCGACGACGGCGGCCGCCACCCCGCCGGTATGAAGCAGGTCCATGGTGGTGCCGGCATGTGGTGCCGCGCTTGCCAGCCACCACCACGAATCCACCTGCTGCAATCCGGTCAGGTTCACTTGGAGCATGCTCTCGAGCGGGTATCCCCGTGTTCCGGGAAGTGCTTCGAGGGCGGCGCGACCGCCCCATACCTCCATGGCCAGGGTTCCTGCGATTTTCGCCAAAGCGGCCACGGCGAATCCGCAGGTGAAGAGCAGCAACTGGACGTTCGCCGTCGTGAGCGCCAAACGTCCGATCGCCAGTCCGATCAGCAAATAGGCGATCCACTGGAACACGGGGTAGTAGCCAGTGAAGAACAGGTCGGCGACAAGGCGTCCCGGCGTCTCCAGGTCCTCGCTGTTTGGATTGTGGCCCAACTGCAGGGGAGGGGTGGCGTCGAGAAGCCACGGGCGGACGAGGTAGGCGATCAGGGGTGACACCAGGACCCAGCCGAGCGCCCACAAGAAGAGCGCTTTCAGTCGCAATCCCAGAAACGGCAGGATGCACAGGAACAGGACGGCATAGTGCACCAGGATGATTGCGATGTTGACGTCCAGACCCCCAAGCGTCAGCCCGACGACGGCAATCACCAAGGCCCGCATCGCAACACCGCTTCTGGCCGCCCAGAGGTCCATGCCTTGGCGCGGCTCCTGTTTCCCGGTGGTGAGTGCCAACCCGATTCCGGCGAGGACTGCGAACAGCGCAGCGGACCTGCCCGAGAAAACCAGTCCCACCCAGGTGGGTTCCCACTGGGGGGAGGGGCCGAAGGTCGGCATCAGATGCGTGGCCATCATTCCCAGCAGGGCCAGGCCGCGGGCGGCGTCAATGCCCGTAAGGCGGGTGGAGACTTTGCGTCCCCTGGGCACCTTCCGGGCTGGCGCCGTCTCTTGCGAAGTCATGCTGCGATCGTCTCACAAGCGCCTATGGCGCCGCTGTGATGCGGGTTGGAAGCATCTTCGCGGCAGGTGGCTCATAGCGGAATTGCGCGCGGCTCCGGCTCAAGGGCCTTGTCTTCGAATATATGTTCGAATAACATGGCTGCATGAACGATGCTCCAAGTCCTCTGCCTCCAAATCCTCGGCCTCAAAATCCTCGGCAAGGCCTCCACGGACCCATGAAGGCGATGAGTCCGGGTGTGGTCGACTTCCTCTTCAGGCAACTCGTGGCAGGCGAGCCGCCAGAGGACGTCCAGTGGCGCAGCGAGGGCACGGTCCTGATCGAGCAGCCGCCGGGTGCTGAGCTTGCACGTCGCCTGGCTGAAACAGACCTTGAAGCCCTCACACCAAGGGAACTCTTCGACTACGTCCGCGCTTCCCAGCGCTTGGTTGCGTGGGCGGAACAGCTGAAGGAAAAAGCGGTGGCGCAGTATTGCTCGGAGGGGACGGCGAGTTCGGAGGGGACGCTGAAGACGCCCAAGCCCGCATAGTCAGCAGTGCCGATGACGACCATCACGCGGAACCCATTCCCGGAACATGGCCGTGACAAGGTAACGTTTTTCTTATGTCTGACTCCCGCGCCCACATTCCCGCACTTGGTACCCTGTTGACCGCCATGGTCACCCCGTTCACCGAGGATGGCAAGGTCGACTACGACCAAGCTGCAGCATTGGCGGAGAAGCTGGTCCAGGACGGTTGCGACGGACTCGTGGTCACCGGTACCACTGGAGAGACCTCAACCCTTACTGACGAAGAAAACCTCGGCATGTTCCGTGCGGTCAAGGAAGCCGTGGGGGGCAAAGCTGCCATCATTGCCGGAACCGGCACCAATGACACCGCGCACTCGGTGCACCTGTCCCAGCGTGCGGCCCAGATTGGCATCGACGGCCTTCTGATCGTCACTCCTTACTACAACAAGCCCAGCCAGGCCGGCGTTCGGGCCCACTTTGAGACGATTGCGTCCTCTACGGACCTGCCGGTCATGCTCTACGACATCCCCGGACGCTCTTCCATTGCCATCGCTCCCGAGACCATGATTGGGCTTGCGAAGCACCCGAACATCGTGGCCGTGAAGGACGCGAAGGCGGACTTCGCCGCAGCCACCCGCGTCATGGCCGAGACCGATTTGGTCTTTTACTCCGGCGACGACGGCCTCACACTGCAGTGGATGGCGCTCGGCGCCGTAGGGCTCGTGGGCGTAACCACCCACGTGGCCACCCGACGTTTCCGCGAACTCATTGACGCTGTCAATGCCAATGACCTCGCCAAGGCGCGGGCCATCAACTTTGAACTGGAACCCGTGGTGCGTGCAACCATGACGCGGGTCCAAGGCGCTGTAGCCGCCAAGCAGATTCTCAAGTGGCAGGGAGTCCTGCCCAACTCGGTTGTCCGTTTGCCCCTCGTGGAGCCGGACGAGGCCGAGATCCAAACCATCCGCGGGGATTTGGCGGAAGCCGGAATGGACTTCAACGTCTAGGACGGTTCCGCCGGAAAGAAGCACAATATGACCCAAACAGCCCTTCCTGGACTGGTTACTCCGCCGAAACTGCCGCAAGGCACATTGCGGATTGTTCCGCTGGGTGGACTGGGGGAGATAGGCCGCAACATGGCGGTCTTCGAAATCGACGGCAAGTTGCTGATCGTTGACTGCGGCGTACTTTTTCCCGAGGAAACGCAGCCCGGCGTTGATTTGATCCTTCCCGACTTCTCTTACATCGAGGACCGGCTGCAGGATGTTGTTGGTGTGGTGCTCACTCACGGCCACGAAGACCACATCGGTGCTGTTCCCTATCTGCTGCGCCTCAAAGCGGACATCCCTCTGATCGGCTCCCAGTTGACGCTGGCCCTGGTGGAGGCGAAGCTCCAGGAACATCGGATCAAGCCGTACACGCTGACCGTTACCGAGGGCCAGGTGGAGCAGTTCGGCCCGTTTGAATGCGAATTCATCGCAGTGAACCACTCGATCCCGGACGCCTTGGCAGTCTTCATCCGCACCGCGGGCGGCACTGTCCTGCATACGGGCGACTTCAAGATGGACCAACTGCCCTTGGACGGCCGTATCACCGACCTCCGTCACTTCGCCCGCCTGGGCGAAGAAGGAGTGGACCTCTTCATGGCAGACTCCACTAACGCCGACGTTCCCGGGTTCACCACCGCCGAGAAGGAGATCGGCCCCACGCTTGACCGGCTGTTCGGCCAGGCCAAGAAGCGCATCATCGTGGCTTCCTTCTCGTCCCACGTTCACCGCGTCCAACAGGTTCTCGACGCCGCAGCCAAGCATGGCCGCAACGTCGCGTTCGTGGGCCGTTCCATGGTTCGGAACATGGCCATCGCGGCCAAATTGGGGTACCTTGACGTGCCCAACGGGATCCTGGTGGACATCAAGAACATTGACAACCTCCCCGATGACCGGGTGGTCCTCATGTCCACCGGCTCCCAGGGCGAGCCCATGGCGGCACTATCTCGCATGGCCAACGGCGACCACCGCGTGGTTGTCGGCCAGGGCGACACCGTAATCCTGGCCTCCAGCCTCATCCCAGGCAACGAGAACGCAGTCTTCCGCATCATCAACGGCTTGCTGAAGCTCGGTGCCGATGTGATTCACAAGGGAACGGCCAAGGTTCACGTGTCCGGACACGCAGCTGCCGGCGAATTGCTGTACTGCTACAACATCCTTGAGCCCCTCAATGCGATGCCTGTCCACGGTGAAACGCGTCACTTGATTGCCAATGGAAATATCGCCGAAGAATCCGGGGTGCCCTCCGACGGCATCATCCTTAGCGATAATGGCACCGTTATTGACCTGAAGGACCACAAGGCCAACATCGTTGGCCAGGTAGAGGTCGGCTTTGTTTATGTGGACGGTTCCAGCGTGGGTGAAATCACCGATGCGGATCTGAAGGACCGGCGTATCCTCGGCGACGAAGGCTTCATCTCCATCATCACGGTTATTAACCGGACCACCGGCAAGATCGTCTCCGGACCGGAAATCCATGCGCGCGGAGTGGCGGAGGATGACGCCGTCTTCGACGAAATCATTCCCAAGATCAACGCCGCGTTGGAAGAAGCTGTGCTCAACCACGCAGACCACACCAACCACCAGCTGCAGCAGGTAGTGCGCAGGATCATCGGAACATGGGTGAACCGGAAGCTTCGTCGCCGTCCCATGATCATTCCGGTGGTCCTGGAGGCGTAGTCCACCGGCAACATGCATCCCAGGGGGTCTGAAATCCGCGGATTTCGGGCCCCCTTGGGGTAGCGTGGCAAGCATGGCGACCCGTACTTCCTCCACGCCACGAGGCAGCTCCAGTAGTAAATCCGGCGGCACAGGCCGGGGCGCAGCTGCATCCAAARGCACCGCAGCCACGCCCAGGAACGGTCGGGGCAGCAGCGCCCGCACAAAGCAGCCGGCCGCCGTCGAGCCCCATGCGCCGCTGCCCGTGCGCATGCTGGCGGGCGTCTGGCAGGGCATTGGGCACGTAGTTGGCGCAGGAGTCCGCCGGATCGGATACGACGTCAGCGATCTCGATCCCGCCGATCGCCGCGACGGTGCAGCCCTGTTCAACCTCGTGCTGGGAATCGGCATTGCCACCTTCGCTTGGTGGGGCCTGACCGGATGGCTGCCTGACGCCGTCTACAGCGTGGTCAACGGCACTTTCGGCTGGATGTCGCTTGTTTTGCCTTTCATGCTTTTCATCTGCGCTTTCCGCCTCTTCCGCAAACCGCAGGATGGCCGCGGCAACAACCGCGTTGGCATCGGCTTCATGATCATGACTTTTGCCGGTTCCGGCTTGGCCCACATCATCGGGGGCCAGCCCACCGTGGCCGATGGCTTCGATGGGCTGCGCAGGGCGGGCGGAATGCTGGGCTTCCTTGCAGCGTCGCCACTTGCTGCAATTCATGCCGCCGTCCCGGTGATCGTCTACAGCCTGTTGGCCTTCGTGTCAGTGCTGATCGTTACGGCCACGCCGTTCGGGGCGATCCCCTCCAGGATCCGCTCCGCCTACGAGCACCTCATGGGCGTGGACCTCATGGATGCCGAGTCCGGCAAGGATGCCCATGATCGCAGCTACCTCTATGAAAACGGGGCGGTTGCAAAGCCCAAGAAGAAGAAGCGGATGCGCTTCTTCGGCAAGGATGAGGATACCGACGCCGGTTTGGAAGGCTACGTCGGTGACGAAGCCTTTGAGCATGCAATAGTCGACGACGACGAAACTCCCCAAGCATCTGCCCCGCGCGTTCCGCCGGGCGTACGCCGCCCCACCCAAGCCGAGATAGCAGTGGGTAAGATCAAGGCTGCCCAGGGCTTGGGTGCTGCTCCAGGCATCGACAACCCCACAGAGGCCATTCCCGTCCTCACCCCGGAAATGACGGCACCCACAGCGGCGCAGGTTCCGGCCCGGCCAGCAACGCCCCCTCCGCCGCCCACGCCAATTCCGCAGCGTACAGAGCAACTGTCACTGGCCGGGGACGTCACGTACACCCTGCCTGCCTCGGACTTCCTGACACCAGGCTCCATTCCGAAGGAGCGCACCGAAGCGAATGACGCCGTCGTGGCCGCCTTGACGGACACGCTGACGCAGTTCAACGTCGATGCCGCAGTGACTGGCTTCAGCCGAGGCCCAACGGTGACACGCTACGAAATCGAACTGTCTCCCGGCACCAAGGTGGAGCGCGTAACGGCGCTGTCCAAGAACATCTCCTACGCGGTGGCATCCAGCGATGTGCGCATCCTGAGCCCCATTCCCGGCAAGTCCGCAATCGGTATCGAGATTCCCAACACGGACCGCGAAACGGTATCCCTTGGCGATGTGCTGCGGAGCCAGAATGCACGCCGCACCGACCACCCGATGGTCATGGGCGTCGGCAAGGACGTCGAGGGCGGTTATGTCGTCGCCAACCTGGCCAAGATGCCCCACCTCCTGGTGGCCGGTGCTACAGGTGCTGGTAAATCAAGCTTTGTGAACTCCATGATCACCTCGATCCTGATGCGCGCTACGCCTGACGAAGTCCGCATGGTCATGGTGGACCCCAAGCGCGTGGAACTGACTGCGTATGAAGGCGTTCCACACTTGATTACGCCCATCATCACCAATCCCAAGAAGGCGGCCGAAGCCCTGCAGTGGGTGGTTCGGGAGATGGACGCCCGTTATGACGATCTCGCCAACTACGGGTACAAGCACATCGACGACTTCAACAAGGCGGTCAGGGCAGGCAAGGTCACGCCGCCCGTTGACTCCAAGCGAGTCATCAAGCCCTACCCGTACTTGTTGGTCATTGTGGACGAGCTAGCGGACCTCATGATGGTGGCGCCACGCGACGTCGAAGACTCGATCGTCCGCATCACCCAGCTGGCACGTGCCGCCGGCATCCACCTGGTGTTGGCTACGCAGCGGCCATCCGTGGACGTCGTCACGGGCCTCATCAAAGCCAACGTGCCCTCCCGCATGGCGTTCGCCACCTCGTCCGTCACGGACTCCCGCGTGGTGCTGGACCAGCCTGGCGCCGAAAAACTCATTGGCCAGGGCGATGCGCTCTTCCTGCCGATGGGCGCTTCCAAGGCCATGCGTGTGCAGGGTGCCTGGGTGACGGAATCCGAAATCCACAAGGTTGTTGAACATGTCAAGGGCCAGTTGCAGGCGGTGTACCGGGACGACGTCGCTGCTGAAGCCCCGAAGAAACAGATCGACGACGACATCGGAGACGATCTCGAGGTGCTGCTGCAGGCCACCGAATTGGTGGTCACCACGCAGTTCGGTTCCACCTCCATGTTGCAGCGCAAGCTTCGTGTCGGCTTCGCCAAGGCCGGACGCCTCATGGACCTCCTGGAGTCCCGCGGCGTCGTGGGTCCCTCCGAAGGCTCCAAAGCCCGGGATGTCCTGGTTAAGCCGGATGACCTCGCTGCCGTGCTTGCTGCCATGAAGGGACAGGAATCGCCGGCTGCGCCTGACGCCCACACTGCGGCACTGAGCGATAACGCAAACTCCAATATCGCCGTCGGCGGCTATGCCGAGGACCTGGTGGCAGCGGACCTCGACAACCGGACCCAAGCTGTTGAATATTTCGACGGCGCCGACGTCCCCGATGATGAGGACGAGGGCGGCGAGGACGCCTGGTCGCTCACCGGACGGTAGCCTAGAGGGGTGACTACAGCCGAGGGTGACAACGCCACTTCCAGCAGCTCCGACGTCTGGAACCTTCCCAATATCCTCACTATGCTCCGTATCGTCCTGGTTCCTTTTTTCGTCTGGTTCCTGGTGGCGGATGATAACCACCAAGGTATTTGGCGGTGGGCTGCTGTTGTGGCCTTCGCCGTAGCGATCTACACGGACAAGCTCGACGGCGATATCGCCCGTGCCCGTGGCCTCATCACCAACTTCGGCAAGATCGCGGACCCCATTGCCGACAAACTGCTGATCGGCTCAGCGCTGGTGCTCTTGTCCATCCTCGGGGAACTGCCCTGGTGGGTGACTATCCTCATCCTGGTCCGCGAGTGGGGCATCACGGCACTGAGGTTCTTTGTGATCCGATACGGCGTCATGCCGGCTTCCCGCGGCGGAAAGCTCAAGACCGTCATCCAGACAGTGGCCATCTTCCTGTACATCCTGCCGCTTGAGGCCATCGCGCCGTGGCTCGTCATTGTGGCCTTCTGGGTCATGATGGCCGCCCTTGCCATCACACTATGGACCGGAGCGGAGTACGTCGTCCAGGCGCTCCGCCTTCGGGCTGCGGGCCGCCGCGCATGAGCAACCCCGTGGACGCCGCCAAAGCCTCGGAACTAGCGACGGCGGCAGTTGCCTTGGCATTGGGAAAGAGCCTTACCGTTGCCACCGCCGAGTCGCTGACAGCAGGAATGGTGGCGGCCAGCCTGGCCAACACACCCGGTGCGTCCGGAATGTTGCAGGGCGGCGTGATTGCTTATCAGAACTCCGTGAAGGCCTCAATCCTCGGTGTTTCGACGGAGCTGATTTCTGCCGTTGGTTCAGTGGATGGCGGAGTAGCGGCGGCCATGGCCGAAGGTGCCAGGCGCGCCTGTACGGCCGACGTCGGAATATCCACTACCGGCGTGGCTGGTCCGGAGCCCCATGACGGCAAAGCCGTGGGAACCGTCTTCGTCGGCGTCGCCACGAGTAGTGGCACTGGTTCGTTTGAATTCAGCTTTTCGGGGGACAGGCAAAGTATCAGGGAAAAGGCCTGCGAAGCTGCGCTGGCGCATCTGATTGATGCACTGGAAGGGGTTGGTTACCGTTCGTAGAGTAGCCGGGAACAAAAACTCATTGCCAATAGTTGTGTCATTGTGTCGCTTCGGAACAGCCGGGGCGCCTAGGATGTAAAAAACCATACCGGTCCGCCAGCCAGCGAACCGGATGAACGAGGGAGCAAGGCGATACAGATGGTAAAGCAGCCCGTATCCGTAAACGGCGTTGTCCGCTGGAAGGATGTGGGCTTGGCTAAGCAGGCACAGAGCGAACAGAAGGAGCGCAAGATGGTTGTACTACGCCACGAAATCGGTGATGTATTGCGCGATGTCCGCCAGCGTCAGGGCCGAACCCTCCGCGAGGTCTCGCACAGCGCCCGCGTCTCACTCGGATACCTGAGTGAGGTTGAACGCGGCCAAAAGGAGGCTTCTTCCGAGCTCCTGTCCTCTATCTGCACCGCCCTGGACGTTCCGTTGTCCAGCATGCTCCGCGAAGTCAGCGACCGCGTGGCCGTTGCGGAGGGCGTAGCTGTTCCGGACACCGTTCCGCAGGAATTCTCCCAGCGCTACGGTCGCGATCTTGACCTTACCGACGACTTCCCGCAAGGGATGCTCTCCGGGGCCCGGTAACGGTCAGACCAGGAATTGTCACGAAAGGTCCCCAGCCTCTGGCTGGGGACCTTTCGCATTGGTGCTGCTGTCAGTCCTGCGTGGGGTTGGCAGTCTCCCCGGACTCGGTGTCCTTAAGGGTGGTGTCCTTGATGATGCTTTCGCCATAGACGGCGTTGAGCCGGCCCATGTAGTCGGCCAAGGTTTGGACGTCTTCCAGCGGCCACTCACCGAGTCGCTCACGGAACACCTGGCGGCGCGCGTCCTGGACTTGATGCATCTTCTCCTCGCCTTTTTCCGTCAGGCGGATGGACTGAGCCCGTCCGTCCTGTGGATCTGCCTCCTTGTAGACCAGGCCAATACTTTCCAGAAATGCGATCTGGCGGCTCACTGAGGGCTTGCCCACTCCGATGCACGAGGCAAGGTCCGTCAGGCGGATGGGGCCTTCGCGGCGAATGATCGTCAGCAGGCCGTACGCGGCAGGCTCCATGTCGGGGTGGACCTGGCGGGATAACTGATGCGAGATGGAACGGGCACGGCGCCAGAGCAGGCTCAGCTGGTGTTCCACCTGCTGAAGGGCATCGTCTATGGTGTCACCTGGCACGGCCTCGGGGGGCGTGCTCTGGAGAGGATTGCTCATGGCAACCATTCTAGAGTCCGGCGTCGTGAGAGACTCTATCCGTGAGGGCAAGTGACTTCTGGCGTTTAATGGACGATGAATTTGGGGCAGGCTATTCCCGCGTCCTGGCCAATTCCCTGGTGCTGGCCGGCGTGGGAGGGCGGACCGCCGTGGAGGCACTGGCTGCCGGCTACCAGCCCCGGGACGTCTGGCTGGCAATGTGCGAAGTCCAGGATGTACCGCCGGAGCGCAGGCTCGGCCGGGATATCAAGCCTGCGGCGAACTGAAGTCCAGCCACGTTTGCCGAGGGACTTCCAGGCTCCATGGTGGTGACACGCCCGCATGCATTGTTCGAATATCTGTTCGGATGGGGATATGCTCCTGTGAGAGGAAAATTGTTCCTGAAGGACGCATTCCACAGGCAATCGGAGGGCGTGGTTATCCACATAGCCCACGTCGGCTTCAAAAAATGTCAGGGAGCCGTAATAGCGTCTGACATGACAGGAAAGCGGCCATTCAGGCCACTCCACAGCGAGAAAGCATCAGAGGTGTGAACCATGGCGGCAACCCCGGATCGTGAGAAGGCGCTCGAAGCAGCGCTTGCCCAGATCGACAAGCAGTTCGGCAAAGGCTCCATCATGCGCTTGGGTGATGACACCCGCGCACCGATCGAAGTTATTCCGACCGGATCCATTGCACTGGACGTCGCCCTTGGCATTGGTGGCTTGCCCCGAGGCCGCGTCGTGGAGATCTACGGCCCGGAATCCTCTGGTAAGACCACAGTGGCCCTGCACGCTGTAGCCAATGCGCAACGTAACGGTGGCATAGCGGCCTTCATCGACGCCGAGCACGCCTTGGATCCTGACTACGCAGCCAAGCTGGGCGTGGACACGGATGCCTTGCTCGTGTCGCAGCCGGACACAGGTGAGCAGGCCTTGGAAATCATGGACATGCTGGTGGGCTCCGGTTCCCTGGACGTCATCGTCATTGACTCCGTGGCTGCCTTGGTCCCGCGTGCTGAAATCGAGGGCGAGATGGGCGATTCCCACGTCGGCCTGCAAGCGAGGCTCATGAGCCAGGCCCTGCGAAAGATCACCGGCCGCCTGAGCCAGACCAAGACCACCGCCATCTTCATCAACCAGTTGCGTGAGAAGATCGGCGTCTTCTTTGGATCGCCCGAAACCACCACCGGTGGTAAGGCCCTGAAGTTCTACGCCTCAGTGCGCATCGATGTCCGTCGCATTCAGACGCTGAAGGAAGGTGCCGACTCCGTCGGTAACCGCACCAAGGCCAAGATCGTCAAGAACAAGATGGCMCCGCCCTTCAAGATTGCTGAATTCGACATTATTTACGGCCAGGGCATCTCCCGCGAGGGAGGAATCATTGACATGGGCGTCGAGCACGGCATCATCAAGAAGTCCGGCTCGTGGTTCACGTACGACGGCGATCAGCTAGGCCAGGGTATGGAGAATTCACGGCGCTTCCTGCGTGATAACCCGGAGCTGGCCCAGGAACTTGAGCGCCTCATCAAGGAAAAGCTTGGCGTGGGTGTCAAGCCGGAGGCAGATTCCCCGAAGCTGAAGGCCGTTGACGGCTAGGAGCGGGCCGGACCCGGAGTCCTCCGTATCCGGCGATCCTGAGCCTGATCCCGAATCCGTGGCCCGCGCCATCGTCCTGCGGCAATTGACGATGGCGCCACGGAGTCGGCTGCAGCTGTCCCGCAAGCTGGCAGAACGTAATGTTCCCCAAGAGGTTGCAGAGGCCGTGCTGGACCGCTTCGAGGAAGTCCAGCTCATTGATGATGCTGAGTTTGCCAGAATGTGGGTGCGCAGCCGTTCCCAAAGCAGGAAGCTGGCCAAGGGTGCCATTCGTCGTGAGCTGACGGAGAAGGGTATCGATCTCGATGATGCCGAGGAAGCACTCTCACAGCTCAGCGATGAAGATGAGGAAATCGCCGCCCGCGAGCTTGTGGAGCGCAAACTGAGGCCCGGCATGGATCTCTCGGACCGCGCAGAACGTGACAAGTACACCCGCAGGCTGGCGTCCATGCTGGCACGGAAGGGCTATGCCCCTTCAATGGCCTTCCGGATCGTCGGTGAGGTACTTGCCCAAGCCGGTACCCTTGAGTAGTGAGTTTGACCATTCCTTCCCCCTCAGCAGAATCCACGCCTTCGGCCCTGGCATTGGCAACCAGTGCTGATGCCCAAGTGACGGATGCCTCTGCCCCGTTTGAGCCTGCCCCGTTTGAACCGAGGACGTATCAGGTCCGGACTTTCGGCTGCCAGATGAACGTCCACGATTCCGAACGTATGGCCGGCCTCCTTGAGGACGCCGGCTACGTGCCCGCGGACGGTGAGGTTGCGGACATTGTGGTGTTCAACACGTGCGCCGTTCGGGAAAATGCCGACAACAAGCTCTATGGAAACCTTGGCCAGCTTCGGCAGGTCAAAGCAGCCCACCCTGGCATGCAGATCGCTGTTGGTGGCTGCCTCGCCCAGAAGGACCGGGAAACCATCGTCAAGAAGGCTCCTTGGGTTGACGCTGTCTTTGGCACCCACAACGTAGGCGCACTTCCGGCACTGCTGAAGCGGGCGCGGCACAACAACGAGGCCCAACTCGAAATCCTGGAATCGCTGGACGTCTTTCCCTCCACCCTTCCCACCAAGCGCGACTCCGTCTATTCCGGCTGGGTTTCGATTTCAGTAGGGTGCAACAACACCTGCACGTTCTGCATCGTGCCATCGCTCCGTGGCAAGGAGAAGGACCGTCGTCCCGGCGAAATCCTGGCTGAAATTAAGGCCTTGGTGGACGACGGCGCCGTGGAAGTGACGTTGCTGGGCCAGAATGTGAATTCCTACGGCGTTGAGTTCGGTGACCGATTGGCCTTCTCAAAGCTTCTCCGTGCCTGTGGGGACATCGAGGGCCTTGAGCGCGTACGCTTCACCAGCCCGCACCCTGCCGCATTTACGGACGACGTCATCGATGCGATGGCCGAGACACCCAACGTGATGCCCCAGTTGCACATGCCCCTTCAATCGGGCTCGGACAAGGTCCTCAAGGATATGCGGCGCTCGTACCGCTCCAGCAAGTTCCTTGGCATCCTGGACAAGGTGCGTGAGCGGATCCCCAACGCGGCGATCACTACGGACATCATTGTTGGCTTCCCCGGAGAAACCGAGGAGGATTTCCAAGCGACGCTTGACGTCGTCGAGAAATCGCGGTTTGCCTCAGCCTTCACCTTCCAGTACTCCAAACGGCCTGGTACGCCTGCTGCCGAGCTCCCGGAGCAACTTCCCAAAGCAGTGGTCCAGGAGCGTTTTGAACGTCTGACCGCCCTGCAGGACCGTATTGCCGCGGAGGAGAACGCCAAGCAGCTGGGTCGCCGTGTGGAAATCCTGGTGACAGCGCAGTCCGGCCGTAAAGCAGAGGAAACGCACCGGTTGTCTGGCCGTTCCAAGGATCAGCGACTCGTTCATTTCTCAGTACCTGACGGTGCGCAAACCCCTCGCCCCGGGGACTTTGTCACCGTGACCATTACCGAAGCCGCGGCATTTCACCTGGTTGCCGATCCTGCAAGCCTGGACGATTACATGTTGCGCCGGTCGAGGGCGGGTGACGCCTGGGATCGCTCGCAGGCAGATTCCTGCGGTGTTCCCAGTGCTGGTGCGGCCTCGGGCAAGAAGGGCGTGTCCTTGGGCATGCCGTCGCTGCCTGTTCGCGGCGCCTGACGTCGATTATTCGAGATCGAATGGCCCTCTCCCATGCCGCGCCGCCGGTGATTGCCGTCGTCGGGCCAACCGGGTCCGGTAAATCGGACCTGGCCGTCGAGCTGGCCCTTGCACTCAATGGCGAGGTCATCAACGCTGACGCCCTGCAGTTCTATCGCGGCATGGACATAGGTACGGCCAAGATCACTGTGGACGAACGCAAGGGCGTGCCACATCATCTGCTGGACACAAAGGACGTCACGGAGGAAGCCAGCGTGGCGGACTTCCAAGCGGAATGCCGCGCCGTCATCAATGACATCCACGCCCGGGGCAAGCGGGCCATCATGGTGGGCGGCTCTGGCCTCTACGTGCGGGCCGCCCTGGATGTACTGGAGTTCCCCGGCAGGGACCCCGACTTGCGAAAACGGCTTGAGGACGAATGGGAAACCTTCGGTCTGGCGCCGTTGCGGGCCCGGCTTGAAAAGGTGGATCCCGTCTCGGCAGGCCGTCTGGGGGATGCCCGGCGGGTGATCAGGGCCCTGGAGGTTTACGGAATGACAGGACGCCCGTTCAGCTCGTTCATGCCACAACGCGAGTACTTCCAGCCGGCCCTGCAGATTGGCCTGTCTGTGGACCGCGAGGTCCTGCGGGAGCGGCTGGCGATCCGCGTACACCGGATGGTGGATGCGGGGTTGCTGCAGGAAGTGGAACGGCTTGATGCGGCTGGCCTGCGACGCGGCAAGACAGCCTCGCGTGCACTGGGATATGCACAGTTCCTCAGGGTGCTCGACGCCGAAGTCAGCGTCCCGGAGGCAGCTGAAGAAACCATTGTGGCCACGAGGCAGTTCGCCCGGCGACAATTGACGTGGTTTCGGGCCGATCCGCGGATCGCGTGGCTCGATTGGCAGGATTCGGAGCTCGTGTCCAAAGCAGTCGCGCTGGCCTAGCCGGGCTGGCGCTCACTACAGCAATTTCTGGCCGAACCTGCCCGGCGGGTAGCCTAGTCCCATGGATCAAACCGCCGCAGTTCCCGCCCAGCAGTCCGCCGCTGCCGGCGCCCCCGTGCCCACTGCCAGCCTTTCCGGCTTGGCGTTTTCCAAGGGCCATGGAACGGGCAATGATTTCGTCCTGATTGCTGATCCCGGTGATGTCCACGAGATCTCTCCCGAGCAAGTAGCACAGCTGTGCGACAGGCATCGGGGGATAGGTGGCGACGGTCTTATCCGTGCTGTTCCTTCGCGGTATCTGCCCGAAGGCCGCGTCCTGCTCGAGCAGGACGCCTCTGCGGAATGGTTCATGGACTACCGTAACGGCGATGGCTCGTTGTCGGAGATGTGCGGCAACGGCGTCCGCGTCTTCGTGCATTTCCTGATTGCCGAAGGCCTGGTAGAGCTTGGTCCGGGTCAGTCCTTGACCATCGGAACACGTGGCGGGATTAAGAAGATTGTGCGCACGGCCGACGGCTACGCCGTGGATATGGGCCCTTGGGAATTCATTTTCCCTGCAGAAGCACAAAGCAAAGCCATGGATGCCTTGGTCAGCGCAGACGGCCTGGAAGTGGCCAGGCCCGGCCTCTCCGTCAGCATGGGCAACCCGCACACTGTGGTTGCGCTTGCCGAGCTCAGCGAACTCTCCGCTACGAAATTATTCACCGCTCCAGCAGTGGATCCCAAGCCTGCAAACGGCACCAACGTCGAGTTTGTAGTACCCGCAGAGCCGCTGGTTCACGACGGCGTGGGAACCATCACCATGCGCGTCCACGAGCGTGGAGTCGGCGAAACCCAATCGTGTGGCACCGGGGCTTGTGCCGCCGCCGTCGCGATCCGTCATTGGGCTGGCAGCAGCGCCCCCAACTCTTGGCACGTCAACGTTCCCGGTGGCGTGGTGGACGTGAAGTTCTTCCCGGGTGAGGATGGCCGGGAACACGTTGAGCTCAGCGGCCCCGCAGTCATTGTGGCTGGTGGGATGCTTTCCTGACGCGAAGGATCCTGAAAGACTTCGAAGTGCTCTCGCGGGAAACCGTGAAGGACTTGTCCAGTTCGTTGGCCAGCCAGCGTTGGAGGGAGTCCGAGCCCAGGTTCTTCTGAACCACCATCCACGCGTTGCCGCCAGGTGCCAGCCGGGGCAGCCACGTCAGGAGCAGCGAGTGTAGTTCGTCCTTGCCGATGCGGATAGGCGGGTTGGACCAGATCGTGTCGAATTCGACGCCGGGGTCTACCTCATCCGGGAGGCTGGCCTTCACGTTGTTCAAGCCCAGGGCAGCCGCGTTCTCGTTGGTCAACGCGATGCAGCGCTCGTTGACATCCACGGCGTAGACCTGTGCCAGGGGCGCCATGAGCCCCATCGTGAGGGCGACAGGACCCCAACCGCACCCAATATCCAGCAGGTTGCCCCGGGGCGAAGGCGGTGGAACCTCGGCCAAAAGTACCTTGGTGCCCTTGTCCACACCGTCGGGGCTGAAGATGCCCGACGACGTCTGCACATGACGGGTAGCTCCAGCCAGTTCCACAGTGAGGGGCTTGCGGGTGAACGGACCGGCCGGTTGGGCGCTGAAATAGTGTGCAGACTCCATAATTTGCCAGATTAGTTGGCTATCGGCGGCTTGGGAAACTGCCCTCGGGCCGGGACAGTTTGACAGTGCTGCTAATGTGGAAGGCATGTTCTTGATCTTTGAGTAATCAGCCCGAGCCGACCCTTTCACGTCGGCAAGGCACCTGCCCGCGATGCAGGCCCGCTTGGCGTATCAGCCCAGCTCATGGCCATTCCGCCCGCAGGTTCCGTCCGGCAGACTCCGCAATCGCCCGTTGTTGGTTGATCGCCGTTGCTCAGTAGAACATGTCCCACCCCAGCTGTCGCGAAAGCAGTGGCCCTGCCATCTGCTGTTAGCTCTTGGTTTATGGGTTTGGCGATGAATTCTCCTGCAGGACAGGACCTCCCGCGGACCAACCCGCTCGATCCAAGCACCACAGGAGGCCCTATATGGCCGAAGCTCGTCAGCCCACCGCGAATACCGTCCCATTGGACGCAAAACAGCACTATTCTGGATATGCCGAACAGTCTAAGGAGACCATGACCACCCAGAAGCACTCCGGATCCGATTCCGACGCCCAGGACATGAGTCCTGAACAAATCCAGGCCGTCATTGACCGGATTCTTTCCAAGGATGTACCCGCACAGGCATCCGATGACAATGATGCCAAAGGTGTTTTCGGCAGGGCACAAGCGATCTCCACGCTTGACCACGAACACAGCATTTACGACGGCGACCAGGAAGACCTGGCGGACCGACGTGCGCTCCGCCGCACCGCGGGCCTTTCCACCGAACTCGAAGACGTCACAGAGGTTGAGTACCGGCAGCTGCGCCTGGAGCGCGTTGTCCTGGCTGGCCTGTGGACAGAAGGCACTTTGGCTGACGCCGAGAATTCGCTTCGCGAACTCGCAGCATTGGCAGAGACAGCAGGATCCGAGGTCCTAGACGGCCTGGTTCAGCGGCGCACAAAGCCGGACCCCGGCACGTTCCTCGGATCGGGCAAGGCCCAGGAACTCAAGGACATCGTGGCCGCCACTGGCGCCGATACCGTGGTGGTCGACACCGAGCTTTCCCCCTCGCAGCGACGCGGACTTGAGGACATCGTCAAGGTCAAGGTGGTGGACAGGACCACGCTGATCCTGGATATCTTCGCGCAGCATGCCAAGAGTCGCGAAGGTAAGGCACAGGTTGAACTCGCACAGCTGGAGTACCTGCTTCCCAGGCTTCGTGGTTGGGGTGACTCCATGTCCCGCCAGGCCGGTGGCCAAGTGGGTGGAGCCGGTGCCGGTATGGGTTCGCGTGGTCCAGGTGAAACAAAGATCGAGCTTGACCGCCGAAGGATCCGGACGCGCATGGCCAAGCTGCGTCGGGAGATCGCCGCGATGAAGCCGGCGCGCGAGACCAAGCGGGCCAACCGCCGTCGTAATGCCGTACCCTCGGTCGCAATCGCCGGCTATACCAACGCTGGAAAGTCTTCGCTCCTGAACCGGCTGACCGATGCTGGGGTGCTGGTGGAAAACGCCCTGTTCGCCACCCTGGACCCGACCGTCAGGAAGGCACAGACCCCGGATGGCATCGGCTACACGCTGGCTGACACCGTTGGATTCGTCCGCTCGCTGCCTACGCAGCTGGTGGAAGCCTTCCGCTCCACACTGGAAGAAGTAGCGGACGCAGACCTGATCCTGCATGTCGTGGATGCCTCCCACCCGGACCCGGAAGGGCAAATCGCGGCGGTGCGTGCTGTGTTCACCGAGGTTGACGCCCGCAAGGTTCCGGAAATCATCGTCCTGAACAAGGTGGACGTAGCGGATCCTTTCGTCGTGGAACGCCTGAAGCAGAAAGAGCCGCGGCACGCCGTGGTTTCCACCCGCACGGGCCAGGGCATACCTGAACTCCTGGAAGAGATCAGCCGGTCGATTCCCCGGCCGGGAGTCCGCCTCGAGGTCCTCATCCCGTATGACCGTGGTGACATGGTCAACAAGCTGCACAACTCCGATTCGGAAATCCTGAGCCTCGAGCACGAGGAAAACGGAACCCGCGTGGTGGCCATGGTTCGTGAAGGATTGGCCGCCGAGCTGGAGTCATTCGTCAGCAATGGTTGAGAAGGTCGCGGCGGACGTCGTCGAGTCAGTGGGGGAGAAGTTCACCCTCGAGCTGTTGGACAAAGCTGTTGACGGGATGGGCGGTCAAAGCCGTTCAGGCCAGCACGAGATGGCAAGGCAAGTCACCAGGGCCATCGAGTCCGGTGAACATCTGCTGGTCCAGGCCGGAACGGGAACGGGTAAGTCCTTGGCTTACCTGATTCCGTTGATCGCCCATTCCATGGACAGCGACAAACCGACGCTTGTGTCCACCGCTACCTTGGCCCTGCAAACACAGATTGTGGGCCGGGACCTGCCCCGGCTGTTGGAGACGATAAGCCCGGCCCTCGAGCGTCCCGTGAACGTGGCGCTCGTCAAGGGCCGGGCAAACTATGTTTGCCTGCAAAAGCTGGAGGGTGGCTTCCCCAGTGAAGAACCGTCAGAGGGCCAACTTTTTTCCCTGGGTGAGGACACCAGCGTGCCGCATTTCGCAGCAGCGGTTGGCGGCCCGTCGTCGCAATTGGGCAAGGAAGTCATCCGGCTCCGTGAATGGGCCGAAAAGACGGCCACGGGCGACCGCGATGAACTGATGCCGGGCGTTACCGACCGCGCCTGGAGGCAGGTCTCCGTGACGTCCATGGAGTGCCTCGGAGCGCAAAAGTGCCCGCTCGCTGAGGAATGCTTCAGCGAGCAGGCGCGGGCCCGGGCGGCTGAGGCGGACGTCGTGGTCACCAACCATGCCATGCTTGCCGTCAGTGCCTTCGAAGGGCTTGCTGTACTGCCCGAGTACGACGTCGTTGTGGTTGATGAAGCTCATGAGCTGCAGGACAGGGTCACGGGGGCCGTCACGGGCCAGCTGTCCGTAGCAATGGTGCATGCTGCGGCTTCGAGCGCGCGTAAGCACACCGCCATTACCGTAGACGCCCTGAACGCGGCAGCCGACCGACTGGACATGGCCATTGCCGGAGTCCCCAACGGACTGCTGCCCAACGGGCTCAACGACGAACAACTGGACTGCCTGGACCAACTGCGTGATGCCACACGCGCTGCGTTGTCTGACTCGAAGACTGACTCTTCAAACGCGGTCGACGGCGGCCGGCAGCTTGCGCGCTCACGGCTCATGCTCATTCTGGAACTGTGCGAGCGGATGCTCGCAGCCAAGGAGAACCGCGAAGTGGTGTGGTTCTCCAGGAACAGCACCTTCGATCCCCAGCAGGGGTACTCCCCGCCGGATGAGACCGCTCCCGCACTGATCAACATCGCTCCGCTTAGCGTTGCCGGCCGGCTGCGGGAAGGCCTTTTCGCAGGGCACACAGTGGTGCTTACTTCTGCCACGCTCGCTATTGGATCCGCCTTTGAGCCTGCCGCCGGTGGCCTGGGGCTGATTGGAGAGGGTGCACCGAGCTGGACTGGGTTGGACGTCGGATCGCCTTTTGATTATCCGAAGCAGGGCGTCCTTTACGTGGCCAAGCACCTGCCCAAGCCCGGCAGGGGCACTTCTCCTGAAGCCCTCGATGAGCTAGAAGACCTCATCCGTGCATCCGGCGGGGGAGCACTGTGCCTGTTCTCCTCACGTCGGGCGGCCGAGGAAGCCGCAGAGGCGATGCGCCCACGTCTGGATGTGGACATCCTCTGCCAGGGCGAATCCACTATGGCAGCACTGGTGAAGCAGTTTGCCGATGAACCGGACACCTGCCTCTTCGGCACCATGTCCCTGTGGCAGGGCGTCGACGTCCCTGGCGGTTCATGCCGCCTTGTGGTGATTGACCGCATTCCGTTCCCCCGGCCCGATGATCCGCTGATGACTGCTCGCTCGCGGGCCGTTGCGCAATCTGGGGGCAACGGGTTCATGGCGGTGTCAGCTACGCACGCGGCAATTCGTCTGGCTCAGGGAGCAGGACGCCTCATCCGTTCTACCGGCGATAAAGGCGTGGTCGCCGTCCTGGACTCACGGCTATCCACCGAAAGGTACGGCGGGTTCCTGCGTGCCGCTTTGCCACCCTTCTGGGCAACGACGGATCGTAATGTTGTGCGCGGCGTCCTGGAACGCTTGAGCGGGAAGAAAACGTAGGCGAACGCCTTAGAGGGAGCGCAGGACCGAAACGACCTTGCCCATAATGGTGGCTTGGTCTCCCAGTATCGGTTCGTACTGCGTGTTCTGGGGGAGCAGCCACGTGTGGCCGTCCCGCTGGCGGAAGGTTTTTACCGTGGCTTCGTCATCCAGGAGTGCTGCCACGATGTCACCGTTGATGGCGTCATTCTGGCGCCGGACAACTACCCAGTCACCGTCACAAATTGCGGCGTCGATCATTGAGTCACCAGCGACCTTCAGCATGAACAGTTCGCCGTGGCCCACCAGTTGCCGGGGCAGGGGCAGGACGTCCTCAATAGTCTGGTCTGCGAGGATGGGGCCACCGGCCGCGATGCGTCCCACCAGGGGCACCATGGCGGTGTCGCTGGCACTGGCCAACTCCGTCACGGCGAGTCCACCTGCGCTACGCAGTGTGGTAGCTGCTTCGACTCCGGGAATTGTCCCGCCGTCAAGGGTCAAAGGCATGAGGACTTCCATGGCGCGGGGGCGCTTGGGATCTCTGCGCAGGTAGCCGAGCTTCTCCAACTGGGAGAGCTGATGGGTGACGCTGGACAGGCTCGCCAGACCAACGGTGTCACCAATTTCGCGCATGCTGGGCGGATAGCCGTTGTCATTGACGGACCGCTGGATAGTTTCCAGGATTTTCTTCTGCCGGACAGTCAGGCTTTTGGGACTCTTTTGAGGCTGCTGGCTCCGCAGGGGTACCCCGCCGCCGGTGGCTTTCGCTGCCATGTTCGCCAATGCCCTTCTGTTCCGCCCGGTCACGGTCTGAAGTGTGCCCGGGGATGTTGGATCTGAAAAAATGTCAGACCCTCCTGTTCCACTGAAACAGTGCCTGTTTCTTCACTCAAACCTAGGCCAGGCACAGGCGTTTATCAAACATTCGTTCTAGCGAGTCTCGACACCGTTCGTTGATAAGTGCTAAAAATGTCATAGCAAGGTTCGAATATGTGTTCTATAAAAGTTGAACCTGGCTCGGATGTTCGAAGAAAGTGTTCGAATATCCGAGGCGGGTCCAACGAACACAAGGAATTGGCAGCCGGCAACGGGCATCCGATGCAGGCAATCGCTCAGAAGGGCTCAGCTCATGTCCGCAATCTCTACGTTCCACGAATTCCGCAACACCCCGGCGCCTACGCGTCTCCGGCTTACCCGGCGCGGCAGGATCGTGTTCTTCGGCATCCCCGCCATGCTGCTGCTTGCCGCGCTGCTGAGCCTTGCCGGCTTCATCAACTCTCCGGCCAAGGCTTCGGATTCCCAGTCCCAACTGCAGCCGCCGGTGGCCGTCACGGTTACTGTCCAGCCCGGGCAGTCACTGTGGGGCATCGCCGGTGCGGCCGCGCCGGAGCGGGACCCGCGTGATGTCATCGCAGAAATCATCCAGTTGAACGATCTCCGCGGAGGACGCATCCAACCCGGCCAGCAACTGTTCGTTCCCGCCAATTGAGTAGCCAGACGGCCGTGAGTGGGCGTCCCTGGCGTCACAGTTACTCTGCAGTCGCACCGGCACCTTAAACTGTCTTGGTGAGTGACCAGCTTGAGCGACTTGACCGACTTCCCCTCCGGACCAACCTGCGTGGACTGAGCCCCTATGGCGCGCCGCAGCTTGATGTCCCCATTTTGCTCAACGTCAACGAGAACACCCATGGCGTGCCGGCCGATGTGCAAGCGGCCATTACCGAGGCCGTTGCGGCCGCGGCCATGGGCCTGAACCGATACCCTGACCGCGAGTTCACCGAACTTCGTGAATCCCTCGCCGATTACCTCGGTCACGGGCTTTCCGCGGACAACATCTGGGCGGCCAACGGCTCCAACGAGGTCCTGCAGCAGATTCTGCAGGCCTTCGGAGGTCCGGGGCGCAAGGCATTGGGCTTCCCTCCCACGTATTCCATGTACCCGCTGCTCGCCAGTGGCACGGACACTGAGTACGTCCGTGGAGTGCGAGCTGATGACTATGGCCTGGATGCGGCTTCCGCTGCTGCCCAGGTGAAGGAGACTGGCGCGAATATCGTGTTCCTGTGCTCTCCGAACAACCCCACGGGAACGGGTCTCGGCCTGGATGTGGTCGAAGCCGTGTATGAAGCCGGCGAGGCCAGCCAGGCTATCGTCATCGTGGATGAGGCCTACCACGAGTTCGCGCACGAGAACACGCCCAGCGCGCTGACGCTGCTTCCCGGGCGGGAGCGTTTGATCGTCTCGCGCACCATGAGCAAGGCCTTTGCCCTGGCAGGTGCGCGCCTGGGCTACATGGCTGCCGCACCTGAGGTTGCTGACGCCATCAGGCTCGTCCGGCTGCCTTACCACCTCTCAGCGGTCACGCAAGCCACGGCCCTGGCTGCCCTCAACCACCGCGAAGCGCTCATGGCCGACGTCGAGGACATCAAGGTCCAACGGGACCGGATTGTGACCGAGCTCCTCCGAATGGGACTCAAGCCGGCGGCTTCGGACTCGAACTATGTGTTCTTCGGTGGGCTTTCGAACCCACATGCGATCTGGCAGGGCTTGCTGGATGCGGGCGTCCTGATCCGCGACGTCGGCATTCCCGGACACTTGCGGGTGACTGCAGGAACAGAAAAGGAAACAACGGCCTTCCTTGAGGCCTTGGAAGCCCTTCTGGACAGCCCTGCGTCCCAGCCCAACTAAACTTGTCAATAGACCCACCCCATTCTTCGTGTATAAGGACGTCCCAATGAGCGAAACCGGCGCCAAGCCGTCCGCTGACCGCACTGCGCGCATGGAGCGCACCACCAGCGAATCCTCCGTCCTGGTGGAGATCAACCTGGATGGCACCGGTGTCTCGGACATCAGCACCACGGTTCCCTTCTATGACCACATGCTGACGGCGTTGTGCAAGCACTCCCTGATCGACATGACCGTCAAGGCCACGGGTGACACCCACATCGATGCCCACCACACCGTGGAGGATGTGGCCATTACTTTTGGTGAGGTCTTGCGTACTGCCTTGGGCAACAAAGCCGGAATCCGCCGCTTTGGCGAAGCTACGGTTCCATTGGACGAAGCCTTGGCGCACGCTGTCGTGGATGTTTCGGGGCGCCCATATCTGGTGCACGGAGGAGAACCCGCGGGGCAGGAGTACCACCTCATCGGTGGCCACTTCACGGGTTCGCTGACCCGTCACGTCTTTGAAGCCATCACGTTGCACGCCGGTATCTGCCTGCACATGAACGTCCTTGCAGGCCGCGATCCGCACCACATCGTCGAGGCCCAGTTCAAAGCCTTCGCGCGGGCTCTTCGCTCGGCAGTGGAGTCGGATCCCCGTGTCGAGGGCATTCCATCCACCAAGGGGGCGCTATGAGCGGGCAAATCCTGAAGGACGGTGCGGTTACTGACGCTTCGGCTAACCTCAAGCCGGAGTCCCCTGAAGGTAAGCCCACGGTTACCGTGCTGGACTACGGTTCGGGCAACGTCCGTTCAGCTGTTCGCGCCCTTGAGCGTGCGGGCGCCGAAGTGGTTCTCAGCTCCAAGCCTGAGGATGTGCTGAATGCCGACGGGCTGCTGGTCCCCGGCGTCGGCGCCTTTGAAACGGTAATGAAGGAACTCAAGGCCGTCGATGCCATCCGCATGATCGGCCGCCGCGTCGCAGGTGGGCGGCCTGTCCTGGCAATCTGCGTTGGGCTGCAGGTGCTCTTCGAAGCCGGAGTCGAGCACGGCACCGAGTCCGAGGGCATGGCCGAATGGCCGGGCAAGGTTGAACTCCTTCCCGCCCCTGTGGTTCCTCACATGGGTTGGAACACGGTGGACGTCCCTGAAGGATCAAAGCTTTTCGCGGGCGTTGAGCAGGAACGCTTCTACTTTGTGCACTCATACGGCGTGCAGGAGTGGAACTTCGACGTCGTCCAGCCTCGGATGGCCCCACCTCTGGTGACCTGGTCCGAGCACGGTGCACGCTTTATCGCCGCTGTCGAAAACGGCCCCCTGTGCGCAACCCAGTTCCACCCCGAGAAATCCGGAGACGCCGGGGCGCGCCTCCTGCGCAACTGGGTGGACGGCCTTCGCAAGCCTGGATCCACGGTGGCACAGGCTCCGGCAGCGGACGATCGTGGTGCAGCCTAAATGTGGTCGGTAGTGCTCATGGGCCTTGCCGGCGTGCTGGTGGGTGGAGGTATCTCTTTCCACCAGCAGAAGAAGCCACTGTGGGTTTCCGTCTCTTTCTACGTGCTGGCGGGGATGTCCCTGCTGGCCGCCTATCTCCTGACGCTGCCAGGCAACTGAACGCCCCGCGTCCCCATCAACTCCTAGGACACACATGACCACCTCAGCCCAGTCCGTTCTGGAACTCCTCCCCGCCGTCGACATCGTTGATGGCCAGGCAGTCCGCCTGCTGCAAGGCGAGGCAGGCTCGGAAACCAGCTACGGCACGCCTCTGGAAGCTGCCTTGAACTGGCAGAACGCCGGTGCTGAGTGGGTGCACATGGTGGACCTCGACGCCGCTTTTGGCCGTGGCAACAACGCGGACCTCATCAGCGAGGTCGTGTCCCAGCTCAACGTCAAGGTTGAGTTGTCCGGCGGCCTGCGGGATGACGAGTCGCTGGAACGCGCCCTGGAATTGGGCGTGGAGCGGGTTAACCTCGGTACAGCAGCATTGGAGAACCCTGAGTGGACACGGCGCGCCATCGACCGATTCGGTGACAAGATCGCCGTCGGCCTCGATGTCCGAGGTACCACCCTGGCCGGTCGCGGCTGGACCAAAGAAGGCGGCGACCTCTGGGAAGTTCTTGCCCGCTTGGAGGACGCCGGCTGCGCACGCTACGTGGTTACCGACGTCACCAAAGACGGAACGCTGCAGGGCCCGAACGTTGACTTGCTGCGCCAGATGGTGCAGAAAACGGGCAAGCCCGTAGTCGCTTCAGGCGGTATCTCCAGCCTCGAGGATCTGCGCGTGCTTCGCGAGCTCGTGCCCTTGGGCGTCGAGGGTGCGATTGTTGGCAAAGCCCTGTACGCAGGTGCTTTCACTCTGCCCGAAGCCCTGGACGTAGCCGGCCGCCGCTGATGACAGCATCACGACGCGAACTTCCGGGCCATATTGCTGCTGCCTTGGCCGGCGCCGGCGGAGCTACAGACTCGGCGGGGCAACCTTGGGAAGGCCGCAGCCTTAGTGGTGACGATGCCAAGATCCACAATTTCGAGGACGACGACGGTTCGGCGGATTCAGGTTACCTCGCTGCGGTTGCTGCACTGCTGAATGGGACGGGCAGTGAGGCGGAGGTTGTAGCTTCACTCGCGACCGCCCGGGTCTTCGTTCCCGTGGTAGCCCAGCTCGCCGAGGAAGCCGAAGGTGTTCATGGGCTGCACGGGGACAAGCAGGCCGATATGGCATTAGTCACACTCAAGGCCCCTGATGGTCGGAAGGCCATGCCCGTGTTCACGACGGCCGCTGCTCTTGAAGCCTGGCATGCGGACGCCCGGCCGGTAGCTGTTTATGCGGCAAGGGCTGCCCTTTCGGCCGTTTCCGAAGGCGCACAATTGCTGGTGCTGGACCCCGGTTCCGCGTTCACGTTCGTGGTTCGGCGGCCAGCCATGTGGGCGTTGGCGCAGCAGCGGGACTGGACGCCGTCTTACCTTGATGATCAACTGGAGTCTGCTCTCGCTTCACAGGCCGAGGCGTTTCCGGCGGTGCGCCGAGTCAAAACACAGACCGGTGGTGGCGTCGCCTGCGTGACGGCGGATGGCCGGGCGGTCCCAGGCGGAGGCGCTGGCCCGGAACTGCGGATAGTGCTGTTCCTTGAGGACGGACTCGACGCCGTATCCGTCCAGTCGCTGGTGGCTGACCTGAATGAGGCGTGGGCGCAGCTGGAATCGTTTGCCGAGGGCGTCGACTCCATCGAAGTAAAACTGCAACGTGCGGCGCAGGAGCCTGGGCTGCACTAGCGGCAGTACCCGTCCACCGGGGACTGCCCCGGGGGAACAAGAGGAATTAGTCCGTGAACTTCGCTCTCTACAAAGAGATGCTGTCTATCCGCCCTGTCCGGCGGCTCCTGCTGGTGGGCATGATCGCCCGCATCCCACATTCGGCGGCTGGCGTGCTCCTGACGTTGCACATTGTCCTGACGCTGGGGGAGGGCTATGCCGCCGCGGGCGCCGCTGCCGCCGTCATGACCATTGGCATTGCCGTGGGGGCGCCTTGGCGTGGTCGGCGCGTGGACATGGTGGGCCTGCGGAAGGCCCTGATCCCATCCGTCATCTCGGAAACAGTCATTTGGTCCATTGTTCCGCACGTCCCGTACGCCTGGTTGCTTCCCTTGGTCTTCGTGGGGGGCTTGTTCACGTTGCCGATCTTCAGCGTGGTCCGTCAATCGCTGGGTGTCATGGTGGACGGGGACCAGCGACGCTCGGCGTTTGCGCTGGATTCCATAGCCACTGAACTCGTGTTCATGATCGGCCCGGCTGTTGGTGCGATCGTCGCCACGAGCGGCTTCTCGGCAGTGGGACTCACCGCGGTGGGCATCTCTGTTTCCGTGGCTGGCCTGTTCTTGATCTGGTTCAACCCTCCCACCCGCAGCGATCCCAACTGCACCCCGGAGGAATCTGCGGCACGCGCTGCCGCCGACCTTGCCGCTGCCGAGGCGGCCATGGTGGCCTCCGCACCAGGTCACGTGCAGGAGGCGGCGTCTGAAATGGCGCCGGCAGCCGTGTCCCGCACAGCCGGCCTTCGGAATCGCGTGGCCCGCAATTTCACCTGGTTTACAGTTTCCGTTGCGGCCCTTTTCGCCGTAGCTGCGGGATCGGGGATGGTACTTAGCGGCTCCGACGTCAGTATCGTTGGCCTGTTGGAGCGCGGCGGTCACCAGAACGAGATCGGCATCGTCTTCTTCTTCTGGTGTGCGGCATCGGTTGTGGGTGGACTCATTTATGGAGCCATGAACCGTTCGGTCTCTCCCATGCTGCTGTTGTTGGGCATGGCCGCGCTCACC
Organism: Paenarthrobacter sp. RAF54_2; assembly: GCF_052113945.1. Lineage (NCBI taxonomy): Bacteria > Bacillati > Actinomycetota > Actinomycetes > Micrococcales > Micrococcaceae > Paenarthrobacter > Paenarthrobacter sp. RAF54_2. The sequence goes on from NZ_JBFRDV010000019.1 coordinate 87,095, forward strand.
ATCCCGATGGGTTTCGCACACGACACCTGGACGCTTGCCCTGCTCTCGATTCTCCCGGGTCTTCTTTGCGCTCCGGTGTTGTCGGCGTCGTCGGAGAAGGTGGCGGACCTCGTGGATGAGGAACGCCGCGGGGAGGCCATGGGGTGGTACGGATCCGCGCTAACGGCTGGCATTGCCTTCGGCGCGCCCCTTGCCGGGATATTTATTGACACTGTGGGCCCGTCCGGAGGTTTTGCCTCCGTCGGAACCGCAGGGGTCGTACTTTGCATCGCGGGCTTCGCCCTCATGTCCAAGCGGCGCCGGGCCCGCGTGTAGCTCCAACGACGGTAAATCTTCAGTGATGCCGCAGCAGTATGATGACGGCGGCATTAACGACGACGGCGGCCCCGACCACATGTGGGCGGGGCCGCCGTCGTATGTACTTGGGGCCGTTGCCTCGCGGAAAGCCAACTGGAGGGAGCGCAGTCCATCACGCAAAGGCCCGGCATGCTGGGAACCGATTTCGGGGGCAGCTGCCGTTACGAGGCCAGCCAATGCAGTGATGAGCTTGCGGGCCTCGTCAAGGTCTTTGAGGTCTTCTGCGTTGGGGTCATCGGCAAGGCCGACCTTCACAGCGGCGGCGCTCATCAGGTGGACCGCGCCGGTGGTGATGACTTCTACTGCCGCAACTTCCGCGATGTCGCGGATCTGTTGGGAAACCCCGGCATCGGCGGCGGGGACTGTGGCGGTGTCCTCGGAGTAGGAGTTGCGCGAATTGCTGTCTTCAGTGCTCATACTGGTAAGCTTGTCACAGACCGACTGGAAGTCGTTATTCGCATTAAATGCTCCCGCCCCGTGCAATGTGCGCTTGGCGGGTTATTTCTGTAGAATTGATTTTCAGTTTGCAAGCGGAGTTCTCTCCCACCCGCGTCAGCCGTTTTCCCTTCGGGGAACAGGATTCCTTCACGGAACAAGAGGTTGCCGGGTACTGGTCGGACGCTCAGAGGCCCAGCCTCCGGAGTGCGTGCTTCTCTACAAGGGAGCACACCCGATCCTTGAGGCCWTCGATTGCACCAGCAATTGGAGGCCTTCTCTATTTGCCGGTGAAACTCACCACAACCACAGGAGCTTTAACATTAGCGAGCCAAGAATCAATGAGCGTATCCGCGTCCCCGAGGTGCGGCTGGTCGGCCCTGCCGGCGAACAGGTAGGAATCGTCCGCATCGAGGACGCCCTGCGTCTTGCTGCCGAATCCGATCTCGATCTCGTTGAAGTTGCCCCGCAGGCTAAGCCTCCTGTTTGCAAGTTGATGGACTTCGGCAAGTACAAGTACGAAGCTGCCGTGAAGGCGCGTGAGGCCCGCAAGAACCAGACCAACACGGTTCTGAAGGAAATCCGTTTCCGCCTCAAGATCGACAAGCACGACTACGAAACCAAGCGCGGACATGCACTTCGCTTCCTCGGCGCTGGTGACAAGGTCAAGGCAATGATCCAGTTCCGTGGCCGCGAACAGCAGCGTCCGGAGATGGGCATCCGCCTGCTTCAGAAGTTTGCTGAAGACGTCGCCGAGGTTGGCATTGTTGAGTCCAGCCCACGCATCGATGGTCGCAACATGGTCATGGTGATCGGTCCGCTGAAGAACAAGGCCGAAGCCAAGGCTGAAGCCCGGCGTGCAGCCCAGCGTGCCGAAGCCAAGGCACAGAACGAGGCCAAGGCCTCCGGACGCGTGGACACCACGGGCGACCAGGCTCCGCTGACGCAGACCCTGGGCGACCTTCTTCCGGCAGGCCTGCTTGCTTCCGAAGAAGAGCCCAAGCAGGAAACTGTGGAGGCTCCCGAGGCTGAAACACCCATTGCCGAAGAGGCTCCGGTTGTTGAGGAAGCGCCCGTAGCTGAAGAGGCTCCGGTTGTTGAGGAAGCACCCGTAGTTGAAGAGGCGCCGGTTGTTGAGGAAGCTCCGGTAGTCGAAGAGGCGCCGGTAGCTGAAGCGGCTCCGGTAGTCGAAGAAGCACCCGTGGTTGAGAAAGCCCCGGCTGTGAAGGCTGCACCGGCGGAGAAAGCACCGGCCCCCAAGGCCGCCCCCGCACCGGCAGCTCCGAGGCCAGCTGTTCCGGCTGCTGCCCCGAAGCCTGCAGTTCCCTCGGCTCCGAAGCCCGTCGCCAAGCCGGCAGCTCCCAAGCCGGCAGCTCGGCCCGCAGCCCCCAAGGCTGCGCCGAAGCCTGCATCACGCAAGACCAACTAGTTCAACGCCGCGGAGGCCCTGGCCTCCAACGGCAAGCAACCAGCACGCCGGCCCTTGTAGGCCGGCTGCACGAAAGAACTGCGGACTTTGTCCGTGGACACGTAAGGAGATCGGTTCCCATGCCGAAGATGAAGACCCACAGCGGTGCTAAGAAGCGCTTCAAGCTGACCGGCACCGGCAAGCTGAAGCGTCAGCAGGCCAACCGCCGCCACTACCTGGAGCACAAGTCCTCCACGCTGACCCGTCGCCTCGCCGGCGACAAGATCGTCTTCAAGGGCGATGCCAAGGTCATCAAGAAGATGCTCGGCGTCTAAGTTCCAAGTTCTTTGGTTGCTGCCATCCGGTAGCGGCCGACTACACCAAAAGCCTTCTCAGGCCGGCCGGATTTCCGGCAGTAGCAGCTTGGGATAAAGATTTCTGAAGGAGTACGCACGTGGCACGTGTGAAGCGGGCGGTAAACGCCCACAAGAAGCGCCGGGTTATCCTCGAACGCGCCAAGGGTTACCGCGGTCAGCGTTCGCGCCTGTACCGCAAGGCCAAAGAGCAGCTGCTGCACTCGTTTGTGTACAGCTACGGCGACCGCCGCAAGAAGAAGGGCGACTTCCGTCGCCTCTGGATCCAGCGCATCAACGCTGCATCCCGCGCCAACGGCCTCACCTACAACCGCCTGATCCAGGGCCTGAAGGCCGCTGAGGTTGAGGTTGACCGCCGCATGCTGGCCGAACTGGCTGTTTCGGACGCCAACGCATTCGCCGCACTGGTGAACATTGCCAAGGCTGCCCTCCCGGCCGACACGTCTGCTCCGGCTGCCAAGGCCGAGGTTGCCGCACCGAAGGCTGCCAAGGTTGCTCCGGCTGCTGCTACCGCAACGGCTGTCAAGGCTTCTGTCTCCGAGAAGCCGGCCATCGATGGCGCYATTGCTGCCGTTGAGGGCGAAGGTGCTCCTGAAGGCCACGCCATCAAGGGCAACGCCGAGTCCAAGAAGTACCACGTACCGGGTTCCACTTGGTACGAGAACACTGCTGCTGAATACTGGTTCTCCACGGTAGAGGCTGCAAAGGCTGCCGGCTTCGAGCCGGCCGGCGGCGAAGCCCGCCAGCAGATCAAGAACTAGTCGCAACTGCCACTAAAGTTCTTTATATGAACCAAACCGGGCGCCCGCAAGACTTTCCGATGACCAACCCCCGAGCAGATCGGGTGAGGGACGTCGCCAAGCTTGCCGGGCGCCCGGCCCGTTTTAAGCGCGGCCGTTTCCTGGCTGAGGGTCCACAGGCGGTTCGCGAGGCTTTGACCCTTCACCGGGAGCGCACAGCGGCTGGCGGTGCCGCCGTCGTGCATGAAGTCTTTGCGAGCGAGGCATGCCTTGAGCGGCTCCCGGAACTCGCAGACCTTGCAGAAGGAACGCAGCTTCGGCTGGCCAGCGACGACGTCCTGGCCGCCATCGCGGACACTGTCAATCCGCAGGGCATCGTTGCCGTGTGTAGTTTTGTGGATGTCAGCCTCGAATCAGTGCTCGAAGCCGGTCCTCGCCTTATTGCGATCATGTGCCAGGTCCGGGACCCCGGCAATGCAGGCACCGTTTTGCGGGCGGCCGACGCTGCAGGTGCCGACGCCGTGGTCTTGACGGGCTCCAGCGTGGACATTTACAACCCCAAGGCGGTGAGGTCCACAGCCGGTTCGTTGTTCCACCTCCCAGTAGTACTGGGGGCTGATGTTGAAGATCTCGTCGCGCGCTGCCGGGCACAGGGGATAGGAGTCCTGGCTGCCGACGGCTATGGGACAGTAAACCTGGACCAGCTCCAGGACGAGAATGCTGCCCGGAGGCTCGGAAATGACTCCGTTGCCTCGGATTATGCCCTTGAGGCACCCACAGCCTGGTTGTTCGGGAACGAAGCCCAAGGGCTCTCCGATGCTGAACTGGCACTCGCGGATCACCGCGTAGCCGTTCCTGTTTATGGCGCTGCCGAGAGCTTGAATCTGGGTACAGCGGCCACCGTTTGCCTCTATGCAAGCGCCCGTTCGCAGCAGGGCGCCCGGGTCGGGAATGCAGAAATAGCCTGACGCCCGGTACGGTATTTCTTGCAAGATAAGACGATGACGACTCTTCTTGGCACAATCCATACTTACCCAAAACCGAAGAGGTGAAGCTTTCGTGGCTGCAAGTGGCGGTACCAAAGCGATCGTGGCGGCCCTCGCCGCGAACCTGACCATCGCTGTCCTGAAGTTCGTTGCATTCGTCCTGACACTGTCATCATCCATGCTCGCCGAGGCCATCCACTCGGTGGCCGACTCCGGCAACCAGATCCTTCTCCTGGTAGGAGGCAAGCGCGCACAGCGTGCCGCAAGCCCCGAGCACCCCTTCGGCTACGGACGCGAGCGGTACATCTACGCGTTCATCGTCTCCATTGTCTTGTTCAGCGTGGGTGGCCTCTTTGCCCTGTACGAAGCGTGGGAGAAGTTCCAGCACCCGCATGGCATCGAAGGCGACTTCTGGTGGGTGCCGTTGGCCGTCCTGGTTGGTGCCATCGTTGCCGAGTCGTTCTCCTTCCGAACCGCCATTGTGGAATCGAACCATATCCGTGGCAAGCAGACGTGGGCCAAGTTCATCCGCAACGCCAAGCAGCCCGAGCTGCCGGTCATCCTTCTGGAAGACTTTGGCGCCTTGCTGGGCTTGGCGTTCGCGCTCTTCGGCGTCAGTATGACCCTCGTCACCGGTGATGGCGTCTGGGACGCCTTCGGTACGGCCATGATCGGCCTGCTGTTGGTCGCCATTGCTGTCATCCTTGCGGTCGAGACCAAATCGCTTCTGTTGGGTGAGTCGGCTACCAAAGACGACGTCGCACGAATCACCGAGGCACTGCAGGCGGATGGCACCAGGATCATCCATCTCAAGACGATGCACCTGGGGCCGGAAGAACTGCTGGTTGCTGCCAAGATCACCATGGGTGCCGCCGATACCGGTCAGGCAATTGCCCGGGTGATTGACGACGCCGAACAGCGGATCCGGGCAGCCGTTCCGATCGCGCGGGTCATTTACCTTGAACCTGATGTTGAGCGCGTCCAGGCCTAGTCAGGTCCGCATTAAACAAAGGTGGGCTCCGCTATTTGAACTGGTCAAATAGCGGAGCCCACCTTTTTTGTTGCAGCATCCAGCAGTTGGATCACGCTCTAGCGATTTATGAGGTAGCCAGCGGCTTCCTGCGTTCCAGCAGCCCGCTGATGATGGCAACTCCCAGACCGAGGATGGCGAGGACAGCACCCACGAGGGCCGGAGCCACGTAGCCCCAGCCCCAAGCGATCACGGTCCCGCCGAGGAAGGCGCCCAGAGCGTTGGCAATGTTCAGGGCGGAGTGGTTCAGCGATGAAGCGAGCGAGGCAGCGCCCGGGGCGGCATCCAGGAGACGGGTCTGCAACGCTGGCGTGAGCATGGAGCCTATGCCGCCAACGACGAAGGCCATGATGAATGCGGACCAAGCCCAGTGCGCTGCGACTGCGTAAACGACCAATGCTGCGGCGATGCCCGGCATGACCCAATAGATGGTGCCCATGACGGACTTATCCGCAATGCGGCCGCCAATCATGTTCCCCGCAACCATCCCCAGCCCGTATAACGCCACCACTGCCGGAATGAGGCTTTCTGGTATGCCTGCCACGCCCGTCATGGTGTGCGCGATGTAGGTGTAGACGGCGAAGAACCCACCAAAGCCTATGATGCCGATCAGCAAAGCAAGCCATACCTGAAGCCGCTTGAGGGCGCCGAGTTCGCGTCGAATACTCGCCTCGGGGTGCGCTGCTTCGAAGGGGACGAATTTCCACACCATGAACACAGTAAGCAAGCCAATGGCCCCAACGATGATGAAGAGAAGCCGCCAGCCGAAGGTCTGCCCCACCCAGGTAGCCAGAGGCACCCCGATGACGTTGGAGACGGTGAGGCCTGCCATCACCATGGAGATGGCCCAGCCCCGTTTGGTGGGTGCCACCAAGCCCGCAGCGATGACAGCAGCCACACCGAAGAACGCGCCGTGGGGCAGACCGGACCCGAAACGCGAAAGCAGCATAAAACCGTAGTCGGGAGCAATGAAAGAGGTCAGGTTGGCGATGGAAAGGAACAGCATCAGCCCCAGTGCCAGGTGCTTCCTGGGAAGTTTGGCTCCGAAGGCAGCGAAGATGGGCGCTCCAATGACAACGCCCAAGGCATAGGCGGAGATGAGGTTGCCAGCCTCGGGAGTGCTGATGCCCAGTCCTTCCTCAATTTCCTTGAGAAGACCCATCATGGCGAACTCGGTGGTGCCGATGGCGAACCCTCCCATGGCCAGCGCCAGGATGGCCAAACCTAGGTGGCGCCTTGCTGCTTTGGCGACGGCCGGTGGGGACACAGTGATAGTCATGAGCCTGCTTCGTGAGGTGCCTTGAGGGCTGGGAAAAGGTGGAGAAAATCCGATAACAAGCTTAGTCCCGTGACCGTGACTTGACGTCGCTATGTGACGATCCCCATGATTCCCAGCACATAGACTGGTTCAGTGATTGGACTGGTAAACGTGGTGGGCGCCGCCGTCGTCGACTCCTTGGACGCCCCGGCCCGACTCCTTGTAGCGCGTCGCACTGCGCCGCCGCAGTTCGCCGGAATGTGGGAATTTCCAGGCGGCAAAGTAGAGGAGGGTGAGTCGGCCGAAGCAGCCCTTCATCGGGAGCTCGCGGAGGAGCTGGGAGTTATAGTTCGTCTCGGTGCGGAGCTGGAGTCCGGTGAGGCCGCGGGGTGGCCCCTCAATGAGCGCGCGGCCATGCGCGTGTGGTTGGCGGAACTCGCTGAAGGCACACCCCGTGCCCTGGAGGATCACGACGAATTGCGCTGGGTATCACTGGTTGATGAGGAAGAAGCTCTTAGCCTTGCCTGGATCCCGGCGGACTTCCCAATAGTCCGGGCATTACTGGAACGCGTGACTGCACGCGCCTAGCTGCCTAGAAAAGTGGCTCCTGCCCTGGCAACGGCGTCCCAAGGGCACTATCCGTGACCGAGGCGGCAGTGGTGGCTGGCCGGGCATTACGGTGGCTGAAGCCTTGTGTTCCAGTAAAGCCATGCTTGGCTTTGAAATGATTGATCCTGGCCGACAACCAGGAACGGTACTCTTTTGACGCATAAGATCCCTGCCCGTACAGGCGGCGGTATCGTCCTACAAGTTCGGGATGGTGGGCGGCGAGCCACTTCATGTACCACTCTCGTGTACCGGGCTTGAGGTAGAGGGCTCCCGCAGTGACGCCTGTGGCGCCGGCCTTGGAGAGTTCTGAGAACAGGGACTCAAGGGCCTCGTCTGAATCCGTGAGCCAAGGCAGGATGGGCATGGCCATCACTCCGCAACCCAAACCTGCTTCACGCAGGCGCGCGATGAGCTTGAGGCGGGCCCTCGGCGAGGGGGTGCCGGGCTCAACAATCTCAGCAAGGTCCTCGTTGGTCATGGCCAGTGAGATGCCCAGATCTACTGGGACTTGGGCGGCTGCATGCTTGAGCAGGGGAATATCCCGGGCAAGCAACGTGCCCTTGGTCAGGATCGAAAACGGTGTGCCTGAATCGGCGAGGGCCCGGATGATCCCCGGCATCAGCGCGTATCGGCCTTCGGCGCGCTGGTAGGGGTCTGTGTTGGTTCCGAGGGCAACCTGGTGCCGTTCCCAAGAGGGCTTGGCCAGTTCCTTCCGAAGGACCTCTGCCGCGTTGATCTTGACTACAACCTGGGAGTCGAAGTCGCGTCCGGCGTCGAACTCCAGGTAGGTGTGCGTCTTCCGGGCGAAGCAATAGACGCAGGCATGGCTGCAGCCCCTGTAGGGGTTCACTGTCCACTCGAAAGGCATATTGGAACCCGAAGGCACCCTGTTGAGCACTGACTTTGCGGTGACCTCATGGAAGGTGACTCCGGAGAATTCGGGTGTTGAGACGGAACGCACAAGCCCGGCCAGCGGCAGTAGTGCGTCCATGGCCGGGGCAGGGCCAGGTGCCATACTGCCAACGCTTTCGGACGCCAGTCCACGCGTTGGCGAAAGTGCTTGTGCGTCCCATCTCATGGACTCTATTCGAATGTATGTTCGAACTAATGTCAAGGACCTCAAATGCCGATTCCGGACATTGCTAAGGTTGGCCCATGATTCTGCTGACTGGCTTCGAACCGTTTGGCGAAGAGGAGGTTAATCCTTCCTGGCAGGCTGTCCTGCGCGTGCGGGACATCCTTCGCTCCGAGGGGCACAAAGTGGAAGCTCTAGAGCTGCCCTGCGTGTTCGGTGAAGCGGCGACAGTCCTGCTGGCCGCCGTCGAAACCCTGACGCCGGACGTCGTGGTGTGCACTGGATTGGCTGGAGGACGGGAAAGGGTCTCCCTGGAGCGTGTAGCCATCAATTGTGATGACGCCCGCATCCCGGATAACAAGGGCAAGCGGCCTATCGACGAGGAAGTGGTTCCTGGTGGACCGGTGGCCTACTTCTCGACGCTGCCGATCAAAGCCGCCCTACGGAACCTGCAGATCGAAGGCATCAAGGGTGAGATCTCGCAGTCTGCAGGAACCTACGTCTGCAACCACGTGTTCTATGCGCTGATGCATGCCCTCGCAAGTAAGGACGGCGTTCAGGGAGGATTTGTCCATCTTCCCTATCTTCCGGAGCAGGTGCCCGAGGGGAACCCGACGCCGTCGATGCCGCTGGAGGCCATGGCCGCTGGTATCGCAGTGGTGGTGCGGACGGCGCTCCAAGTGCCATTGGATGGACCTAGGGTTTCAAAAGTTCCCATTCCACACTGACACTTGCCGCTACCGACGACTCTCCTGCCTCGATGGGTAGTGCTTCAGCAGCGGAGGCCCTAACGAGTACACCCATCGGAATGGGGGAGCCGGGCATAGGTTGCTGGGAAATCGAAACCACGGAGCCCAGCCGGGCGGACGCTAAGGACGCGTACTGTTCAGCCCGCTGAAGCGCGTCCTGCCATGCCGCTTCCTGCGCCTGTTTAGTAACCGGGGATATATCTGCACAACCCTGCTCTATGCCGTTGATCCGGATGTCGTCCCCACCGGCGGCTACCGCGGCAGCGATGGTGGCCGGAGCTTGGGCATGTGAGCGGATGCTGACGCGAACATTGGTGGTCGCCACATAGGCAGCGACCCTCTGTCCTTGTCCCTCTACCCACACGAGGTCTGCCCGAAGGTTTAAGCCGCTGGTGCGCATATCGGCGTCCTGCAGGCCAGCCGCCCGCAAACTGGCGACGACGGCGGCGGCTGCCTGGCCGGCGTCGTCGTATGCCTTGGACGCAGTCTCCCGTCGCGTCTCCACGCCCAGAGTCAGTGTCACCAGGTCCGGAACTGCCTTGGCGCTCGCCGTTCCCGTGACGGTAATGGTGCGTTTCATGCTTCGGCCTCGATTCGATGGTCAATGTAGCCGCCCGCTGCGAGTCCAGCTTGCCGTTCAAAGAAATTCCTCGACGCCGGATTGCCCGCACGCAGCGTGGACCAGCCGGCGGCGACACCGTAGAAAACGAGGAACGGCAACCCCAGACAGTAGGCGTACTGAGTGCTGTGCCGTTCCTCGTGGGCAAGGAGCAGCTCGTTGCGTCCTGCCACGCCGTGGGCTGCGCGGTAGAGGATGACGTTCCCCACCGTAAACGCCCCGGCGTGTGGAAGCTTCCACGCATACCCTGCTGCTATCAGCAGTCCCCGAGGCCCACGCGAAATGCGCGATCGGGACGTCCGCGCGACCAGCAGCCCCAACGGTGTGGTCAGGTTCAGCATGTTGGCAACTTGCCGTAAGCGCTGCCCGGGAGTCATGAAGCCATGCTAGACCCGTGGCGTACACAAACCAGGGGTTAAATGGCGCCTGTGAGCTTCAACTAGACTGAAGGGTAGTGCCTGCCATCCGTGGTGAGCACTGCCCTTTCGTTTTGCAGGCCAGCCATGCCGGCCGCTCCCGACTCGTAGCTAAGAACAGTAGATGACTGACACTTTGCCAGGCGCTGCCATCCCGAATCCGCTGGATGAAGCCGCCATCAACGCCGCCGTTGAGGATGCGATCGCCGCGATTGCGGCTGCCTCCTCCCTCGAAGAACTCAAGGCTGTCCGCCTCGCCCACACCGGAGAGAAGTCGCCCCTGAGCCTGGCCAACCGTGAAATCGGTGGCCTCGCCAAGGAGCACAAGGCTGCGGCTGGAAAGCTCATGGGATCCTCGCGCGGCCGGGTCAACCAAGCGCTCGCAGCCCGGACCGAAGTCCTGGAAGCCGAGAACGACGCCCGGATCCTGGTGGAGGAAACCGTTGATGTCACGGCTGCTCCGCGTCGACGCCGGGCGGGAGCGCGTCATCCGCTGTCCACGCTGCAGGACCGTGTTTCGGACATCTTCGTCGGCATGGGCTGGGAAATTGCCGAAGGCCCAGAGGTCGAGTCCGAGTGGTTCAACTTTGACGCCCTGAACTTCAAGCCGGACCACCCGGCCCGTGAAATGCAGGATACGTTCTTCGTGGAGCCTCCCGAGGCACACCTGCTCATGCGCACGCACACCTCTCCGGTGCAGGTGCGTTCCATGCTGGAGCGCGAAGTTCCCATCTACGTGCTGTGCCCGGGCAAGGTGTTCCGCACTGATGAGCTCGATGCAACGCACACGCCTGTCTTCCACCAGTTCGAAGGCCTGGCGATCGATAAGAACCTGAGCATGGCCGATCTCCGTGGAACCTTGGAGCACTTCGCCCGCCAGATGTTTGGCGACGAAGCCTCCATTCGCCTGCGCCCGAACTACTTCCCGTTCACCGAGCCCTCTGCTGAGCTGGACATCTGGCACCCCGGTGCCAAGGGTGGTCCCCGCTGGATCGAATGGGGTGGCTGCGGCATGGTCAATCCCAACGTCCTCCGGGCTGCCGGCATCGACCCGGACGTCTATTCAGGTTTTGCCTTCGGCATGGGCATCGAGCGCACGCTCATGTTCCGCAACGAGGTCGGCGATATGCGCGACATGATCGAGGGCGATGTACGTTTCAGCGAGCACTTCGGGATGGAGATCTAACAGTGCGTATCCCACTTTCCTGGCTGCGTGAATTTGCGCAGGTTCCGGCCGATGCTACGGCCGAAGATGTCATGGCGGACCTGGTCAAGGTCGGTTTCGAAGAAGAAGAAGTCCACCGTCCCACGGATGAACTCACGGGTCCCATCGTGGTTGGCCAGGTGCTGAGCCTGGTCAAGGAACCGCAATCCAATGGCAAGACCATCAACTGGTGCCAGGTCCGTGTTGTCCCTGAAGGGCAGGAACAGACCCTGACTGGCGAGGGAATCGATCCCTCCGGCGTGCAGGGCATCATTTGTGGTGCCCACAACTTCGTGGAAGGCGACAAAGTTGTTGTCACGCTTCCCGGAGCTGTGCTGCCCGGAAACTTCAAGATTTCGGCGCGGAAGACTTACGGCCACCTGTCTGCGGGCATGATCGCTTCCGTCCGCGAGTTGGGTATCGGCGATGACCACGACGGAATCCTGGTCCTCTCACGGATTGGGCTGGATCCGGAAATCGGCACGGATGCGATGAAACTCCTTGGTCTCTATGACCAGGCTGCAGAAATCAACGTCACCCCGGACCGCGGCTACGCCTTCTCCATCCGTGGTGTGGCACGCGAGTACGCACACGCCACCGGAACATCCTTCGTTGACCCGGCCTCCAAGGTCAACGCTCCGGCCAGCCTCCAAGGCGGTTACGGCGTCAAGCTCAACGACGACGCCCCCATCTATGGCAAGCCGGGCTGTGACCGCTTCGTGGCACGCACAGTGCGTGGCGTGGACGCTTCCCGTCCCACGCCGCCTTGGATGTCCGCCCGTCTTCGTCTGGCCGGCGTCCGTTCCATCTCCCTGCCCGTTGATATCTCCAACTACGTCATGCTTGAGCTCGGTCAGCCGAACCACTGCTACGACCTCGACAAGCTTGCGGGCGACATCGTGGTCCGCCGTGCCGTGGCGGGGGAGAAGATCACCACTCTGGACGACAAAGAGCGCACGCTCGACGTCGAAGACCTGCTGATCACTGATGACTCCGGAGCCATCGGCATTGCCGGGGTCATGGGCGGTGCCCACACCGAGGTTTCGGATTCCACCACGAACATCCTGGTGGAAGCCGCGCACTTCGATGAAGTATCTATTGCCCGTTCGCGTCGTCGGCACAAGCTCCCGTCCGAGGCTTCCAAGCGTTTCGAGCGCGGCGTTGACTGGCACGTTGCCAGTATCGCCGCCCAGCGCGTCGTGGACCTTTTGGTTGAACTCGCTGGTGGCACAGCTGACGAGACCGGTACCGACGTCGGAACGGCCCCTGACGCCGTCACGATTGAACTGCCGGCAGAGTTCGCTGCCGCCCGTATCGGCATCGACTTCACGGAAGAGCAGATCACCACATCCCTGGTGGATCTGGGTGCTGCCGTGGAAAAGACTGCCACCGGTTACCTGGTGACGGCTCCAAGCTGGCGCAACGACCTTGAAACCAAGGAAGACCTCTCCGAGGAAATTGCCCGCTTGGTTGGTTATGACAACATCCCGGCCACCCTGCCCGTGGCGCCTCCGGGGCGTGGCCTGAGCCGCAGCCAGCAGCAGAAGCGCCGCGTCGTACAGGCACTGGCAGACGCCGGGCTGACGGAGGTCTTGTCCTATCCGTTCGTGGCCAAGGTAGCCAACGACACCTTCGGCGTGCCGACGGAAGGCGAAGAACGTGCGGCGTTGAAGCTGGCGAATCCCATCAGCGAGGAAAACGGTTACCTCCGTACGTCCATCCTGCCGGGACTGATCGAGGTTGCGCGCCGCAACCACTCCCGCGGTTTCCGTGACCTGGCACTCTACGAGGCCGGCTCTGTCTTCCTGCCCGGCGAGAAGCTCGGTACTGAATCCATTCCGCCGCTGGGCATCAAGCCTTCCGATGAGGTACTGGATGCACTGTACGACGGCGTCCCGCACCAGCCGCTGCACATCGCCGCTGTCTTGACCGGCCACGATTCGCCTGCGGCGGCGACGCACACGCCGCGTCCCTGGGACTGGGCAGATGCTTTGGATGTGGCCCGACTCATCGCGGATGTTCTCGGTGTTGAACTTGTCGTCAGCCAGGGAAGCCACCAGGCATTCCATCCCGGACGTGCCGCACAGCTCGCGCTGCGGTCAGGCGACGTGGTGGGATACGCCGGTGAGCTGCACCCGAAGCTCCTCGCAGCCCACGACATGCCAGCACGCTCTGTGGCGGTTGAGGTCAACGTGGAGGCGCTCTTTGAAGCTGCTGCCGACGTCATTGTTGCCAAGCACATCTCCGGATTCCCAGTGGCAACCCAGGATGTGGCCCTGGTCGTTCCGCAGGAGGTGCCGGCTGACCAGGTCCTTGCAGCATTGCGTGAAGGTGCGGGCGAACTCCTCGAAGACGTCGCATTATTCGATGTCTACGTTGGACCCGGGATTGAGGAAGGCAAGAAATCCTTGGCCTTCGGCCTTCGCTTCCGTGCCGACGACCGCACTTTGACGGCCGACGAGGCCTCGGAGGCCCGCGCCGGAGCCGCGGCTGTTGCTTCGGAGCGCTTCGGAGCAGTCCAGCGCTAGGCCTCTCTCTGCGAAGAAATCCCCGGAACCTCCTGGTTCCGGGGATTTTTTTCAGTTGCCTCCCCACGCGGAGGTGCTGGCGTGCCGAAATATAGCCAATTGGTTAGTGTTTAAACTCAGCCGCGGCTCGTAGCCGTCAGGGACGTCCTGAACGATCGCTCCACGTCCCAGCCGGACCGAACCCGCAGATAGGAATCCTCAGGATGAAGTACTCCGTTCTCGGCCCGACCGGCGTGCGTGTGTCGCGTATCTGCGTGGGCACCGCGACCTTCGGCGTAGCACCGAGCGCACACGAAGCTAATGGCGTGGTCGAAGCAGCCCTGGACCTGGGCATCAACTTCTTCGACACCGCAGACGTTTACGGCTCCACGCCGACATTCGACCGGCCTGGTGCCCCGCCTGCCTCGGAGCGGGCGTCGGCAGAGGAGATCCTTGGTCGCGCCCTCGCCGGTCATCGGGATGAGGTGGTGCTGGCCACGAAGTCGGGGGAGCGCCGCTTCGACCCGGATGCCGGTCTCTCACGCCGGTACATCATCCAGCAGGTTGAGCAGAGCCTGCGCCGGTTGCGCACAGACCGCATTGACCTCTATTACGCCCATTTCCCTGATCCGAATACGCCGCTGGAGCAGACACTTGCTGTCTACGACGACCTGATCCGCCAAGGAAAGCTGCGCTACGTCGCGCTGTCCAACCACCCGGCCTGGCAGGTGGCCGAGGCCCTGTGGATCGCCGATGACCGTCGGCTGGTCTCTGCTCCCGTGGCTGCGCAGGTAATGTACAACCTCCTGGACCGCAGCGTCGAGCGGGAGCTGAGCGCCGCCTGCGTGCGGTTCGGGGTGTCGATCGTCCCCTACGCGCCGCTGCACGGCGGCCTGCTCGCCGATCTGAGTGTTCTGGATCGCGAAATTGCGGGGGACAAGCGCTATGGTGGACCCGGATATTCGGAGTCCGAGATCGCCGTTGCCCGCAAGCTCGACCGTCTGGCCAGAGAATGGGGGCTCGGAATGCAGCAGGTGTCATTGGCGTGGCTGCTCTCCCGTCCTGCCGTGGCCTCGGTGATCGTCGGGGCCGAGACCGTCGACGAACTCCGCGCCAACGCCTCGGCAGCGGACCTCGAGCTCACGCCGAAGCAGCTGGATGCGGTCTCAGCGCTTACTGACGGGTCCACGTCCTGATCGGAAGGAACTGCGATAGTGCAAAGCCCTGTGCTTGAGCTCCAGAAGCTCGCCGACGTCCCCGTTCCGGACTCTGCCGTTCAGGAGCTCGGGCCGGCTGCCATGGAACGCGCACAGCGGTTCGCCAGCACCAAGGCTCGGGAAGAATTCATCGCCGGCCGGGTTGCCCTGCACCGCTTCGCGGCCTCGCTCCTTGGGGTAAGCCCCAACCGACTGAACCCCGACTATCACTGCCCTCAATGCGGTCACGGACGGGACCACGGCCGTCCAGGCTTCATGCTCGACGGCGTGCCCGCGCCTCTCGCGCTGAGCGCGTCCAAAGCGCAGGGCTGGTTGCTGCTGGCCGGCGTCGTGAATCCAAGGCTTGGCCTCCGGCTGGGAGTGGACCTTGAAGCGACTGATCAAGCAGCGTTCGTGGGCTTTGACGATGTCGCCCTAACCACAGATGAGAAACGGTTCCTCACCTCGGTGCCAGATACTCAGCGCAAAAAGCAGCGTGCCCAGCTCTGGGCGCGTAAGGAGGCCTGGCTGAAGATGACCGGGGAAGGCCTTCGAAGGAACCCGGCGGAGGTGGATGTGCTGGAGCGTCCGGGCTTGCCGGACCTGAACAGCAGCGGCGATGCGGGCATTGATCTGCCGGAAGGTTTCGTCGCCGCCTTGGCAGTGGGCTAAAGAGGCGACGCTAGTGGAGGAAGTGCCGCCTCGTAGAGCCATGGCCGAAGGATGCCCCCGGCATCCAACCCTGGAATGAAAGAATCGGCGGCATCGATAAATGCTGCCGTGGAAATGGATCCGTGCCGGTTCCGCTCCGTCCAATGCTGCAGCAGCCCAAAGAACGCTTCGTCCCCGACTGCCAGGCGGACGGCGTGGAGCGAAAGGGCGCCGCGCTTGTACACGCGGTCATCGAACATCAGCTCCGGACCGGGATCGCCAACCAGCAGGTCCTGCGGCCCGGCGTCGAGCTTTTTCCAAGCGGCCAAGGCGCGGGCCGCGACTGGCATGGTTTCGGACTCCTCGGACCATAGCCACTCGGCGTAGCAGGCGAACCCCTCGTGGAGCCAGATGTCTTTCCAGTTGCTGGCAGTCAGGGAGTTACCAAACCACTGGTGAGACAACTCATGGGCGATCAATCGTTCGGCCTCCCACGTGCCGCGCATGTGATTGCGGCCAAAAATGGAGACGGTCTGTGCCTCCAACGGGATTTCCAACTCATCTTCGGTGACAACCGAGGTGTAATCGCTGAACGGATAGGGGCCGAAGCAGTCCTCAAACGTCTTCATCATGTCCGGCTGGCGTTGAAGCCCTTGGCGGGCGTCGCCAGCCATGTCCGCAGTGACCGCGGCGAACTGCGGGACCCGATGATGGGTGTCTGCAGGGTTGAGCGGGATCATCACGTAACGGCCGATCTGCAGTGTGGCGAGATATGTGGCCATGGGCTCGGAATGTTCGTAGACCCAGGTCTCGCGGCTTGATTTTCGTGATCGGGATACCAGCTGGCCGTTGCACACCGGTCGGTAATTGTCATCCGTGGTCACCGAGATCCGGAACGAGGATTTGCTGCGGGGATGATCGTTGCAAGGGAACCACGATGCTGCGCCGTTCGGCTGGCCGGCCACCAGGACGCCGTCGTTCAGTTCTTCCCAACCGACTTCGCCCCACAAGCCGCGTCGCGGTTGTGGGTTGCCCTCATAGCGGATCTCAAGGACAAACGKCTGACCAGTCTTCAAGGGGGACGAAGTGGTGACCACAAGGTGTTCGGCCCGTTGGCTGAACTTTTGGACCTTCCTGCCATCCACCTGGATTTTGGATGCCCGAAGGCCCACCAGGTCCAGGACTATCTGGGCAGCAGGCTCCAAGGCAGTGCAGCGGAGGATCGCTTTTCCGATCAGCTTGTTACTGCCGAGCCTGACATCGAGATCCAATTCGTAACGATCCACACGGTAGCTCGTGCTGCCGTGGTCCAGCGTGTAGGGGTCGGCATTGACCACAAGTTTGGTGATCGGTTCCGTCATGATCTGCCCCAATCTACTTGAGTCGGGCGGCCCGTGCTGCCGGACCCTCCCAAGGACTCACCGGATTTCCCATCCAGTATGTTCCGGCCGGCACGGTTTCGCCGCGCATGACCAACGACGCCGGCCCGACAGTTCCGCCGTTCCCGATGCTGGCCGCGGGGAGGATGACGCCGTGTGGTCCCATCGTGGCACCATTTCCCAACGTGACCGTATCCAAGCTCATGACCCTGTCGTGGAAGAGGTGTGTTTGGACAACGCAGCCCCGGTTGACGGTGGAGTTCTCCCCAAGTGTCACGAGGTCAGCCTCGGGCAGCCAATAGCTTTCACACCACGTTCCCCGCCCAATTTTCGCTCCGAGGCCGCGAAGCCACCACACCAGGGCCGGCGTGCCCGCTGCCGAACGGGCGAACCACGGTGCGCTCACCATCTCGATGAAGGTGTCCACTACCTCGTTCCGCCAAATGAACGAACTCCACAGTGGGTGTTCGCCGGCCCGGATGGCACCCACCAGGACCCACTTGGCAATGATGGAACTGAACGCGGCCACGGCACCTGCTGCCAGAACCACAACACCGCCCAGCAGGGCCGCTATCCCGTAACCCCAACCACGGGCAATCCAATCCAAGGCCAACATCACGCTGGCTGCGATGGCGACCGTGAGGATGACCGGGACAAGCCGGCATGCCTCCCACAGTGCTCTGGCTACCTTGAGTTTCAGGGGCGGCTGGAACGTCCGGGTCTGGTCGGCGTCGACGGCGGTCCGGCGCAGTCTGACAGGCGGGCTGCCCAGCCAGGAGGTCCCTGACTTCGCTTTTGCAGGCGTTGCCGAGAGCACCGCCACGAGTGAATTCTTGGGCACATTCCGTCCCGCTGCCGTCATGCCCGAGTTGCCCAGGAATGAGCGTTTTCCGATTTTGGCAGGGGCGATCCTCATCCAGCCGCCGCCGAGTTCATAGGACGCCACCATGGTGTCGTCTGCGAGGAAAGCACCATCGCCGATGGTGGTCATCCTGGGCACCAACAGCACAGTTGATGCCTCCACGTTCTTGCCCACTTTGGCCCCCAGCAGGCGTAGCCACAGTGGAGTGAAGAGGCTTGCGTAGATGGGGAAAAGCAGGTCCCTCGCCATGTCCAGCAACCGCTCAGTGGCCCAAACCTGCCAGCCAATGCGGCTTCGGACCCGGTAATAGCCTTCCTTCAAGCCCAAGCCGAGGAGCCGCGCCACGGCCAGGATAAGGATGAGGTTGCCGAAGAACCAGACGAGGGCTGCGAGAGGCAGTGCAAGTGCAATCCGGGGGACTGCAGTCTCCAGGGAGTCATGGCCTTGGATGAAAGCAAGGACCACCATCGCGCCTGCGAACGCTGAAATGTAAGGGATCAATGCCAGCAATGCCGACGCAGCAGCGAAGGCGGAGAACCAGAGCCGGTCCATCAGGGAACGCCGGTTGCTGGGCTCAGGCCAGTCGTGTTTTGCTTTTCCGCGGCGTCCGGCCGGGGAGCCGGCCACGAGGTGCCCGGCCTTCACCTTGCCCAGCACGGCAGACCCTGCTTCGACGTGTGCGCCTGCGCCGATGGTTGCACCGGGCATGAGCGTACTTCGGGAGCCCACCACGGCTCCAGCGCCAACATGGATTTGCCCTATGTGGACAGAATCGCCGTCCACCCACCAGCCGGAGAGATCCACCTCCGGCTCAATGTTGGCGCCAGTTCCCAAGGACAGTAGACCGGTTACCGGCGGCAAAGAATGCAGATGGACGTCCCTTCCAATCTTCGCGCCGAGGGCCCGTGCGTAGTATGGAACGAACGGTGCGCTGGCCAGACCAATGGCACCGGAGAGGTCCTGTATTTGCTCAGCCAGCCAAAGCCGCAGGTGCGTCTTGCCGGATCGGGGATATGTTCCTGGCTCAACCTTGTCCAACAGGATGCGGGCAGCCACCACCGAGATCGCCATCCGGCCGAGCGGACTGACGAAGACCAGCCAGGATGCCCCGATCCACCACCAGGAAACAACGGGGGCCGCAGTGAACCCAGCGAAATCGGCCAACAGCCTGTTGGCAGCCATGAGGTAGGTCAACCACCGCATCCCGACCAAGATGTGCAGTGGTACGCCCATGAGCACTTGGAAGACCTGCGACCTAAACGCAGTGGGCCGTACCGTGCGCTCCGCAACGGGACCGGGCATGCCGCCGTCGGGAAGTGACTGCCGGGCAGTATCTATGAGTGCCCCCACCCGCGGTGTCGCGTAGATGTCCGCCACGGTGATGATCGGGTAGCGAACGCGCAATGCGGAAACAAGCTGTGCGGCCGCCAGTGAACCGCCACCGTACGCGAAGAAGTCCGCATCGAGGGAGCTCACAGGGCTGCCGAGGACCGATTCCCACTGCTCCACAATCCATCGGGCGTCGTCCGGCAAATTCAGCGGTGCTTGGCGGGCCTCCTTGGCCCCGGCCCCGGCAAGAGGCCACGGAAGCGCGCGACGATCCACTTTGCCGCTGGTCTTTGTCGGCAGCGAATCAACAACCGTCAGCAGGGGGATCAATGCTGCCGGCAGGCTCCCGCTCAACCGTCTGCGGGCTTCGTCCAGGTCCAGTACGTAGCCCTCGGTGGCCGCAAGGTAACCGACAAGGATTTGGTTACCTGCTGCCGTCGTTTGCACCGCGGCGGCCGCACCTGCCACCCCAGGCAGCGCCTGCAGTGCGGCATCGACTTCGCCCAGTTCGATCCGTCGCCCACCGAGTTTGACCTGTTCGTCGGCCCTGCCGATGAAGACCAACCCCTCGGCTTCGAAGCGCACAAGGTCCCCGGACCGGTAGGCGCGGTCCCAGCCCAGGGTGGGCATGGCCGCATACTTCTCAGCGTCCTTGCCGGGATCCAGGTATCGGGCCAGTCCGACTCCGCCGATGATTAATTCCCCAATTTCGCCTTCGGCCACGGGAACGCCGGCAGAATCGACGACGGCGAGGTCCCAGCCGTCCAACGGCAGTCCGATCCGAACGGGGCCGGGTCCGCCCAAGGGCGCCGCGCATGCCACCACCGTAGCCTCGGTTGGCCCGTAGGTGTTCCAGACTTCACGACCGTCGACGGCGAGCCGTTCTGCAAGTTCAGGCGGGCAGGCCTCCCCACCGAAGATGAGGAGACGCACATTCTCGAGCGCTTCGACTGGCCATAAGGCAGCGAGGGTGGGCACTGTGGAAACAACGGTGATGCCGTGGTTGATGAGCCATGGGCCCAGATCCATGCCGGTCCGGACAAGGGCGCGCGGAGCCGGTACCAGGCAGGCGCCGTGCCGCCAGGCCAGCCACATCTCCTCGCAGGAAGCATCGAACGCAACCGATAGGCCTGCCAAGACTCTGTCCTGCGGTCCGATCGGGTCGGATTGAAGGAATAGACGGGCTTCGGCGTCCACGAAAGCGGCCGAGGAACGATGAGTGACGGCTACACCCTTCGGCGTACCCGTGGAACCCGAGGTGAAGATGATCCATGAGTCGTCATCCAGCCCGGGTTTCTGCGGCTCAGTCACAGGCTGCCGTGCCTCGCCTGCCAGGTCAAGGTCCAGACCGGCGCCAACCACAGCGCCAGCCTTTGCTTCGCCGAAAACCAGCCTGGTGCGCTCGTCGGGGTCGTCCGCATCAACTGGGACGTACGCTGCTCCGGCCATGAGGATTCCCAGGATGGCGATGTAGAGATCGCTGGTGCCGGATGGGACGCGGACGCCCATCTTGTCCCCTCGGCCAAGACCAGCGGCGTTCAGGGTCCGCGCGAACGCTCGGACTGCTCCCAGGAGTTCGGTGTAGCTCAGTGACTTCCGGCCATCGTCCAGCGCCGAGGATTCCGGAAAAGCTGCCGCAGTCGTCTCGAGGATATCCACCAGGGTCCGCTGGGCCGGTGCTGCAGAAGCCCCCGGAAATTGGGGGCGATAGGTAGCCAAGGCAGGTGTGTTCCCGGCCACGGCAGAATGTTCTGTGCTCACGCAGTCAGCTTTTCCCAGAAAGGTGAACAAAAGGTGTCGGACGCTTCCTGCCCGTCACGGTTTGTTGCACAGATGTTCGCTTAGCGGTCATAGCTGAACCGCCCAGTGGAGGTTGAGCGGGGCGACTACGGAAGCAGGAGGACTTTTCCTGTGGTGAGGCGCCCTTCAAGGTCCCGGTGCGCCTGTGCCGCTTCGGCCAGGGGGTAGGTAGCGCCGACGCGAACCGCCAGCGTACCGTTCGCTGCGGCTTCAAAGATCTCAGCTGAACGCCAACGCCGCTCGTGCCTGTTCTGGACGAAATGGCCCATCGTGGGGCGCGTCAACGACAGGGACCCGCCGGAGTTCAGTCGTTGGGGATCGAACGGGGGGACGGGCCCTGAAGCGGCGCCGAAGAGCACCATCGTCCCCCTGATGCGCAGGCTTCGGAGGGAGTCGTCGAACGTATCCTTGCCCACGCCGTCGTACACCACGTTCACGCCCTCGCCGTCGGTAAGCTCGCGGACCCTGTCCGCGAAGCCTTCATAGCGCAGGACTTCGTCGGCGCCGGCGAGCTTGGAGAGGTCGGCCTTTTCATCGGAAGAAACGGTGGTGATGACCCGTGCCCCCCGTGCCTTCAGGAGTTGGGTCAGCAGCAGCCCCACACCGCCGGCTCCCGCGTGCAGCAGCACCGTGTGCCCGGGTTCCACGCGGAAGGAGGAGTTCATGAGGTAGTGGGCGGTAATTCCTTGCAGGGGCAGGGCGGCGGCAGTGTGATCATCGACGCCGGCCGGCACGGGTAGCGCCTTCTCAGCTTCCACAATCGCGTAGTCAGCGTACGTCCTGGAGCCTTCGGCCGTGGCAATCCTGTCGCCTACCGCAAAGTCCTCCACACCCTCACCGATTGCTTCGATCGTACCGGCCGCTTCCGCGCCGGGGGTGAAGGGGTAGTCAACCTTGTAGGTGCCGCTGCGCTGGTAGGTTTCGATGAAATTGACCCCGGCAGCTGCGACTTTGATCAGCAGCTGCCCGGGACCTGGTACTGGTGGCTCCACGGAGGCATATTCGAGGACTTCAGGTCCTCCGGGCTCGTTGGCAACAATGGCGTGCGTCATGGTGGCTCCTTACTCCGGGACGGTCCTTCCGGTGCCCGGTTCCAGGATCCATCCTATGAAGGATGCCGCCTAGGGTTGCGGAGGCCTAGAAGCGTCCGTGCGTCGAAGCGACGGGGCAGTCGAAGCCACGTCCAGCTGCCAGGCCTACCTCGTTGAGGTAGCTGACCACTATTCCATAGGACTGAATCAGCGTGGTTTCCGTGTAGGGGATGGAGTGCTTCGTGCAGAATTCGCGGACGATTCCTGCGGCCTTGTGAAGGTGGGGCCGGGCCATGTCAGGGAACAGGTGGTGTTCTACCTGGCGGTTCAGTCCGCCCAGCAGGAAGTCCATGAAGCGTCCGCCCGAGATGTTGCGCGAGGTGAGGATCTGGCGGTTGAGGAAGTCTACGCGGCTGTCCTTGGGAAGGACCGGCATGCCCTTGTGGTTGGGGGCAAACGAAGCACCCATGTAGAAGCCGTAGACCATGATCTGGACGCCGAGGAACGCAAACGCCATACCGATGGGGAGGAACGTGAAGGCGAGGACGGGAAGAGCGGTAAGACGGGCAACGAGGATAGGCGTCTCCACCCAGCGGTGGCGTACCTTCTGCTTGCCGAAGATAAAGCGAAGTGAGTCGAATTGCAGGCTCAGGCCAAGGAGTGTCAGGAGCGGAAAGAAGAACCATCCCTGCTTCTTGGTCAGGAAGGCCAGGCGTCCCTTGCGTTCGGCGGCTGCATCTTCGTAGAAGACCAGCGCGTTGTTCCGGATGTCGGGGTCCTTGGAAATGACGTTGGGATGGTTGTGGTGGGCACCGTGCTTTTGCTCCCACCAGGAGTAGCTGATGCCTGCGATTCCTGTTGCCAGGAGGCGGGCCGACCAATCGTTGGCACGACGCGAGGCGAAGATCTGCTTGTGCCCGGCCTCGTGGGCCAGGAAGCTCAACTGTGTACAGAAGATACCCACGGCGGCAGCGATCAGGAGCTGGAACCAGGAATCACCCAAGAGGGCGAAGCCTGTCCAGGTGGCGGCCATGAGGATCATGAGGGCTACGAAGAGCCAGATGTAGAACCCGCTGCGCCGTTCGAGGAGGCCGGCAGCTTTCACGCTCTTGAGGAGCTCCGAATAGCTTTGGACAACGGGGTTTGGCTGAATTGCGCGTGTTTTGGGGCGCTCAGCGGTGGACGTGGGTGCCATATATGTGCCCCGTATCGCTAACGGGCAACGCTGCAGCCGACGTTCGGACTGCACGGTCTGGATCACCCTCCACTAAGCATACGCTGTCGGCACTAACCTATTGTGACGCCGTGCACTTGCCAGAAGACGGCATGCATAAATATCGGCAACCATG
Organism: Paenarthrobacter sp. RAF54_2; assembly: GCF_052113945.1. Lineage (NCBI taxonomy): Bacteria > Bacillati > Actinomycetota > Actinomycetes > Micrococcales > Micrococcaceae > Paenarthrobacter > Paenarthrobacter sp. RAF54_2. The sequence continues at coordinate 110,459 of NZ_JBFRDV010000019.1, forward strand.
AATAGTTTTGCTGTACAGTGGAGCTATGACTATTTCTGTTGCCGTCTCCGGTGCCAGCGGCTACGCCGGGGGAGAAGTGCTGCGCCTGCTTGCAGGCCATCCGAACGTCACTATCGGTGCTATCACTGCGCACAGCAACGCCGGTTCCAGACTAGGGGAGTTGCAGCCTCATCTCCACGGTTTGGCCAGCCGGATTCTGGAAGACACCACGGTGGAGAACCTGTCCGGGCATGATGTCGTCTTCCTGGCACTCCCGCACGGCGCTTCTGCAGAGATCGCTGCCCAATTGCCGGAAGGCACAGTGGTCATCGACGCCGGTGCGGACCACCGCCTGCAGGATGCGGCTGCATGGGAAAAGTTTTACGGCTCGGCCCATGCTGGCACCTGGCCGTATGGGCTCCCGGAACTGCCGGGACAGCGCGACGCGCTCAAGGGCGCCAAGCGCATCGCCGTTCCCGGCTGCTACCCGACGTCGGCCCKGCTCGCCTTGACGCCCGGGTTCACCAACAATCTCCTCCTGACGGACGACGTCGTGATTGTCTCGGCCTCTGGTACCTCCGGTGCCGGCAAGGCGGCGAAGGTCAACCTGATTGGCTCCGAGGTCATGGGTTCCATGAGCCCTTACGGTGTTGGCGGCGGTCATCGGCACACGCCGGAAATCGAGCAGGGATTGTCCAACGCCGCCGGCGAGCCGGTGACAGTGTCCTTCACTCCCACCCTGGCGCCGATGAGCCGCGGCATTCTCACCACGGCAACAGCAAAAGTCGGTCACGGCGTTACTTATGCAGAACTGCGCCAAGCCTGGGCGGACTCCTATGACGACGAACCGTTCGTCCACCTGCTGCCTGAAGGCCACTGGCCCACGACCAAGTCGGTGCAGGGTTCCAACCATGCCGTCATGCAGGTGGCTTTTGATCAGCACGCTGGCCGTGTGATCGTGACGTGCGCCATCGATAACCTGACCAAAGGAACCGCCGGCGGAGCCGTGCAGTCCATGAACATTGCCCTCGGCCTGGACGAAACCGCCGGCCTTAACCTGCAGGGAGTTGCACCGTGACCATTACCGCACCCAAGGGATTCCGGGCTTCCGGCGTCAAAGCCGGCATCAAGGCATCCGGCAACCCGGACCTGGCCCTGGTGGTCAACGACGGCCCGCAAAAGTCCGCTGCTGCTGTCTTCACCTCAAACCGCGTGGCCGCTGCTCCGGTTCACTGGTCACGCCAGGTGGTCAGCGACGGACGTGTTGACGCAGTGGTCCTGAACTCAGGGGGCGCCAACGCCTGCACTGGTCCGCAGGGATTCCAGAACACGCACGCCACGGCCGAGAAAGTGGCAGAAGTGCTGGGAGTCTCAGCTTCCGACGTCGTGGTTTGCTCCACTGGCCTGATTGGTGAGCAACTGCCCATGGATAAAATCCTTCCGGGCGTTGAGGCCGCATTCGGCGAGCTGTCCGCAGACGGCGGTTCGGCCGCCGCAACTGCCATCATGACGACGGACAGCGTGTCCAAGGAAGCCGTTTTCACAGGCACTGATGCTGAGGGCAAGCAATTCACCGTTGGCGGCATCGCCAAGGGTGCCGGCATGCTGGCCCCTGGCCTCGCAACGATGCTGGTTGTCCTCACCACCGACGCCGAGGTGCCGGCGGACGAGCTCGACGTCGTCCTCCGCGATGCCACGCGGGTCACCTTTGACCGCGCCGACTCTGACGGCTGTATGTCCACCAACGACACCGTGGTGCTGCTGGCATCAGGTGCCTCGGAAGCTTTGCCTTCAGCGGAGCAGCTGAGCGAGGCCATCACGAAGGTCTGCGCCGAGTTGGCCCGGAAGCTCATCGGCGACGCCGAAGGTGCCAGCCACGATATCGCCATTCGTACCTTCAATGCAGCAAGCGAAGGCGATGCCGAGATCGTTAGCCGCGCCGTTGCACGCTCCAACCTCTTCAAAGCCGCCATTTTCGGCAAGGACCCCAACTGGGGCCGCGTGCTGTCCGCCGTGGGCACCACCGACGCCATATTCGAGCCGGACCAGCTCAACGTGTCCATGAACGGCGTGCAGATCTGCCGCAACGGCAGCATCGGCGACGACCGCAACCTCGTTGACCTGGAACCACGTGAAGTACTCGTCGACATCGACCTTCAGGCCGGCAACGCCGAGGCAACCATCTGGACAAATGACCTCACGCACGACTACGTGCATGAGAACAGCGCATACTCGAGCTGAGCGGATGACTATGACTGCGCATACCCGGGAAACCACCTCCACGAGTCACGTTTCGGCGGAAGCGGCCCAGGACAAAGCGGGCACCCTGATCGAGGCACTGCCGTGGATCCAGCGTTTTGCCGGCACCACCATGGTGATCAAGTATGGCGGCAACGCCATGGTCAACGATGACCTTCGCCGCGCCTTCGCCGAGGACATCGTGTTCCTCCACCACGTGGGCATCCACCCTGTAGTGGTCCACGGCGGCGGCCCCCAGATCAACTCCATGCTGGGCAGGCTTGGCATTGAGTCCGAGTTCAAGGGTGGACTGCGTGTCACCACTCCGGAAGCCATGGACGTTGTGCGGATGGTCCTCACCGGTCAGGTGGGACGCGAACTCGTCGGCTTGATCAACTCCCATGGTCCTTACGCCGTTGGCATGTCCGGCGAGGATGGCGGCCTGTTGCGCGCAGTCCGCACGGGCACCGTGGTGGACGGCGAGGAAGTTGACCTCGGCCTGGTGGGCGAAGTCGTAGGCGTGGACCCCGCCGGGATCAAGGACATCCTCGACGCCGGTCGCATCCCGGTGATCTCGACGGTCGCCCCGGAAATCCTCGACGACGGGAACGGTTCCGGTCCCACTACCGGCCAGGTCCTGAACGTCAACGCAGACACAGCGGCCGCAGCTGTCGCCTCGGCGTTGGGCGCCACCAAGCTCGTCATCCTGACCGACGTTGAAGGCCTCTACGCGAACTGGCCGGACAAGTCGTCGCTGATCTCTTCGCTGACCGCGTCCGAGCTCCGAGAGATGCTGCCCAGGCTCGAGTCGGGCATGATCCCCAAGATGGCCGCGTGCCTGAAGGCGATCGACGAAGGCGTGGAACGTGCTCACATCGTGGATGGCCGCCTCCCGCATTCGATGCTTCTTGAAACTTTCACCACCGCCGGCATCGGCACGCAGGTAGTACCCGACGAGGAAGTAGACGCATGAGTACCGAACTGAGCCATTCCTCTATCGCTGCGGAGGCTGCCGCAACCACGCTCGTTTCCCAGAGCTCAGGCGCTGACTGGCTGGCCCGCTACTCGTCATCCCTTATGGGTGTCTTCGGTACGCCTCAGCGGGTCCTGGTCCGCGGCGCGGGTTGCCTCGTGTGGGACGCCGACGGGAAGGAGTACCTGGATCTCTTGGGCGGTATTGCCGTGAACGCACTGGGCCACGCCCACCCGTTCGTCACCTCAGTCATTTCCAGCCAGCTCGCCACGCTTGGACACGTGTCCAACTTCTTTACGAGCCCCACGCAGATCGCCCTTGCTGAAAAGCTCCTGGCCATCACCAACGCTCCTGCCGGTTCCAAGGTTTTCTTTGCCAACTCCGGCACGGAAGCCAACGAGGCAGCATTCAAGCTGGCGCGCCGGAACAGCGACGCCAAGCGGACCAAGATCATCGCCCTTGAGGGGGCTTTCCATGGCCGCACCATGGGCGCCCTCGCGCTCACGGCGAAAGAAGCTTACCGGACACCGTTCGAGCCCCTGCCCGGCGGCGTGGTCCACATCCCGTTCGATGACATCGAAGCCCTGCGCTCCGCCGTCGACGAATCCACAGCAGCCGTCTTCCTGGAACCAATCCAAGGCGAAGCGGGTGTCCGGCCGCTGAGCGCCGAATACCTGCAGGCGGCACGTGAAGCCACTACGGCGGCTGGCGCCTTGTTGATTTTGGACGAGGTCCAGACAGGCATTGGCCGGACCGGCAAATGGCTCGCCAGCGAGGATGCGGGCATCGTTCCCGATGCCATCACGCTTGCCAAGGGCCTTGGTGGCGGGTTCCCCATTGGTGCGCTGATCACCCTCGGAAGCACGACGTCGGCCCTGCTCACCGCCGGACAGCACGGAACCACTTTCGGTGGAAACCCGGTGGCCACGGCCGCCGCTCTTGCCACGCTGCACGCGATCGAGAGCCAGGGTGTGCTGCAGAACGTAATGGCAGTCGGCGCTCATCTTCGCGAGGGACTGGCCGCCATCGAGGCTGTCACTGAAGTCCGCGGTGAGGGCCTGTTAATCGGGTTCGATGTGAACGCCGACGTCGCACACGCCATGGTCACAGCCGCACTCGACGCTGGATTCATCATCAACAGCCCCGGCCCGAGGACCATCCGCCTCGCGCCGCCGCTGATCCTGACCATCGATCAAGCGGACCGTTTCCTGGACGCTCTTCCCACCCTGATCGCTACGGCTACAGCCACCACCGCTAAGGACGCACAGTGACTACATCCACCACCACCCGTCACTTCCTGAAGGACACGGACCTGAGCCCGGCTGAGCAAGCCGAGGTCCTTGAGCTCGCTGCCCGCATGAAGGCGGCGCCGTACAGCGTCCAGCCCTTCGCAGCCGATGGCAACGGACGTAAGACCGTCGCTGTCATCTTCGACAAAACCTCCACTCGCACCCGTGTTTCCTTCGCCACCGGTATTGCGGACATGGGTGGCAACGCCCTCATCATCAATCCCGGTGAAGCGCAGATTGGCCACAAGGAATCCGTGGAGGACACCGCCAGGGTCCTGGAGCGCATGGTCTCCACCATCGTGTGGCGGACCGGTGCCCACTCCGGTCTGGTGGCCATGGCGGAAAACTCGAAAGTCCCCGTCATTAACGCCCTGTGCGACGATTACCACCCCTGCCAGCTCCTCGCGGATCTTCTGGCCGTCAAAGAGCACAAAGGTGAGCTGAAGGGCCTGAGCATGGCCTACCTCGGTGACGCGGCCAACAACATGGCCAATTCCTACCTTTTGGCAGGCGTTACAGCTGGCATGCACGTCCGCATTTCCGGACCCGAAGGCTACCTGCCCGCAGCCGAAATCGTCGCTGCCGCAGAAGAGCGCGCTGCTGAGACCGGCGGTTCTGTGCTCATCACGAGCGATGCCGCCGAGGCCCTCAAGGGTGCCGACGTCGTGGCTACAGACACCTGGGTGTCCATGGGCCAGGAAGCGGAGAAGGAAGCCCGGATGCAGTTGTTCCGCGACTACTCCGTCGATGAGGCAGCAATGGCACAGGCCGCGCCCGACGCCGTCGTTCTTCACTGCCTTCCCGCTTACCGCGGGTATGAAATTTCCGCTGGGGTTATTGACGGCCCGCAGTCGATCGTCTGGGACGAGGCAGAGAATCGGCTCCACGCGCAGAAGGCACTCATGGCCTGGCTGATGCACCGCTCGGGGCTCGCTTTTGTCGATGGCCTTTCACCTGTTGAAGGTACCGGGGAGAGCACGTTCTAGTGTCCACCAATCCGTCGGTTCCGGGCGCCAGCCCGGCCACCAAGACTGCCCGCCAGGCGCGTATTACCGCGATCCTGACGGGTGAGTCCGTGCGTTCCCAGGCAGAGCTTGCAGCCCTGCTGGCGGACGACGGCGTTCAGGTCACCCAAGCCACGCTGTCCCGGGACCTTGTGGAACTTGGCGCGGTGAGGGTCCGGGGCAAGGAAGGCGCCCTGGTCTATGCCGTTCCGGGGGAGGGCGGGGACCGCAATGCCAAGAGCGGCGTCACGCAGGAGATCCTGGACGCACGGCTTTCCCGGCTATGCGGTGAACTGCTGGTTACCGCCGAGGCCTCGGGGAATATTGTGGTCCTGCGAACACCCCCGGGGGCCGCGAACTTCCTGGCACTGGCCATCGACCACTCCGTAATGCCGTCGGTATTAGGTACGATCGCAGGCGACGACACTCTGCTGTTGGTTGCCAGGGATCCCGACGGCGGGGCGGAACTCGCGGCTCGCTTCCTCCAGCTGGCCGAGGAAGCCGGCCCCGGAAACTAACCGCCGTGGACGCGGCCCATGATTTTCACAGCATTGATTCACACAGCATTGATTTCAAATGAACCAAGCAACAACAAAGGAGCACTCTCGTGACTGAGCGCATTGTTCTGGCCTACTCCGGTGGCCTTGATACGTCCGTAGCCATCGGCTGGATCGGTGAAGCCACCGGCGCCGAGGTCATCGCCGTGGCCGTCGACGTCGGACAGGGCGGCGAGTCCCTGGAGACCATCCGCCAGCGCGCCCTGGGTTGCGGCGCCGTCGAGGCTTACGTGGCCGACGCCCGCGACGAATTCGCCAACGAGTACGCCATGCCCACACTGAAGGCCAACGCCCTCTACCAGGGCCACTACCCGCTGGTTTCGGCGATCTCGCGTCCGGTCATCGTGAAGCACCTTGTGAAGGCAGCCCGCGAATTCGGCGCCACCACCGTTGCCCACGGCTGCACCGGCAAGGGCAACGACCAGGTCCGCTTCGAAGTTGGCATCCAGACCCTCGGCCCGGACCTGAAGTGCATTGCACCGGTCCGCGACCTCGCACTGACCCGCGACAAGGCCATCGCCTTCGCCGAGGAAAAGGGTCTGCCGATCGAGACCACCAAGAAGAACCCGTACTCGATCGACCAGAACGTCTGGGGACGCGCGGTCGAGACCGGCTACCTCGAGGACATCTGGAACGCTCCCACCAAGGACATTTACGACTACACCGCCACCCCGGAATTCCCGCCGGCACCGGACGAGGTCACCATTTCCTTCCAGGCCGGCGTGCCGGTAGCCATCGACGGCGTCAAGGTCACCCCGTTGCAGGCCATCCAGGAACTGAACCGCCGTGCAGGCGCGCAGGGCGTTGGCCGCATCGACGTCGTCGAGGACCGCCTCGTGGGCATCAAGTCCCGCGAAATCTACGAAGCACCCGGTGCCATGGCGCTGATCACCGCGCACAAGCACCTTGAGGACATCACCATCGAGCGCGAGCAGGCCCGTTTCAAGGCCACCGTTGGCCAGCGCTGGGCAGAGCTGGTCTACGACGGCCAGTGGTTCTCCCCGCTGAAGCGCTCCCTGGACGCCTTCATCGAGGACACCCAGCAGTACGTTTCCGGCGACATCCGGATGGTCCTCCACGGCGGTCAGGCAATCGTCAACGGTCGTCGCTCCGAGACCTCGCTGTACGACTTCGACCTCGCCACCTACGACACCGGCGACACCTTCGATCAGTCCATGGCACGCGGCTTCATCGAGCTGTGGGGCATGTCCTCCAAGGTTGCCTCGGGCCGCGACCTGCGGGTTGCCGGCGAATGACAAGCGCCACAAACGAAGGTGCACTGTGGGGCGGCCGGTTCGCCGGCGGCCCCGCGGATGCGCTGGCAGCATTGAGCAAGTCCACGCACTTTGACTGGCGGCTGGCCCGCTATGACATCGCCGGCTCCAAGGCGCACGCCCGTGTGCTGGCCAAGGCCGGTCTGCTGGACGACGCCGAGCTTGAAGGCATGCTCGCCGCTCTCACCCAGCTGGACGAGGACGTCGCGAGCGGCGCCTACCTGCCGGCCGAGAGCGACGAGGACGTTCACGGATCACTGGAACGTGGCCTGATCGAGCGTGCCGGAACCCAGTTGGGCGGCAAGCTTCGTGCCGGCCGGTCCCGCAACGACCAAGTGGCAACGCTCGGCCGGATGTTCCTGCGCGATCATGCAAGGATCATTGCCAGCGGTGTCCTTGCCACGATTGATGCCCTTGTTGACCAGGCCCAGGCCCACCAAGGTGTGGCCATGCCTGGACGGACGCACCTGCAGCACGCCCAGCCGGTATTGCTGAGCCACCATCTCCTTGCCCACGCCTGGGCGTTGCTGCGCGATGTGCAGCGCCTCCAGGACTGGGACAAGCGTGCGGGCGTTTCACCCTACGGTTCGGGTGCCTTGGCAGGTTCGTCGTTGGGACTGGATCCCGAGGCCGTTGCAGCTGATCTTGGCTTCTTCTCGGCTGTCCACAACTCGATCGATGGCACCGCCTCCCGCGATGTCTTCGCCGAGTTCGCGTGGGTCTGCTCCATGATTGGCGTTGATCTGTCCCGGATCTCCGAGGAAGTAATTTTCTGGGCAACCAAGGAATTCTCCTTCGTGACGCTGCACGACTCGTACTCCACCGGGTCCTCAATCATGCCGCAGAAGAAGAACCCGGACGTTGCCGAGCTCGCACGCGGCAAGGCAGGACGCCTCATCGGCAACCTGACCGGACTGTTGGCAACGCTCAAGGGCCTCCCGCTCGCGTACAACCGCGATCTTCAGGAGGACAAGGAGCCGGTGTTCGACGCCGCCGACACGCTGGAGCTCTTGCTTCCGGCCGTGTCCGGCATGATCGCGACCCTGAAGTTCAACACCGAGCGCATGGAATCCTTGGCACCACAGGGATTCGCTCTGGCAACGGACATCGCCGAATGGCTGGTCCGCCAGGGCGTTCCCTTCCGTGAAGCACACGAGCTTTCAGGTGCTGCAGTCAAGCAGGCCGAAAGCCGTGGGGTTGAGCTGTGGGACCTGACGGATGAAGAATATTCAGCGATCTCGCAGCACCTGACTCCCGAGGTCCGCAGCGTGCTGAGCACTGAGGGTTCGCTCAACAGCCGCAACTCCCAGGGCGGAACTGCACCAGCCGCCGTCGAACGCCAAATGGTGGCGCTCAAAGCAGAACTGGACGCAGCGCGCAGCTACGCCAGCTGAACCGTTTCGCCAGTGAAACCACGACGGGACGGCACCGCGCAGGCAGGCTTCCAGGCCTGTCTGCCACGGGGTGCCGTCCCGCTGTGCGTTAACATGGCGCTATGACCGCAATCACAGCTGAGACGCTGCCCGCAGAGCTTCACAAAGCCGCTGACGTCGTCACCCGTATCCTTGCCAAACTCGAGGACGCTTCGATCCCGGAACCGTCCGAACTCCCGGACTGGACCCGCGGCCATGTTCTGGCCCACATCGCCGGAATTGCGAATGCCATGGCCCGGCAATTGGAGTTCGCCCGGCGTGGCGAAACCATTGAACTGTATGACGGTGGAGTTCAAGGCCGCACGAAAGCGATCGAACTTGCCGCCGGGCACAGCCTCCAGGAACACAAGCAGTCCGTGGAAACCGCCTTGGCGCGGGCCGTCTCTGCTTTCGATGCCTTGGGCCCCGAGGACTGGGACGCACGCATCAGCTACCGGAACGGAACAGTCCTCGACGGCGGTCTGGCGCTGTGGCGCGAACTCGTCATCCACGCTTCGGACGTGGGTTTGGGGTACGGCCCGGAAACCTGGAGCCGCGCCTTCTGCGAGCACCTGTTCACTTTCCTCGAAGCACGCGTTCCGGAGACGTACAAATTTGTCTTGCAGCCCACGGGCCTGCCGCAGCAAGTTATTGGCCACGGCGCCACATCGATTGCCATTACGGGCATGCTCACGGACATTGCTGCATGGCTCGCCGGCCGTGAACCGAGCCTGGGAAGCCTGCGCGCGACGGCGGCTGCCGACGGCGTCGACTTGCCCGAGCTGCTCCCCTGGCCCGCCGCCGCTCCCGCCGCCCGCTAGCGATCCTCTCTCACGTCCTGACGCTTTTCGGGCGATCTTCTCTCACGTCCTGACCGGTTTGGGCCGATGCTCTCTCACGTCCTGACCGGTTTGGGCCGATCTTCTCTCACGTCCTGACCGGTTTGGGCCGATCTTCTCTCACGTCCTGACGCTTTTCGGCCGATGCGTCTTTGGGCTTTGCTGCCGCCCGCCACAAGTGCATCGTGGCGTAGGACCGCCAAGGGCTTACTTCGCGGAAGTCAGAGCTCAGGCCAGCGCCAGGCGGGAGGACTCTCAACCCGTTTCGAACTGCCGCGTCATTGCCCAGGAAAACGTCCGGCGCTCCGAGCACCCGCATGGCGACGTACCCTACAGTCCACGGACCAACCCCTGGCAACGGCAGCAGCTTGCGCTCCAGCGCGGCAACGTCGTCGCCGTAGCCGAACTCAAGGGCCCCTGTGGCCATCGCTTCGGCCGCAGCAACGACGGAGTCGATGCGACGCTGAGGTCCCCTCAGCAACTCGCGTCCGTGTTCGGCGATTTCAGCCGGCGTCGGAAACTGCCGCTCCAGCCCGGGGGTGGGGGTCTCGGCGAGGGAGCCAACAACGGACAACTGTGTCAGTGCTGTTCGAGCGGCAGCAACGGTGATTTGCTGACCTATCATTGCCCTGACCAGCAATTCCTGGGGGTCCACTGCTCCCGGCACGCGAATTCCGGGAACCGCCGTGATGCTCCCCGCGAGCCGCGGGTCTGTTCCCAGTGCTTCGTCGATTGCCTGCGGGTCCGAGTCCAGATCGAACAACCTCCGGACGCGGCTCAACAATGCAGGAAGGTCGTGCAGATCTACAGCGGTGGCCGTCAACTGCAAGGGCTTGCCCGGCGTCGAGGGGCTGTAGACCACGGAGAAAGAGGCACTGCCTCGGGGGAGGCGGAGCGTGCGGCCATAGCTCCTGGTTCCGTCGGCTTCGGTACGTGCCACCTCAATGCCGGGCACCGCACGGACGGCCAGGAAGTCGAAGATGCCTGGATCGAATGGTTCCCTGTAGGGCAGGTTAAGTGTTAGAGCAGTAGGCGCGACAGCACCCCGGCGAACGCCGGACCTCGCTCCCGTGGCACGCAACGCCGTCGGGGTCATCGCAAAAACCTCGCCGATGGTGTCGTTGAATTGCCGCACGCTGTTGAACCCCGAGGCGAAGGCGACGTCGGCGAAGAGCATGTTCGTTGAGACCAACAGCGCCCTGGCTGTCTGCGCCCTGCTGGCCCGTGCCAGCGACAGGGGGCCTGCGCCGAGTTCGTGGCTGAGGATCCGGTTGAGCTGGCGCGCCGAGTAGCCCAGCCGTTGCGCCAGGCCGTCGACCCCCTCGCGGGTGATGACGCCGTCGTTGATCAAACGCATTGCACGGCCGGCAACGTCAGATCGGATGTTCCAGGCCGGCGTGCCGGGGACGGCCTCGGGGAGGCAGCGCTTGCAAGCGCGGTACCCGGCTTCGTGGGCAGCGGCTGAGGTCTCGTAGAACGTGACGTTCTCTGCCTTCGGCGTCCGGGCGGGGCAGGACGGCCGGCAATAGATACCAGTTGAGCTGACGGCTGTGAAGAATTGACCGTCGAAACGGGTGTCGCGTGCGTCAATTGCCCTGTAGCGCTGCCAGAAGTCCATTCCTTCATCCTGTCAGGAGTCCACGTCCGCTGCTAGCGGAAATCGGACATGGCCGTTCCACGATTTTTGCTAGGGTCTGGGCATGAGCTCGTCCATCGAGAAGGGAGTCAGCAATCCCGAAAAAGTGCGTAAGTTCCTTGAGGGCGACCCCCGCGCAATCGCTCCACTGATCCTTGGGGCCGTGCTCACCCACCACTCCGAAGCCGGTCCGGTGGCGGTCAGGCTCACTGAAGTGGAGGCGTATATGGGCCCACGCGATTCCGAACACCCCGATCCCGGATCGCACACCTTCGGCGGCCCCACAGCCCGGAACGCGCCTATGTTCGGACCACCGGGATTCCTGTACGTCTATTTCACGTACGGCATGCACTACTGCGCCAACATCGTCTGCGGTCCCAAAGGTTCACCGTCTGCGCTGCTCTTGCGGGCCGGCGAGATTGTAGAGGGGGAGGGGCTTGCCACTGTCCGCAGGCCTGCCTCCAAAACGCACAAGGACTTGGCCAGCGGACCGGCCCGCCTGGCATCGGCGCTGGGACTCACGACGGCGGACACCGGCCGTGACGCGCTCGCCTCACCGTTCAGTCTGTGGTTGCCTACGACGCCGGCAGCGGCCGTGGCCAGCGGACCGCGGGTTGGAGTGGCCGGCCCCGGTGGAAGCACGGACTATCCCTGGCGCTTTTGGATCGAAGATGACCCGACGGTGTCACGGTACAAAGCGGCGCGGCCACGCAACCGGGCCTGAACTTTGGCCACTGATCCGCCATATGACCTGGACCCCGCACGTTTACCAAAATCGCTGTAGAATGGACGGTCTGTCTTTTGCGATAGGGGTTACGGTTCGATGCACGACGCTGATTTGGTTCACGAGCAGGAATACGTTGCTGGGCTGTACGCCCGGCTCGATGAGCTGCGCGAAGAAAAGCGCGCCCAGCTGGCGCAGGTGCGCAAGGCCGGTGCAGTGGGAACCATGCAAAACGTGTCCGAACGTGACGCGTTCGCCGCACTGTATGAGGACCGCCTTGCGCAGCTCGACGCCGTCGATGACCGTCTGGTTTTCGGCCGCCTTGATCTGGACTCGGGTGAGGCTCAGTACATTGGGCGCATCGGGTTGTCTACGGCCGATCTCCAGCGGCTCATGGTTGACTGGCGTGCGCCCGAAGCCGGCCACTTCTATCAGGCCACCGCATTCGACCGCCAAGGTGTGCGCCGCCGTCGGCACCTGATCCTGCAAGGCCGCGACGTGAAGGCGATCGAGGACGATGTCCTGGATGCCGGGATGCTCGCGGACAACGATTCCCTGCAGGGCGAAGGCGCGCTCCTCGCGGCCTTGAACTCCAAGCGCACGGGCCGCATGTCGGACATCGTGGGAACCATCCAGTCGGAGCAGGACAGGATCATCCGTTCCTCGATCTCGGGCGCGCTCGTCGTGCAAGGTGGTCCCGGAACGGGTAAGACCGCAGTGGCACTGCACCGTGCCGCCTACCTGCTGTACACGCACCGTGATCGCCTTAAGAGTGCCGGCGTGCTGCTGGTGGGACCGTCGTCGTCGTTCATGCACTACATCGAGCGTGTGCTGCCGTCGCTGGGCGAGACCGGCGTCGTCATGGCCAGTCTTGGCCGACTCATGCCCGGAATCCACGCTGTTCCCGAGGAAGATCCCGACGTCGCTGCCCTCAAAGGCAAGCTCGACATGGCCACGGTGGTGGCCAACGCTGTAGCGAACCGGCAGCGCACGCCTGCGGAAGACCGCATTCTCGAAGTGGATTCCCGCAAGCTGACGCTGACCGTCCGACAGGTCCGCCGGGCGCGGGAAAAGGCCCGGGCCACCGGCAAACCCCACAATGAAGCCCGGCTGACGTTCGTCAAGATCCTCCTCCGTGAGCTCACGGAGCAACTGACGGACCTCGTCGAGGAATCGAACATCGGCAATAACGCCGATCGCGCCTACCTCGCCGAAGACGTCCGGTCTGCCCGGGACGTCCGTATCGCCTTGAACCTGTGCTGGATGCCGATGACGCCCGAGAAGCTGATCTCGGAGCTCTTCAGCAAGCCCGCCATCCTGGAAGCCTGCACGCCGCACCTCACACCGGAACAGCGATCCCTCCTGCAGAGGCCCGTCGATGCTCCCTGGACCGAGGCTGACGTCCCGCTTTTGGACGAAGCTGCTGAGCTCCTGGGTGAGTTGGACCCTGCTGCGGGCAGGGGACTGGCCCAGCAGGAAGCCGACCGCGCCCGCGATCTCGCCAACGCCAAGCAGACCCTGGCCAACATGGAGGCCATGGGCGTGGACGTCCTGGTGAGCGCCGAAGAACTGGCAGACCAGAACCAGGAACGCGAGAATCGGCTCACCGCAGCCGAGCGCGCCACGAGCGACCGTTCCTGGGCTTTCGGCCACATCGTGGTTGATGAGGCACAGGAACTTTCGGCCATGCAGTGGCGGCTCCTCGTGCGTCGCTGCCCGCTGAAGTCCTTCACAATCGTGGGGGACATCGCCCAAACGAGTGCCGCGGCCGGCGCCAATTCGTGGCAAAGCGCGCTGGCGCCGTCGTTCGGTGACCGCTGGCAGCTCGAAGAGCTCACCGTCAACTACCGCACGCCATCCCAGATCGCGGAAGCCGCTGTCCGGATGGCCAACCGTGCAGGCCTTGTGGTCTCAGCTCCGAAAGCCGTGCGCGAAGGCAAATGGTGGCCCATTGTGGACCGCGTCGAAGCGGACGGCATTGTCTCCCGCCTGGTCGAGGTCCTGCCTGAGGAAGTGGAAGCAATCGACGGCGGCCTGCTGGCTGTGATCGCCGACGGCCCACTGCTGCCGCAGGCGGCTGCTGCGCTGCGTGAGATCTACGGCCGACGCATCGGCTCGGGAGCCGGAAGCTACGAGCAGGACATCGTGGTCATCAGTCCGAAGGAAGCGAAGGGCCTGGAATTTGATGGGGTCATCGTCCTGGAACCAGCCGCCATGCTCAATCATGAGCACGGCAAGGTGGGCGACCTCTACGTCGCTATGACCCGACCCACGCAGCGGCTCAGGCTCATCGCCGCGGCACCGCTGCCTGCCGGCATTGAACGCTAGGAAAAGCAGGTTCAACAATCCTGCTAACTTAGAACTCGTGTCACACGTAAACAACATCGAGTCCCAGCACAACGATCCCGCCTTTGCCAACATCTGGCAGGAGCTCAAATGGCGCGGCCTTGTCCACGTTTCCACCGATGAAACGGAACTGGAAAAGCTGCTCGCCGGGGACCCGATCACGTATTACTGTGGCTTCGACCCCACCGCCCCGTCCCTCCACCTGGGTAACCTGGTGCAGCTCCTCCTGATGCGTCGATTGCAGCTGGCCGGCCACAAGCCGCTCGGCCTGGTTGGCGGGTCCACGGGCCTGATCGGCGATCCACGTCCGACGGCGGAACGCACCTTGAACACCAAGGACACCGTTGCGGAGTGGGTCGGCTACCTTCAGGGCCAGGTGCGCCGTTTCCTCAGTTTTGAGGGCGACAACGCGGCACGCATGGTCAACAACCTGGACTGGACGGCGCCGCTGAGCGCCATCGACTTCCTGCGCGAAATCGGCAAGCACTTCCGCGTAGGCACCATGCTGCGCAAGGATGCTGTCGCCTCGCGGTTGAGCTCCGACGAGGGCATCAGCTACACCGAGTTCAGCTACCAGATCCTGCAGGGCATGGATTACCTCCAACTGTTCCGCGACTACGGCTGTGCACTGCAGACCGGGGGCTCGGACCAGTGGGGCAACCTCACCAGCGGTACCGAACTCATCCGTAAGGTGGAGGGCAAGAGCGTCCACGCCCTGGGTACGCCTCTCATCACCAACTCGGATGGCACCAAGTTCGGCAAGAGCGAGGGCAACGCCATCTGGCTGGACCCCGAAATGTGCAGCCCGTACGCGTTCTACCAGTTCTGGCTGAACACGGCCGATGCTGACGTGGTGGATCGGCTGAAGGTGTTCACTTTCCTTTCACGTGCGGAAATTGAAGAGCTTGGCCAGTCAGTTGTTGAGCGCCCGTTTGCCCGCGAAGGCCAGAAGAAGCTTGCATTCGAAGTGACCTCGTTGGTGCACGGGATCGATGCGACCGAAAAGGTCATCGCCGCCTCCGCGGCGCTCTTCGGCAACGGCGACCTCACCGTCCTGGACGAGCACACCCTGGAATCAGCGACGGCAGAACTTCCGTCCGCGAAGATCAGCGCCGACGGTCTGGGCATCATTGACTTGCTCGTGGCCTCCGGTTTGTCCGACAGCAAGTCGGCAGCCCGCCGGACCGTGGGGGAAGGCGGCGCCTACGTGAACAACACCAAGGTGTCCGACCCCGACGCAGTCATCGCCCAGGACGAGCTTCTGCACGGCCGGTACCTGCTGCTTCGCCGGGGCAAGAAGAACCTGGCGACCATTGAGGTTTCAGCCTAGGTTTTCTCAGTAGTCCAGTTCCGAAAGGGCCGGTAACCGTTATGGTTGCCGGCCCTTTCTGCGTTTGAGTTGGGCGCCCCGGGGGCGGGGGTCATCCTCTGCGCGCTCGCTCCTTCGTCGCTTGGACGCGCGCTGCCGGATGACCCCCGCCCCCTTCGGTTGTTCTCTCACATAATCGTCGTTTTTGAGCATCCTTCTCTCACGTCGCGACGTGTTTTGGGGTTTGTTCTGTCACATCCGGATGTGTTTGGACCGTCCTTCTCTCACGTCCGGACGTGTTTGGGGGTTTGTTCTCTCATGTCGTGTCGGTTCTTGGTGGTGGGGTTGGAAATGTTCGACGGCGGTGGTTGGGTTTGGTGTTTGGCGGCGGGGGTGTGGGGTGTTGGTTGATGTGACGGGGTTCACGGGTGGTTGTTTTGGTGGTTTTGGCGTGTTTTTGGGTTTGGGTGGTTCTGTTTGGCTTGTGTTTGCGGGGGTTTTGGGGTGGTGTGGGGGTGGATTTGTGTCGGGGCTGGTGGGCGTGTAATGTCTTCTGAGTCGCCGCGAGTGAGACAGCCTGGTGCTGGGAACTGCGGGGGCCAACCCCTTTTGATAACAGCCTGGAATATGGTGCGCTTTTGGGCGTGCCGGCAACGGGTGGGGCCGATGTGGCGGGATCGAAAATCGCGGAAACGTTGATTTGCGTGGATCCGGTTGATCGGGTAAGTTTGAAAAGTTGCTCCGGAGCGATCCTTGGCCCTGTAGGGGTCTGGGTGGTGCCGGTTAGTGTCTGTTGTTTGAGAACTCAATAGTGTGCCAAGTTTGTTGATGCCGATTGTTTTATTGATTGGTTGAAATTATGGCCAGGCCGTTGCGCACCCCGTGTGTGGTGGTTTGGTTTTCAGCTGGTTTCGAATTTTGTGCAGCCGTGCCTGTCCGTTATTTCCGGTGGGTGTGGTTGTGTCTGTTATTTTTCAACGGAGAGTTTGATCCTGGCTCAGGATGAACGCTGGCGGCGTGCTTAACACATGCAAGTCGAACGATGATCCCAGCTTGCTGGGGGATTAGTGGCGAACGGGTGAGTAAGCCCAGACTCCTACGGGAGGCAGCAGTGGGGAATATTGCACAATGGGCGAAAGCCTGATGCAGCGACGCCGCGTGAGGGATGACGGCCTTCGGGTTGTAAACCTCTTTCAGTAGGGAAGAAGCGAAAGTGACGGTACCTGCAGAAGAAGCGCCGGCTAACTACGTGCCAGCAGCCGCGGTAATACGTAGGGCGCAAGCGTTATCCGGAATTATTGGGCGTAAAGAGCTCGTAGGCGGTTTGTCGCGTCTGCTGTGAAAGACCGGGGCTCAACTCCGGTTCTGCAGTGGGTACGGGCAGACTAGAGTGCAGTAGGGGAGACTGGAATTCCTGGTGTAGCGGTGAAATGCGCAGATATCAGGAGGAACACCGATGGCGAAGGCAGGTCTCTGGGCTGTAACTGACGCTGAGGAGCGAAAGCATGGGGAGCGAACAGGATTAGATACCCTGGTAGTCCATGCCGTAAACGTTGGGCACTAGGTGTGGGGGACATTCCACGTTTTCCGCGCCGTAGCTAACGCATTAAGTGCCCCGCCTGGGGAGTACGGCCGCAAGGCTAAAACTCAAAGGAATTGACGGGGGCCCGCACAAGCGGCGGAGCATGCGGATTAATTCGATGCAACGCGAAGAACCTTACCAAGGCTTGACATGAACCGGAAAGACCTGGAAACAGGTGCCCCGCTTGCGGTCGGTTTACAGGTGGTGCATGGTTGTCGTCAGCTCGTGTCGTGAGATGTTGGGTTAAGTCCCGCAACGAGCGCAACCCTCGTTCTATGTTGCCAGCGCGTGATGGCGGGGACTCATAGGAGACTGCCGGGGTCAACTCGGAGGAAGGTGGGGACGACGTCAAATCATCATGCCCCTTATGTCTTGGGCTTCACGCATGCTACAATGGCCGGTACAAAGGGTTGCGATACTGTGAGGTGGAGCTAATCCCAAAAAGCCGGTCTCAGTTCGGATTGGGGTCTGCAACTCGACCCCATGAAGTCGGAGTCGCTAGTAATCGCAGATCAGCAACGCTGCGGTGAATACGTTCCCGGGCCTTGTACACACCGCCCGTCAAGTCACGAAAGTTGGTAACACCCGAAGCCGGTGGCCTAACCCTTGTGGGGGGAGCCGTCGAAGGTGGGACCGGCGATTGGGACTAAGTCGTAACAAGGTAGCCGTACCGGAAGGTGCGGCTGGATCACCTCCTTTCTAAGGAGCTGCTAACATGGTATGGGGTTGTGTTTGGCGCACTGTTGGGTCCTGAGGCAACAGGACCTTTTTGCAGCAATGCAGAGAGCATCTTCTGGTGTTTCTTTTGTTCCTGCTTCCGGTACTTACCGTCTGTTCCCTTTGTGGGTGGTGGTGGTCTGGTTGATGGGGTTGTTGTTTGAGAACTACATAGTGGACGCGAGCATCTAGAACACACACTTGTGTGTGTTCTTACAGCAATTTCTTATGAATGAACCTGGCCCTTGTGGTCRTGGTTCTCTCGAGTAAGTTTTTGATCTTTGTGTGGTCAAGTTTTTAAGGGCACACGGTGGATGCCTTGGCATTAGGAGCCGAAGAAGGACGTAGGAATCTGCGATAAGCCTGGGGGAGTTGATAACCGAGCGTTGATCCCAGGATGTCC
>NZ_JBFRDV010000020.1:0-85189 GCF_052113945.1 Paenarthrobacter sp. RAF54_2
GCCCTTCGGAGTCAAGATCGCGTTAGCATGGGACATTGAAGACCTCCTTGTGAAGCGGACTCTTAGACCTCTTAGACAAGCCCCACTCCACTCGGAKGTCTTCTTTTTGTCACCTAACCACGCCGAGTGTCCCTAACGTCCATGGTCAATACAGCTAGAAGTTGCTGGAAGGGCTAGAAATCCTTACTGCAGGGGCCGGAGCCGAGTTGGGCAAGGCCCGTCTTGTCCCCGGCGGCGTACTCGCGAACCCACGAGGCTTGGTCGTACATCAGTTGGCGCGGGTCATCCACATGGTCCAAACCAAGAACGTGTCCGAGTTCGTGCATGATCACAGCTGTGCCCACTTCCTTGCCTTGGGGCGAGTCCATGATCCCGGCGAACTGGGGTGCATCCAACGATACCGAGCCAGTCACGTAAGCCTTATAGCCGTTGCTCAGGCCGATGGAAGAGCTTCCGCCCAAGCCGACCGTTTGCCCGGTCAGCCGAGGCACCTGCTCCGGTGTAGTCCAGGCAATGAGCACAGGCGCCCACCGGTCACCGTATGTTGTGGGCTGGTAGCCGGCCCTGTTGGTGGTGGGCAATTCGGACGTCGGACCGTCATAAATGAACTGCAGCCCGGAGGCGAGGCTGGCCTGCCGGACGGCGTCCTCCACCATGGAATACCAACTCGTTGGGGCCAGATCCGAGTTGACCACGTAGTGGATCGGTCTGCAAGGGGAGTATGCCAGGGGAGTTCCGTCTGCTTTGACGGCCAGGAATTTGTAGGAAGTGCTGGTTCGCTGCAATGGCGCCGGCGTCCCCAGTGGCGCGTCGGCTTCTTCAAAGCCGGGCAGTGGATCCTGACGCTGGCCAAAGGGAACCAGCCCGGGGTGCGGCGCCTGGCTCTGCGTCGTGGAATCGGACCAGAACCTTTGAAGTTCGCCGCTGAAGTAGGCGCCCGCGCAGACCAAACCGAGGATGCCGAACAGGAACAGGATGGCCGCGATGCTGCTGTGTTTGATGGGCGGCCTGGGCGGCGGCGTGGCATGCTGCTGATAAGGCGGCGGGGGATAGGGGTCTGGCCTCTCTGGCGACCCATAAGGTTCCATCGAACCCCCTCACGGGACGGCCCAATCGGACGGTGAGCGCCGCCGTCGGCCGCTTCCGTCAGGATAGAACCGATGGCGCGGTGAGTCCATGGCGGTGAGGCCAAGCTTCGGAGCTTCAGATGTCCTTGCGGCAAGGAGCCGAGGCCAGGAGGTGGAGGCCGTTCAGGTCGCCGGCGGCCAATCCGTCAGGGGCGCCGATCTCCGGGTACATCAGCTGAATGGGATCATCAACATGATCCAAACCCATGACGTGCCCCAGTTCGTGCTGCATGACGGCCAGCACGTAGTCCGAACCACCCTCCTCGGCAAGGAGCTCCGTCACTTGCGGGGTGTCGAGCTCCAGGCTGCCCGTGATGTAGCTCTTGGCACCATTATTCAGTGAGTACATGGTGCTGCCGCCCGTACCGATGACGCTGTCAGCCAGCGCTGGAGCCGTCTCAGGTGTGGTCCATGAAATCAGCAAGGGCGCCCACCGGTCGCCGTACTTGGACGGTTGGTACGGTTCGCGTTTCGCTGTGGGGAGTTCGTCGGTGCTGCCATCGTTGACGAACTGGATTCCGGACGCCGCGGAAATATTGGCGATTGCGGTGGCAAGTAGTGCATCCGTACCCTGAGGCGCAGTGGCGTCGTTTACTACGTAGTGCAAGGGTCGGCACGGCGAGTACCCAACCGGGGTGCCGTCGTCGTTGGTTGCCAGGAACTTGTATGAATCGCTGGCGTTGGCCGGCGGCGGGGGCGACGCCAGCGGGGCGTCCGCCTCCTCGATTCCTGGCGGCGGCGCGTCCAGGGCACGGGCCGGGGTCTGCTGAATCGGCTCGCTCTTGGGCGAATTGGGCAGGGCCACGCCCGGAAACAGCCCGACGATTCGCGGATCGCCGTGGAGCAAACCGCTGACAAGGACAGCCACGACGGCGGCGACACCGGCCATGAGGACGCCACGAAGAATTCGGAGGGTTGTGCCCGCACGGCGGTGTTTTGGCGCGCGCAACGGCGGCTGCTCCGAATCCACGGTTCTCCATTCCCTACGCCCCGGTCACGCGGGGCCGCGCGGAGGACGAACCAACATTACCGCCTAGACGATCATCGTTCCGAACGCGAGGCCAAGCGCGTATGTGGCGCCCGCAGCACCCAGGCCGATCGCCAACTGCCGGAAGCCGCGGCTCAGCGGTGAGGTCCCGGACAACAGTCCGACGACGGCGCCAGTCGCCAGCAGCGCGATCCCCACCAGCACCGCGGCTACTGTCAGCGCAGCCACACCCGTCATGCCGAAAATGAACGGAAGGATGGGCACGATGGCACCAGAGGCGAAGAAGCAGAAGCTGGACATCGCAGCGCCCCAGGCAGACCCCACGGTTTCGTGGTCGTCAGCGGGTCGCTCCTTCTCCGGTTGCAAGGAAAGGCTGGGATCGCAGTCGCAACTGAAAAGTCCCATGCGTTCGGCGGCGCGGTGCTCGGCGGCCTCGCGGGTCATGCCCCTGGCCAGGTAAACCAACACGAGCTCGTTGTGCTCGATGTCCAGAGAAGGGGCAGCAGTGAGGGTAGCCTGCGTGGGCAGCGTGGCGTTGAGCAACTCCCGTTGCGAGCGGACCGAAACGTACTCACCGGCGCCCATGGACAGCGCGCCGGCCAGCAATCCGGCCACACCGCTCATGAGGACCACCGGGCTGGGAACGCCGGTTGCGGCCATGCCCATGACCAGCGAAAGGTTGCTGACCAGGCCGTCATTGGCACCAAAAACAGCGGCACGGAAGGTACCGGAGAGCCTGTTACGTCCGCGCGTAGCAAGGCCGCGGACAACTTCTTCGTGGATTTGTTCGTCGGCAACCATGGCAGGGGTCGCGGCGGGTTCGGCACCGTAAGGGGAGCGGCCTTCCGCGCGCTGCGCCAACGCGAGCACGAAGACGGAGCCGAAGTGCCGTGCCAGGAAGCCAAGTAGCTGGCTACGGGTGGAGGCACCCTTGGGCATTCCGGCGTGTTCTCCGAGGAGCTTGAGCCAGTGTGCCTCGTGCCTTCCTTCTGCCTCGGCCAAGGCGAGCAGGATCTGGCGTTCCTCGCCGTCACGACGCTGGGCGAGCTCCCGATAGACGGCGGCTTCGGCACGCTCATCGGCCAGGTATTGACGCCAGCGCCTGATGTCCGCAGGCGTGGGCGGGACGGGTTGGGGCGGTGTTCCGGATCCGGGGGCGGGGTCCGGAGCGGGGCTCGACGAACCGTGGGATTCCTGGTGCTTTTGCACTTTCTCTCCTGTGCTGGGTGGGGTAGTTGCGGCCCCATTGCAACGCCCACTGTACCGCTTATTGGCGCCGATTTTTGGCCGGTATTCCTTAGCGGGAATGTTCGGCGTGCCTTAATTTTGGGCGCGATCCACGCATGCCTTGACCCTCTTCAAGCACAGTGCTCAGATGGAAGGACAGGGGCGGGGGCCCTCCCCGTACTCGGTCAGCAGGCTGGTTGCCAGCCCACCAGACGGAGGTTGCAGCATGGACACCACCGAACCGCACGCCAACCACCCGGAACGGGAGACCATCGAGTCAGACCCCGCGTACGACTACAGCGAAGACCAGGAAGTCGACGAACCCTGGGTGGAGGAAATCGACGTCCCGGATGACGACGAGCGCGTTGTCCCCCTGGATGAAACCGAAGAATTCCGTGGGGAAGAAGATGAAGAATTCTGAGCGTCCTCGACGCGGGCCCCGTAACTCGGGAGCCTAAGGTAAAGCGCGACGGCGACGCCGCCCCGAAAAGGGGCGGCGCCGCCGTCGAACATTACTTGGGGCTGGGCCGTTCAGCTGGCGTTGTGGCTGCTGACGGGGTGGGCTTCCAGGGGCAATTCGTCAGAGACCGCACCGGCCACGCGCTTGTCCCAAGCCGCCCGAACTTCCGGTTCGGTGGGCGGCGTGAGGAGGGAAATCACGACGTACGCCACGAACGAGGCAGCCAGGCCGTAGTAGATGGGTTCGTTGGCGTAGACGCCGTCGACGCTCGGGATGAGTCCAGTGGCGAAAAGAATCAGCAAGGCCAGAGTCAAAATGGAGCCCACTGCCATGGACCAGGCAGCAGCGATACCGGTTCCGCGCTTCCAGACGAGGCCGCCCAGAATCGCGACCAGGAGGCCGCCCACCAGGATGTCGTAGGCAATGGTGAGGGCAACCACCACGTCCTGCGCGGCCATGGAGATCAGCACCGCAACGATGCCCAGGCCAAGAACCCAGTAACGGTTGGCCTTGACGTCGTGCTCAGGGTTTTCGGTGTCGTCGGTGTTGATGGTCTTGCCGAACCAGCTGGCCACGAACGGAACAACGTCTGCGCGAGCCACGGTGGCGGCGGCAATCAGGGCACCTGAAGCGGTGGACATCATGGCTGCAACAGCTGCGGCCATGACAAGGCCGCCGATGCCGATGGGCAGGATGTTCGTTGCCACTTCGGCATACACCACGTCCTTGCCAAGGCTTGCCACATCGATGTTGGGGAGTGCTACCCGGGCAGCCAGGCCGATCAAGGCGCCAGCCACACCGTAGAGGATGCAGTAAACGCCGGCCGTCGCTCCGCCCCAGCGTGCAACCTTGGGAGTTTTGGCGGTGAAGACGCGCTGCCAGATATCCTGGCCGATCAGGAGTCCGAGTGTGTAGACGACGAAGTACGTGATGATCGTCTGGACACCGATTCCGTCAATCTGGAAGAAGCTCGCATCGACGCGTTCACGGATGCCGTCGAGTCCTCCGGCTGCGTTCATGACGAAGGGGAGCATCAGGAAGAAGATGCCCACCGTCTTGATGATGAACTGGACCTGGTCGGCCAGGGTGATGGACCACATGCCACCGATGGTCGAGTAAACAAGCACAATTGCACCGCCGACGGCGATCGCCATCCAGCGCGGCCAATCGAAGAGGACGACAAAGATGGTGGCGTAGGCGCCGGTGGACGTGGCGCAGAGCATGAGGGTGTAGGCCAGCATCACGATGCCGGATGTCTGCGTGGCCTTGCTGCCGTAGCGAAGGCTCAACATTTGGGAGACCGTGTAGATCTTCAGGCGCTGGATGGTGCCGGCGAAGAGCAGGCTCAGGAGGAGGACGCCGGCGCCGATTGCGACGACGAGCCACATCCCCGAAATGCCGAACTTGTAACCCAAGCCGACGCCGCCGACGGTGGATGCGCCACCGAGGACAACTGCGGCCATGGTTCCGGTGTAAAGGAAGGGGCCCAGACGGCGGCCGGCCACGAGGAAGTCGCTGTTGTTCTTGGTGCGGGACTTGCCCCACCAACCGAATGCAAGCATGGCAAGCAGGTACACCACCACAATGGCGATGTTTATGAACGATGAGTCCATGAGTGGCTCCTTGGAGCTGGTGCACGGAGGTTGGGGTTTTCGACGATACTCCTGGGAATCGCCGAAGTCTCCGTGCTGATGATGGGAGATTGGGTTCGTGTTGTGTGCCTCACAGACAACACTTGTTGCCTATGAGGATATGTTGTGATCGGAGTAACAGTCAAGGGGCTTTGGTCATCGTTGGGCTGTTTGTGGCTCTCACTGCCCGGGATCCCGCTACTATTGCTGCAATGACAGGGCCCAATGACAGGCCTGAAAGGTTCGTGAATGAAGGCTCTCCCCGTTGAACCAAGCAACGTTCCCGTTGCCATTGGTTCCAGAATCCGCGCAGCCCGTCAGGCGCAGCGCCTCACCATCGAACAAGTGGCGGACGCCACGGGGCTGACCAAGGGCTTCCTCAGCCGTGTCGAGAGGGACCTGACATCGCCGTCGGTCGCTTCCCTCGTAACCCTTTGCCAGGTCTTGTCAGTTTCGGTGGGAGACTTGTTTGCCGCTCCGGAAACGCACCTCACCAGGCGCGACGACGGTCCCCGGATTTCCCTGGGTGGCCAGGGCATTGTGGAGCGCTTGTTAACTGCCCGCTCGGAGCGGCGCCTGCAGATCCTTCAGGCCACTATCGAACCGCGGGGCCGTGGAGAGAACGAGCTCTACGCCGTGGACTGCGACGTAGACGTCCTCCACGTGGTCAAGGGACGCATCAAACTCATCCTGACCAACGAGGAGTATGACCTCGAAGAAGGCGACACGCTCTCCTTCCCGGGCAGGGAACCCCATACCTGGGTCAATCCCACGGACGAAACCGTCGAGGTGCTCTGGATTTTGGTCCCCGCAGCGAGCCGCTAGGCGAAGTTAGCCCACGTGGACCCAAGGGCGGCGAGTGATGTCCGGCTCAGCTTCCCGCAGTACCTCGCGGGTCACCGGCGCGATCTCGCCCTCGCCGAAGAACAGGAACTTGCTGAGGTTGGAGATCGGGTTGCCCTCGGTCCAGCGGAAGTAGATGTGCGGCATGAAACCGGTGACGTCGCGGATGTGAAGCAAGACGGCGGCAAGGGTGTTGGGCACGTTGTTGCTGTGGACTTCCAGGATCTTGAACCCGTGTCGTTTTTTGCCCACTACTTGGAGCTCCTGCTCGAAGTCTGAGCTGTCGTCCACGATGATCTCGATGAACACCGCATCGCAATCCAACGGCAGGTGGTTGGCCTGTTGCGCGTGCTGGAGCTTCTCGCGGTACCGCCCGGCGCTGAGGTGCTTTGGTTCATGGGCGATGATCCGGACCGGTCCGTCGACGTTGTTCGCAGTGAATTCGAGTGCAGTCTGGTCCATCTTGATATGGGTGGCCCGGAGCTCGAAGGCACGCCGGATCCGGGATATGAAGCTCACCACCATGATGCCCAGAATGAACAGTGCGGCGATCTTCAGGCCGTCCGGACGCTCGATCGAGTTGACCACCGTGGTGTAGATGAAGATCAAGGAAACCACGCCGAAGCCGATGACCTGTGCCCGCTGCTTCTTTCGCCGGGCGGACAGTGTCACGGCGATGGAGGCGGAGGTGATCAAGACGAGTACACCCGTGGCATAGGCGCCACCCTGTGCGTTGACGTCGGCTTGGAAAATAATCGTCACGATGAAGGCGATGACTGTGAAGACCAGGACGAGTGGACGCAGTGCGCGTACCCATGCTGGAGCCATGCCGTAACGCGGCAGGTACCTGGGGACCAGGTTCAGTAGGCCCGCCATCGCCGAGGCTCCGGCAAACCACAGGATAGCGATGGTGCTGACGTCGTAGACCGTGCCGAATCCGTCGCCCAGGAACTTGTGGGCGAGGAAAGCCAGGGCACGCCCATCAGCCTTGCCGCCGGGTTCGAATTCTGCGGCTGGGATCAGCATGACGGTGGTGAAGCTGGACGTGATGAGGAACGAGCTCATGATGATGGCGGCCGTCGCCAGGAGCTTGTGTGCGCCCTTGATCCGGCCGGCCGGGTTGGCCTCAGTGTCGGATGCATGGCCCTTGATCTGTGGCATGACTGCGACGCCGGTCTCGAACCCGGAGAGGCCCAGGGCCAATCGTGGGAATACCAGCAGCGCAAGGGCAATCATCAGTATGGGATCGCCGTGGGATGTGTTCAGCGCCGTCCACCAGTCTGAGATGACCCGGGACTCCGTGAAGACATGGCTGATGGAAACTATGACGACCACAAGATTCAGTGCCAGAAACGCGGCGACCAGGACGACGGCCACGTTGATGGCTTCCTTGAATCCGCGCAGGAAGACGATGCCCAGTCCTGCAATCAGGGCCAGGGTGATGACAACCTGCTGGCCTTCCAGGAAGTGCGGAGCAAAGGGGTTCTCAATGAGGTGCGCAGTCGCGTCGGCGGCGGAGAGGGTGATGGTGATCATGAAGTCCGTGGCCGCAAAACCGAGGAGCGCCAGGACGGACAACTTGCCGCCCCATCGAGGAAGCAGGCGCTCCAGCATGGAAATGGAACCCTCGCCCCGAGGACTTTCCCTGGCAACGCGACGGTATACAGGCAGTGCGCCAGCCAAGGTGACGAAGACCAGGAGCAGCGTGGCCAACGGCGACAGCAAGCCGGCAGCCAGGGCAGCGATTGCAGGCTGGTAGCCCAGAGTCGAGAAGTAGTCCAGGCCCGTCAGGCACATGACCTTCCACCAAGCTTGCGGTTTGTGGGCTTCCGCTGGCTGTCCGTGCGGACCCTGCCGCTTGCCCGAGGTATCCGGCATTCCTTCCAGCAGCCACGATTTAAGGTGGAATGCCTTTTTGAGTCGGTCTGCAGGATCGGCCGGCGGCCTGGTCAGGGTGGTCACGTTGTCCTTTCGGGCAGCAGTGTGCTGCTTAGGCAAGGAGCGTATGGCCGCCGTCAGCGGCTCAACCCCGGTTTTTATGGAATCTTTACGCCTCATGTGACCGGCATCTCACATGAGCTCACCGATAGAAGCAACTTGTAAACAGGTGATGCTTATTAGGAAACTTTGAGTGTATGATGGGTGTCACAGTTACTGATTCATCTCGACCTATCCACTAAGGAGTGGCGCATTTTGGAAGAGCTCCGTATTGAGGCCAACGGGAACCTTGGTCCCATCGATTCGTCCCGCATTCCGCGCTACGCCGGTGCGGCCACCTACGCGCGCCTGCCCCGCCTGGACCAGGTATCCAAGGCTGACGTCACGGTTGTTGGCGTGCCCTTTGACTCCGGTGTTTCCTACCGGCCCGGCGCCCGCTTTGGCGCGAACCATGTGCGTGAGGCCAGCCGTCTGCTGCGCCCGTACAACCCTGCCTGGGATGTCAGCCCGTTCGAGAACATCCAGGTGGCAGATGCTGGCGACATGGCGGTGAACCCGTTCAACATCAACGAGGCTATCGAGACCATCCAGCAGAATGCGCTGGACCTCACCGCCAACGGCAGCAAACTCGTCACCCTCGGTGGCGACCACACCATCGCCCTTCCGCTCCTGAGGGCAGCAGCGGAGCGTGCCGGTGAGCCCGTGGCCATGCTCCACTTCGACGCACACCTGGACACCTGGGACACCTACTTCGGCGCTGAATACACGCACGGTACGCCGTTCCGCCGCGCTGTGGAAGAAGGCATCCTGGACACGGAGGCCATCAGTCACGTGGGCACCCGCGGTCCTCTGTACGGCAAGAAAGACCTCGACGACGACCACCGCTTTGGCTTCGGAATCGTCACCTCTGCTGACGTCTACTACCAGGGCGTCCTGGAGACGGTGGCCAAGATCCGCGACCGCATCGGAAGCCGTCCGCTGTACATCTCGGTGGACATCGACGTCCTGGATCCGGCACACGCGCCCGGCACCGGTACCCCCGAAGCCGGCGGCATCACCAGCCGTGAACTGCTCGAGATCATCCGTGGTTTCCGGGGCATGAATCTCGTTGGTGCCGACATCGTGGAAGTTGCCCCGGCTTATGACCACGCCGAAATCACTGGCGTTGCCGGCAGCCACGTTGCTTATGAACTGGTAACCCTCATGGCAGACACCGCGGTTGCAGGTGATCGTCACGGCGCTCCGAACGGCTACGCCCAGCAGGCCCTGGGGGCACGCATCGCGGACCTCGCCCAGGCAACCGGCACGGCTGGAGAGACGCGATGATCGATTTCGATCCGGGCACTGGCGCGCCCACCAAGGGCACTGATCAGCGCAACGGTGGGGACCTCGTCGTCGAGACCCTCGAAGCGCTTGGCGCGAAGACGGTCTTTGGCATCCCGGGCCAGCACGCTTTGGGTCTCTTTGACGCCATGGGCCGCGGCAACCTGCACTTCGTGTCTTCGCGAGTGGAGAACAATTCGGCATTCGCAGCTGATGGCTACTCCCGCGCCACCGGCGAAGTGGGCGTGCTGTTCCTGTCCACCGGTCCCGGCGCGCTGACCTCCCTTGCTGGTTTGCAGGAGGCCTACGCCACCGGTGTTCCGATGGTGGTTGTTGCCAGCCAGATTCCGCTTGAGGGCCTTGGCGCTCGCCGCAAGGGAATGCTGCATCAATTGGATGACCAGAAGGCTTCGGCTGCGAACGTCACCAAGAGCCAGCGACTGATCCAGCATGCCTCGGGCATCCCGTCGGCCATCCAGGACGCTTGGACCGAGGCGATTTCCTCACCACAGGGCCCCGTATGGATCGAGATCCCGCAGAACGTCCTGCTGGATCCGATCATGGTCCCGCCGGTGGAGGACGCGCTCGCCGAGGCAGCAGACAACCCTCCACGCGTCGAGCTGATCCGCGAGGCCGTGAAGTGGCTTTCGACGGCGGAACGTCCGGCGATCATCGCAGGCGGCGGTACGCGCCGTGGCCGGGCTGAGAAGTCGCTGCTCTCCATTGCCGAGCAGCTGCGCGCACCGGTGATCTGCACCCCGGGCGGCAACGGAGCGTTCCCGTGGAAGCATGAGTTGTCCTTGCAGTCGTGGATCGAGGACCGGTACATGAGCGACGTCCTGGAAGATGCAGACGTACTCATCGTCATCGGTTCATCCCTGGGTGAAGTGACCTCCAATTACTTCACGTTCGAACCCCGCGGCCGCATCATCCAGATCGACGCCGAACCTCGCGTCCTCGAATCCAACCGTCCAGGTTTGGGCATCCGTGCCGACGCCGGGCAGGCGCTCGCAGCCCTGGACGAAGCTCTCGCAGCAGCCGGTGCCGCTGACACGGTGACACGTTCCTGGCATGGCACCGCACCTGAGGACCTGGTGAAGGGAACCCTGGCCAAGGTGAAGGCCCGCCTGGAATCACAGGACCTGGCCAAGGAACTGAAGTTCATGGCCGACATCCGCGAGGCTGTCCCGGCTGATATGCAGACGTTCTGGGACATGACCATCTCCGCGTACTGGGGCTGGAGCTGCTGGGATGCTCGCGAGGGCCAGTTCCATTCCGCGCAGGGTGCTGGTGGCCTCGGCTACGGTTTCCCGGCAGCCATTGGCGGCGCCGTGGGATTGGAAACCACCGGCAAACCGAGTCGAGTGCTTGCCGTATCCGGTGACGGTTCCTCCATGTACTCCATCTCCGAACTTGCCACGGCGAAGCAGCACAACATCCCGGTCACCTGGCTGATCGTGGACGACGGCGGCTACGGCATCCTCCGCGAATACATGGTGGGCGCTTTCGGCAAGGCCACGGCCACCGAGCTTGCACGACCGGATTTCGTCAAGCTGGCCGAGTCCTTCGGTGTTCCGGCCCGCCGGGTGCCACCGGAGGAAGTGGGGGACGCTCTCAAGGAGTCCTTCGAAGCTGACGGCCCCAACGTCGTCGTGGTTGAGACGCTGCTGAAGATGTTCGGCCCCACCCACCTGGACCACTAGGTACCCAAGATCAAGCCCCGCACGCTATCCGTGCGGGGCTTGATGCTTTTAAGGGTCCAGTCGTTTCTTTAGTTTCCCAAAGCAATCAATATGAGTTATAGTTGCTCTAGGCAAACAAAAAAGGGGTGTTTTCCATGTCCGTCGGTTCTGCCACAGCAACCGATCTTGTGCATCAAATATTCGACCTCCAGCGCACTCTGCGCTGCGTGGTAACCGCCCACATGGCCCGCGTTCCCGACGTCGGGATGGCGGTCCAAGGCGTCATGCGCTTTATCGGCGAGGGGGAGACCCGGGCAACAGCACTGGCTGCCCGCCTGGGCGTCAGCGCGCCGGTCCTGAGCAGGCATGTGGCCGAACTGGAGGAACTTGGCTTCGTCGCCAGGCGGCCTGATCCGGCGGACGGCAGGGCCCAGCTCCTTGCCCTGACGGAGGATGGTGCGGCGAAGCTGCGCGACTTCGAAGAACAACGCAGCGTGAGGCTGCGGGATTACCTGGCGGATTGGAGCGAGGCTGACGCCCTCGAGGCCTCCCAGGTCATCAACAAACTCACCACGTCCCTCAAGGACTCAATCCGGGCAACGGCGGCCGGCTCCACTACGACGACTCACACAGCTTAGGAGCCACGCATGGCCACACCAATTCAGAATGCCGCCCTGGGGAATACCGCAGCACCCATGACCCACCGGCAAATCATGGAAGCCCTCACAGGTCTTCTCGCTGCCTTCTTCACCGCGATCCTCAGCAGCACAATCGTCGCCAATGCGCTGCCAACCATCATGTCCGAACTCAAGGGCACGCAAACTGACTTCGCCTGGGTCATCACCGCCGCTTTGCTGGCGAACGCAGCCACTACACCCATCTGGGGAAAGCTCGCTGACCTCTTCGACAAGAAGCTCCTGGTTCAGCTGAGCATCATTATTTTCGTGGCGGGCTCCGTCATGGCCGGCTTGTCCGAGACGATTCCGCTGCTGCTTACTGCGCGTGTCATTCAAGGCATCGCCATGGGTGGCCTCACCGCCCTGGCCCAGGCAATCATCGGTTCCATGATCCCGCCGCGGGATCGTGGTAAGTACTCCGGCTACATGGGTGCCGTGATGGCGGTGGGCACTGCCGGCGGCCCGCTGCTGGGTGGTTTCATTGTGGACAGCCCGCTCGGCTGGCGCTGGACCTTCTTCGTCTGCGTGCCACTGGCTGTGATTGCGCTCATTTTGCTTCAGGTGACCCTGAAGATCCAGCACATCAAGCGTCCTGCCAAGATCGACTGGCTCGGCTCCATCCTGCTGACCTCCGGCGTAAGCCTGCTCCTGATCTGGGTTTCCTTCGCCGGCAACCCGGACTACTACGACTGGTTCTCCTGGCAGTCAGCCCTCATGGTGGGCGGCGGCGTAGTGCTGCTGGCGTTGCTGGTGCTGGTGGAAACCAAGGTTGCCCAGCCGATCATTCCGCTCAAGATCATCTCCGAGCGCACCACAGCTCTTGCCATCATCGCGTCGATCGCGGTCGGTATCGCCATGTTCGGATCCTCTACGTTCCTCGGCCAGTACTTCCAGGTTGCCCGTGGAGCCACACCCACTGAGGCTGGCCTGCTGACGCTGCCAATGATCGCCGGCAACCTCATTGGTTCTGTGGCATCGGGCGTCCTGATCAGCCGCTTTGGCAAATGGAAGCGGTTCCTGATCGCAGGCTCCGTGCTCCTGATCGGCGGCCTCGCCTTCGCCGGCACCATGGACCACACCACTGAACTGTGGATCGTTGCCATCTACACCGGTGTGTTCGGCCTCGGCTTGGGCATGCTCATGCAGAACCTGGTGCTCGCCGTGCAGAACACGGTCCAGGCCAAGGACATTGGAACGGCCAGTGCCTCAGTGGCCTTCTTCCGCTCCGTTGGTGGTGCAATCGGCGTATCCGTACTTGGTGCCATCATGTCCAACCACGTGAAGGACCTGGCCGTTCAAGGGATGGCCGCCGCCGGCATTCCGGTTCAAGGTGGCGGGTCCGGTGCCAGCATGGACCTGGCCGATATGCCCGCGCCCATCGCTGAGATCATGCGCGCCGCTTACGGGGACGCCACCGCACAGATCTTCCTGATCTCCGCGATCATCAGCGTAGTGGCACTCCTGGCCGTGCTGTTCATCAAGGAACGCCCGCTGCGGCGCACTGTCGACGCGGCACCGGAGAAGGAACTCGTGGCGACGGCGTCCGGAGATGCTGCCATGTCTCTGGATACCACTTCCCTGGATACCGCTGACGCCCGCGCCGCTCAGGTTGGGAAGTCCGACGACGGCGCACGCCGCTTGGGTGCCGAGCCCGCCGTTTCAGGGGGCGGCCGTCAGGTTCCGGTGGGGGAGCACCAAGGGCAGGCCACGGACTCCGGATCCGATCTTGACCTCGAATTCGCGCGGATCCTGACCCAGGAACGTCCCCCGGCAACTGCCGACGTCAAGGAATTGCAGGAACAAGTGTCCCGCACCCAGTACGTCCTGGCCGAACAGCAATTGCAGCTGAGCCGGGCCAACGTTGAGCTGCAGGCACGTTTGCGGGAGCAGCAGACGGTCGCGGAGCAGCAGGCCCATACCGCGGAAAAGCTCGCCGCCCTCCGCAAGGAGCTCAAGCGTGAACGCAAGCAGCAGGAACGCATGGCGTTGATGCTCCTCCAAGGCATAGAAGCACGTTCGGACCACGGCAAGCACGCGGGCTAACCATCACAGATCCTGCCCTCGTTCGAAATTCCTGACGTACTACGCGGGGCGTGGCGAACGAGGGCGGGACGAACAAGTGCGGGAGCGAAAGCGCCGGCTGGGTGACCAGCCGGCGTTTTTGTTGCCTGCTGCGGTTGGTCCGGCCTGCCGCGGTTGGTCCGGCYTGCAGCGGCTGTGGTGCCTGCGCCTGCGGGAGCACATCCGACACGGGAAATACTCCGCTGGGATGATCTTTTCCCTAGGTTGTTTCGCCGAGGCAACGGATTTCGTAGAGTAGGGAGGCTAATACTGTCAGCCCCTGCTGCAACACTTCTCTTACTTCATTCACGCACTCTTTCTAAGGACCCGTGGGCATGCTTGTCACCCTTATACGGCGCTACTCCAAGCCGTATTTGCCGCAGATAGTGGCCGTCCTCATATTTCAGTTGGCGTCCACTATTGCCACGCTCTACCTCCCAAGCCTCAACGCCAAAATCATTGATGAGGGAGTCTCCCGCGGCGACACCGACTTCATTTGGCGGACCGGCGCGCTGATGCTCGCCGTCGCACTGGCTCAGGTGCTCACCGCCGTCGCGGCCGTCTACTTCGGTGCGCGGACAGCGATGGCGATCGGCCGGGACCTCCGGCGCAGCGTCTACCGCCAAGTGAGCAGTTTTTCCGCCCAGGACGTGAACCGCTTTGGTGCTCCTACGCTGATCACCCGCGGCACCAACGATGTCCAGCAGGTCCAGATGCTGGTGCTGATGGGCCTGAACTTCATGGTCTCCACACCCATCATGTGCGTGGGTGGCATCATCATGGCCCTCCGCGAGGACCTTAGCCTGTCCTGGTTGGTCTGGGTTTCCGTGCCCCTCCTGGTGGCAGTCGTGGGCTACCTCGTGGTTCGGCTGATGCCGCTGTTCCGTTCAATGCAGACCAAGATCGATGCCATCAACGGTGTGCTCCGCGAGCAAATCATTGGTATCCGGGTTGTGCGTGCCTTTGTGCGCGAACCCTATGAAGCCAAGCGTTTCGGTGACGCCAACCAGGACCTCACCGCCGTCTCCGTGAAGATCGGCAATCTCTTTGTCCTTATGTTCCCGGCCATCGGCATGATCCTGCACTTGTCCACTGCGGCGGTGCTGTGGTTCGGCGGTCAACGTGTGGACTCCGGTGACATGCAGGTGGGCTCGCTTACGGCTTTCCTGCAGTACCTTCTGCAGATCCTGATGGCAGTGATGATGGGAACCTTCATGGCCATGATGATTCCCCGTGCTTCCGTCTGTGCAGACCGCATCGGCGAGGTGCTGGACGTGGAGCCTTCAATCCACAACCCCACGTCCCCTGTGGTTCCGGCCGAAAAGAAGGGACGCGTGGAGTTCCGCGACGTCACCTTCAAGTACCCCGGAGCCGAGGCGCCGGTGCTGAGCAACATTTCCTTCACCGCTGAGCCGGGAAAGACCCTGGCGATCATTGGTTCCACCGGCGCAGGCAAGACCACCCTGGTCTCCCTGCTCCCGCGGCTTTACGATGTCGCCTCAGGTGATGTCCTGCTCGACGGCGTCCCAGTCACCGAAATGGACGCGTCGGAGATCACCAGCCGCGTCTCGGCCGTGCCGCAGAAGCCGTATCTTTTCTCCGGGACTATCGAGCACAACCTGCGCTTTGGCAAGCCCGAGGCCACCGACGAGGAACTCTGGGAGGCGCTGGAGACCGCGCAGGCCAAGGGCTTCGTTGAGGAAAAGTCATCCGGCCTGAACCGGCGGATTGCCCAAGGCGGCACCAATGTGTCCGGCGGCCAGCGCCAGCGCCTTTCCATTGCAAGGGCCCTGGTCACCAAGCCGAATGTCTATCTGTTTGACGATTCTTTCTCAGCCTTGGACGTTGCCACCGATGCCAGGCTCCGGAAAGCTCTGAAGGCCAAGACACGTGACGCGACGGTCATCATCGTCGCCCAGCGCGTTTCGACCATTGCCGATGCGGACGAGATCCTGGTTCTGGATAACGGCCGGATCGTGGATCGCGGAACGCACGATGAACTGCTGGAAACTTCGCCCACGTACCAGGAAATCGTTGAATCCCAGCTGAGTGTAGAGGAAGTCGCATGAGCGAGCAGAACCAGCAGAAGAAGCGTGGCTGGGCTGCCAAGGCAGAGGCCGCGAAGAATGCCCGGGCTTCAGACGAGGCAGACAAGGCAGACGTGGCAACCGAGGCACTTGATGACGACGACTTCGTAGAGGAGGAGTACGTCCCTTCGGAAGCCGATGGCGGTATGTTCGGCGATGTTCCCGCCAAGAAGGCCAAGGAGTTCTGGCCATCGGCCAAGCGACTCATGGGCTTGTTAAAGCCTGAGAGTGTGGGCGTCTACATCGTGATCGGCCTTGTGGTTGTCTCGGTGGTCCTGAATGTGATTGCGCCCAAGATTCTGGGCAGTGCCATGGACGTGATCTTCGGCGGCGTCATGGGCAAGCAGCTCCCGCCCGGCGTCTCCCAGGAACAATTCGTCGAGCTCATGCGCCAGCAAGGCCAAGAGAACTTTGCGGACATGGTCTCCAAGATGGAACTCACCAACGGGATCAATTTCCCCAAACTGACGTTCCTCATTTCGATCGTGCTCTTGATGTACTTTGTGGCCAACATCTTCCTGTGGGCGCAGGGTTGGCTCCTCAACAGGATCGTCATGCGAGTCATCAAGAAGCTCCGCAATGACGTCCAGGAAAAGCTCAACAGGCTCCCGCTGAACTACTTCGACACCCGCCAGCGCGGCGACATCCTCTCCCGCGTGACGAACGACGTCGACAACGTCCAGCAGGGACTGCAGCAGGCGTTCGCACAGTTGGTCAGCTCGGTGCTTACGGTGCTGGGCATCACGGTGATGATGTTCATCGTGTCCTGGGAACTGGCACTGATCGCACTGATCGCGCTGCCACTCTCCGGTGTCATGGCCGGCGTCATTGGTGCCAGGAGCCAGAAGCTCTTCGCTGCACAGTGGAAGAACACCGGCTCGCTCAATGGCCAGATCGAGGAATCATTCTCCGGGCATGACCTGGTCAAGGTGTTTGGCCGTGATGCTGACATGCTGGTGCGCTTCGATGAACGCAATGAGGCCCTGTACAAGGCCTCGTTCGGCGCCCAGTTTGTTTCCGGCGTAATTTTCCCGGCCATGAACTTCGTGTCCTACCTGTCCTACGTCGGCATTGCAGTGGTGGGCGGCTTGCGGGTTGCCTCAGGCTCGATGAGCCTTGGCGACGCCACAGCATTCATCCAGTACTCGCGGGAATTCACCCAGCCGCTCGGCCAGATCGCCGGCATGGCCAACATGCTGCAGTCCGGTGTTGCCTCGGCCGAGCGCGTTTTCGAATTCCTCGACGCCGACGAAGAAGTTGAAGAGACCGGTACGCGCCACCTGCCAGCCAAGACCGATGGCCACGTGGAGTTCGAGCACGTCTCCTTCAGTTATGTGGAGGACAAGCCCCTCATCGAGGACCTGTCCTTCAGCGCGGAGCCTGGCCACACCGTGGCGATCGTCGGACCCACCGGGGCCGGAAAGACCACCCTGGTGAACCTGGTAATGCGCTTCTACGAGCTCAATGCCGGACGCATCACCTTGGACGGCGTGGACATCAAGGACCTCAGCCGCTCCGAGCTGCGGTCCAAGGTGGGCATGGTGCTGCAGGATGCCTGGCTCTTCGGCGGGACCATCTACGACAACATCAGGTACGGCAACCTGGACGCCACCGAGGAACAAATCATGGAAGCGGCCAAGGCCACTTACGTGGACCGCTTCGTCCGGGCCCTCCCGGACGGGTACCAGACGATCATCGATGAAGAAGGCAATAACGTCAGCGCCGGTGAGAAGCAGCTCATTACCATCGCACGTGCGTTCGTCTCCGATCCTTCGCTGTTGATCCTTGATGAAGCTACGAGCTCGGTGGATACCCGTACTGAGCTGCTGCTGCAGAAGGCCATGGCCGCGCTCCGCACGGACCGGACGAGTTTCGTCATCGCCCACCGTTTGTCCACTATCCGCGACGCCGATACGATCCTGGTGATGGAGAACGGGCAGATCGTGGAGCAGGGCAACCACAGCCAGCTGCTGGTGCTCCAGGGCGCCTACTACCGCCTCTACATGTCCCAGTTTGCCGGTGAGGAAGAGACCGCCGTGGATGATTCGACGGCGGTGCACAGCTGAGCGCGGATTCCCTGAGTACCGGGGTGCAAGCCCAGGATTCCGTGGCACCCCAGCGCATTGAGGTACTCGTACCTATGCGCTGGGGTGACATGGATGCGTACGGGCATATCAACAATGTGCAAATCGTACGGATGCTCGAAGAAGCCCGAATCGCGGCTTTCGGGCCACCCCGGGGTGCGGGCCTTCCGGGCGTCGAACCGCCGGCGGCTCTCTTCAATGATGTTGAAGAGGGCACCATGACGTTGGTTGTGGAGCACAAAGTCCGGTACGTGCGGACGTTGGAATACCGCAACATCCCGGCAGTGGTGGAGATTTGGGTTGGCGTCATCAAGGGGGCCAGCTTTGATCTTCACTACGTCATCAAGGACCCCGTCACAAGGGAAGACTGCGTCAAGGCCGTTACACACCTGGCCTTCGTGGCGGAAGCCACCGGGAGGGTCCTCAGGCTCACTGCGGACCAGAAGGAAAAGCTGGAGCGTTACCGCGCGTAGAGTTTCACCATGAAACTTGAAATCGCCGTGGTGAGCGCGGCGGGTGCCGGTACGGCCGCATCCGAAGGTGCCGACCGGATTGAGCTCTGCAGCAGCCTGGAACTTGGTGGCATCACACCGAGCCAAGGACTCATGGAAGCCAGCCTTGAACACGTTGCCGGACGCCTTGAGATCCATCCGCTCGTGAGATGCCGTCCCGGCGATTTCCACTACTCCGCCTCGGATGTGGACACCATGGTGCACGAGGTACGTCACCTGCTGGCTCAGGGCGCCCACGGGATAGTAGTGGGCGCCCTGACCGCAGAGGGCGACATCGATGTTCACGCGGTCCAACGCCTGGTGGACTCTGCCCGGCAGGCCAACCCTGAAGCGCAGTTGACCTTCCATCGAGCGATCGACCATTCACGGGACCCGTTGGCCACCCTTGATCAACTGCTGGAACTCGGCTTCACCCGGGTACTCACGTCTGGCCACGAGGCCACGGCAAGTGCAGGCCTTGCCAACCTTTCCGAGATGGTGGAGCGGGCCGGGGGAGCCCTGGAAATCATGGCCGGAGGCGGACTGAAGCTTGGTGACATTCCGGCGATGCACGCGGCCGGCCTCTCGGCCGTTCATATGTCCGCCAAGAGAACTGTCTCTACGCTGGGTCAACGAACCATATCCCTTGGCGCACACGACGCTGCCGACCCCACTGCCTATACCGTCACAGACCGCGAAACGGTCCGCATGGCGAGGGCGGAGATCAACGCGCTGGAACTCGGTGCTCCTCCCGAATAGTTTCCACTCCGGCATAGTTTCCACTACCGAACAGCTTTCACTGCCGGGTCAGCCGCCCCACATTGCCTGGTTGAGGGGAGTAACCGTCAGGCTTTCCAGCCGTGCCGTTCCTCCTTCTGAGAAGACCGAGATATGGGTCGCCCCAGCGCTGGGAAAGACTTGGTCCGTGATGGTGGTCAGACCGTCCTGGGCGAAGAGTTCCACGGATGCACGGTCGACGTACAGGCGCAGGCGAAGCCGGCCATTGATCAACTCCACCCGCGGGTCCTCTACTGAACTGAAGGCTGGATGGAATCCTTCGTTGCCTGAGTTGGTCCTGTCCAGGGAGAGCCGTTTCGTGGAGGGAGCGTAGCCGATCCGGGTTGCTTCGGTTCCGTCGTCGAGGACTTCCAGGCCAAACACCGACGCCGTTCCCGGAGAGAATTCGGCGTCGACCTGGACCACATCACCTGTGATGGGAAGTGTAGTTGTTCCCGGCGTGACGTCCTGGGCCGGCGCCGTGTACGCTGCTGCCGTGTTCTTCAAGGCATCGGCTTGGGACACCACCTGCTGCCGCAGCCGCGGGCCCTCGGACGTCTGGGTCAGGACGACTTCACGCGGCAACGCCATGGTTCCGCGCCACGTGGTGGTGGGAGTGTCCTGCCCGTAGTCCCAGTTGTTCATCCAACCCAGCATGATGCGTTTGCCGTCTGGAGCATTGTTGAAGGACACCGTGGCGTAGTAGTCCCTGCCCCAGTCCAGCCAATCATGCTGCTCGAGGTGGGAGGCATCCGAGGAAACGAATTCGTCGGCCTGGATGTGTCCCCAGCCGCCGCGGTTGTTGTCCACGATCTTGATGGTGGCCTGGCTGCCTTTGTAGGCGCTGACGTCCCAGGCGTTCCACTCCAGATGTTCGGAGTCGT
This sequence comes from Paenarthrobacter sp. RAF54_2, assembly GCF_052113945.1. Classification (NCBI taxonomy): domain Bacteria; kingdom Bacillati; phylum Actinomycetota; class Actinomycetes; order Micrococcales; family Micrococcaceae; genus Paenarthrobacter; species Paenarthrobacter sp. RAF54_2. Next base: position 20,281 of record NZ_JBFRDV010000020.1, read on the forward strand.
TGCCGGTGGCGGTACGGACTGTTTGGCCATTGACCACAAGGTTCACGGTGGTTTCAGCACTCCTGGGCTTCGCCGGCTCCGAACCCAACACCATGTTGTCCAGTGTCAGGTGGCCCCAAGGCCCGGTCGCGTTGTCCACAACCCGGATGCGGGCGATTTGGCCGTACCAAGGGGAAACGTCCCAGTTCTGCCAGTTCAGGTCGCCCGAATTGGTGCCCGTTGAGGTGCGCACCGGCACCCCTCCCACCAGCAGCTCAACCTGGAGCTCTCCGTTGGTGCGGCTGCCGCCACCCAGGAGGAAGCCGATGTTGGTGCTGGTCAGGTAAAACTCGGGGGACGTGATAGTGCCGACGTTATTGTCCTGGTACGGGCCGCCTTCGAAAGTGTTGATCCGTTTCCCGATGGCGAATTCACCGCCCGACGTCGACGGGTTCAGTGCCGCTTGGAAGTCGCCGGTGAGCTGCCAGCCGGCTTGCGTGAAGGTCCCGGGGTAGTCGAAGCCGTCGAACAGCAGGTAGCCCGGAGGGGCCTGGTTTCCCGACTGTTTCCCGGCTTCCTGCGGGTGTTTTCCGCCCCCGGCGAGGAAGTTGAGGTAGTCCTTGTCCAGCGTGAAAGGTGCTGATTCCATGGTGCCCACGGGAGCATCTCCGCCATGGAAGCCGTTAACCAGCCCGGCTCCGATGGTGCCGGTAACCGCCATTTGTCCTGACAGGCTTCCTGAGGCGGGGGCGCTTCCCCAGGGCCCGGAACTGTTTGACGGATCGTTCTGGACGTTCCAGCCGCTGTAGTTGCCGCCGTTGAAGCCGGCAAGGACGTTTCCGGGGGGAAGCTGACTGGCGGGATCGATGTTCTCGGCTGCGAACGAAGTGCCGTTGAAGGTTCCCACGAAGTATTGTCCACCGCTGCCGCCTGCAACGGCTCCAGGGTTGATGTTCACGGACAGGACCCACTTGACGTTGTTTGGGTCTCCGTCGACGGCCAGGGGGAACAGATCAGGGCATTCCCACTGCCCGCCTGTTGCATTTGCCGGACCGAAGTCATCCAGATAGTTCCATTGCTTGAGGTCGTTGCTCTTATAGAAGAGGACGCGGTGCTCGTCGGCTTCAACGGCTGCCATGACCCAGTAGTCCGGACCGGTGGGGGAGTCGTACCAGAAGACTTTGGGGTCGCGGAAGCTGGAGGTGTTCCTGCTCAGGACCGGGTTGTTGCCGTACTTGGTCCAGGTTTGTCCGTCGTCAGTGCTGAACGCCAGTGACTGCGCTTGCTTACCGGCGAGGGTGGGGTGGGCCCCGGTGTAATTGCTTGTGTAGATGGCCACTAATGGCGGATTTTGGAGGGTCCCGAGCCCGCTGGTGTTCTGGGTGTCCACCACCACGGATCCGGAGAAGATTTCCTCGATGACCTGGCCGGATCCGTTGAAACCCCGGGGAATGGCGAGTGGTTGTTCCTCCCAGTGGATCAGGTCAGTGGAGGAAGCGTGGCCCCAGCTCATGTCCCCCCACCGCGTCCCGTTGGGGTTGTACTGGTAATACATGTGGTATCTCCCGTTGTGGAAGATGAGGCCGTTGGGATCGTTCATCCAGTTCGCTTCAGGCGTGTAGTGCAGGTACGGGCGGTATTGCTGGGTGGACGGATCCGGGTCGGTGGCCTGGGCGGTGGCTGCGAAGGAGAATGAGGCAGCGGTGAGAGCCACGGCCGCCCCGATCGACATTAAGGCTTTGGTGCGTCTTGTCATCGTTGACAGACCTTTCGTCAAGGGCTTGCGTTGCAGGATGACGACGGCGGACCGCCTCGTGGGGCGACGCCCGCCGTCGTCGTTACTTATGCCGTGCGATGACGCCGTGCTGTTGCGGCGTTCGGTTTACGGCGTTGCCCTGAACGCATAATTGGACGCGTACCTCACCACCTGGTTGCTATCGCCGCTGTCCAGCACCTTGGACCCGGAAGTTGATGCATCCAGGACTACGGTGTGCACGGCGATGGCCGAGACGGTGTTGTTAGTGGCGATGAAGTTGTTGTTTCCGGAAGCCACCAAAATGATGGTAGGCGTCTGCCCCGACGGCGAGACCGATCCGGAGGCGACGTCGTAGCTGAAGTGGTTTCCAGTCACTGTGTTGTTGCTGCCCGCGATGTGCACCAGGCCGAAGAGATCATCCAGGCCGTTGTTGTACGGCTTGAGGGGATCGAACGGTTCCATCTGCCGCAGGAAGTGATTGGCTCCAATCAGATTTTCCGTGCAGCTTCCTTCGAAATTCACCATGCCGGGGTAGAAGGCGTGGAAACGGTTGGACGTGATGGAGGAGCGCGTGCAGTCTTTGAAGTGCACGCTGCTCTTGCCCCGTGGAAAGACGTTGTTGCCCGTGACCAGCAAGCCCATGTGTCCCTCGGCGAAGATCGAGAATCCCACGAAGCCGGCGCCAATGAGGTTGTCAGTGACTTTCGAGGCCTGGCCTGATCCTGTCAGCTCCACGCAGGATCCACATTCGGCAAGAAAGTTGCTGCTGACGCTCAGGGCATCGGTGTCCCTCACAACAAGCCCATGCTCGAGGTACACCATTCCCATGCGCTCCACCCGGCAGGAATCGTTGGCCGAATCGAAGCGGATGCCGGTCTTGCCGTTGGTGTAGTCGTTCTCATTGGAGCCAAAGGACACACCGTCGAGGCAGAAGTTCTCGAACACCACCGCGCTGATCCGCGGATCGCCTGTGCGGTAAACGCGGAAAGCGTCCGTGTTCCCGTCGGTGTTTTCCACCCTCACGCGGCTGGCACCGGGGTTGACCTCGTGCCAGCCCGAGGTGTTGCCGGAGTTGTAGCGGATGCTCAGCGAGGTGAAGCCATGGCCCGATCCGCGGATAGTGAGGAAGCTGATGTCCACATTCACCCGGGTCTTCAAGGAGTAGTCTCCCGGCGGGATGTAGATCACGGCACCGGGCTTGGACGCCTGGTTGGTCTGTTGGCTCTTGATGTCAGCGATGATGCTGTTGATGATGAGCCCGATGTCGTTGTACGGGGTGGCGGACGGATTCCCTGGCACGCTCCAGGTGGTGACGTCGTAGACGGTGGTCAAAGCTGGTTCTCCTCACATCGTTGGGGGACTGAACTGTGCTGCTTCTCTTTAAGTGCGGCCAGAACCGCCGGCGCCGTGCTCTGATGCTCGCTCGTGCCTCGCTTAGACGCATGCTGCCGCATGCCTCCGGCGGTTCCGGGTGGTTCTACAGAGGGCTGCTCTATAGACGGACGGTCTACAGGACGCCGATCAGGTGACGGTGCCCCTGCGGCTGAGTACCGGCGTCGGGCGCTGCGGCCACTTGTTCAGATGCTGCGGCAGCAGCGTTGCCGGTGGCCGCGACGGCGAAGGCGACGGCGGCCGACGCCGTAAGCGCGCGGAGCACACTTCGCCGGCTGATGTCCGGGATGGGTTTCATACGTTCTCCTTTGAAGGGGATGCCCACTGGGCACAGCGGATGCCAAAAACTGCCAAATCGGCCAAAATATGCCAAAACGGTTTATCTGCTAGCGTCGATGACTCTAGGGCTGGCGCATCCGCGGCGTCAAGGCGCCAAACTGGCCAAAATGTGACGCTTGACATACTGCCGAAATCGGGCCTATTGTGTTGCCAAGTCGTTTTGGCAAAACGATTCTCCATCCCCAAAGATTCTTTCAATCCCGTTCCAAGAGAAAGTCGACAGCGATGTCCACTCGAAAGACCATCTCCAGGCTCGTCACACTCGGCGGCCTCTGCACTGCCGTCGCACTCGCTGCTACTGGTTGCGGTGCCGGGGGCCCCGCACCAACATCCGGAAGCGCATCCAGCACAGTCAATGTCCTGGTGGAAGCAGGAGGCCACGCCGAGCTCACAGGCGTTGCCCAGCAATGCAAGAAAGACACCGGCCTCGACGTCAACTTCGTCGAACTGCCCTATGACGGCATGTTCAACCGGCTCTCCAGTGAGTTCTCCTCCGGCAATGTCTCCTTCGACGTCGCGGCATTGGACTCCGTGTGGCTCCCCAGCTTCAAGGATGCAGTCCAGCCAATCGATGAACTGTTCACCGATGAAGCCAAGAAGGACATTTTCCCCGCCCTCGTGAAGGAAGCCAACGTTGACGGCCACTTCATCGGAATGCCGGCCTGGACCAACGCAGAGATCATCCTGTACCGCAAGGATCTCTTCGAGGACGCCAAGAACAAGGCAGATTTCAAGGCAAAGTACGGCTACGACCTGGCAGCTCCCACCACGTGGAAGCAGTACCAGGACATCTCCGAATTCTTCACCAAGGACGGCATGTATGGCACGGACGTGAAGGGCGCCGTGGAAACGGAATGGCTTGCCCACGTCCTGCAGGCCGGCTCGCCGATGGTCCTTGATGCGAACAACAACGTGATCATCGATAACGCTGCCCACAAGGAAGCGCTCGACTTCTACGTCAGCCTCACCAAGGACGCCCCTCCGGGTGCTGCACAGGTTGACTGGGCAGCGGCACAGAACCTGTTCAACCAGGGCAAGACCGCCATGACCCGCTTCTGGGCCCACGCCTACCGGCAGATCCCCAAGGACTCTCCCGTAGCAGGCAAGGTGGGAGCTGCAGCGATGATTGGCGGCAGCGCCGGCGTCGCGGGTGTTCCGGGCCCGTGGTACCTGTCCGTACCCAAGGCGACCAAGAACGCGGATGCAGCCAAGAAGTTCATCAAGTGCGCGTACGACTACAACAGCATGGGTGTGGAATCCAGCCTCGGACTCGCCGCGCGCATCTCAGCGTTTGAGAAGTACCAGAACCAGCCGGGCTATGAGAGCTTCAAGCCGCTGATCGAAACGCTCAACGGCAAGGCAACCGCAACGCGTCCGGCAACAGCCAAGTGGCAGCAGATCGTGGACACCGTGCTGGTTCCGCTCCTGCAGAAGGCTGTAGCTGGCGGCGACTCCGCCACCCTCCTGGCTGACGCCAAGAAGCAGATCCAGGACCTCCTCAAGTAAAGACTCCGCGGCCGGCACCAGCCGACTCAGCCAGTGCCGGCCGCGGCCCCAACAAACAGAAGAGAAAATCGTGCGTATCTCCGATCGCCGCTTCGCCCTATACCTGATGACCCCAGCGGCACTGTTCCTGGCCGTGTTTGTGGCCTACCCGCTGTTCCGCCTCGTCGCAGACAGCTTCTTCAAGATCTCGCCCATCGCGGGCGGCCCGCGTGACTTTGTCGGATTCCAAAACTACGCTGCAGCGTTCGCCTCCGAAGCCTTCATGGGTGCCGGCTGGCGAACCCTGGCTTACACAGTAGTGGTGGTGACGCTCGAGTTCGCGCTCGGCCTGGGGATGGCCCTCCTGTTCACCACGCTCGGACGCAAGTCCCAGATCTGGCGAACGGTCTTCCTTTACCCGCTGATGATTGCGCCGATCGTGGCCGGCCTGCTCTGGAAGTTCCTGATGATCGATAACTTCGGCCTCATCGGGACCATCCTGCACCAAGCGGGCATCCTCTCCAACCCCAACCAGATCGGCTGGCTCTCGGACCCGAACATCGTGCTGTTCTCGGTAGCCGTCCCGGACATCTGGCTCACGACGTCCTTCATGTGCCTGGTCCTGTTCGCCGGCCTCCAAAACATCCCCGGCGACCTCATCGAGGCAGCCCGCCTGGACGGCGCCAAGGCACCGGCGCTCCTGTTCCAGATCATCCTTCCGCTCCTCCGCCCGGTGATCGCCGTGGCACTGGTGGTCCGCGGAATCGATGCCGCCCGGGCCTTTGACACCATCCTCATCCAAACCAACGGCGGCCCGCAGTCCGCTTCCGAAACCATGAGCCTGCTGATCTACCGGACCATGATCCGCTTCGGCGATCCCGGCCTGGCCAGCGCCATGGGCACCATCTACCTGCTGGCGATGCTCGCCGTCGCGTTCTTCGCGGTGGCCACCATCTGGCGGCCAGGAAAGGACAACTGATGAGCGCCGCAGAAACATCGCACGACGGCGGGACACCGGCTTCCGCTCCTGGCATCAGGCCGCGCCGTTCAGCAATGGTCGCCCGGCTCACAGCAGCCAAGCACACCCAAGCAGCCGAGCACACCCAGGCAGCGAAGCAAACACCCGGTGACCCGACAGGCAAAACTGTGCTGCCGCCGTCGGGGATTACAGAGCCAAGCGCCCCGCGCAAGCGTCGTGGTGTAAACCGCGAAGGCCTCGAGGCTGGACGTCGCAGCACGCGGACCATCCTGTGGATCCTGCTGGCCGCAGCCATGGTGCTGTACGGTTTCCCGTTCCTGTACCTGCTGTTTACGTCCTTCAAGACTCCGATCGACACCATCGCCGTTCCACCCACCATCCTTCCCAAGGAATGGACGCTGGAGAATTACGCGAACGCCCTGGGCCGCAGCGGTGTGTTGGCGTCATTCATCAACAGCATCCAGACGGCGATCATCAGCACCCTGCTTTCGCTGGTGCTGGCTGTCCCGGCGGCTTATGGCATCACCCGTTACAAGACTCCGAGCGGCCGGGTGTTCATTATGGCCGCACTGGTCACCCGCATGGTGCCGCCGGTAGCAATCGGTATCCCGCTGGCATCCATGATGGCCTCGGCAGGGTTGGCGGATACGCCGATCGCATTGTCCATTGCCCACACCACCATTTCCTTGCCGCTCTCCATCTGGCTCATGTCCAGCTTCTTCGAGGCTGTTCCCCGCGACCTGGAAGAGGCAGCAACCGTGGATGGCTGCAGCAGGCTCGGTGCGCTCTGGCGGGTGGTGATCCCGGTGGTTTCCGGAGGCATCGCCGTCACCGCGATCTTCGCTTTCCTGGCCTCATGGAACGAGTTCCTCTTCGCGCTGCTGATGACCGCCATCCGCTCGCAGACCACTCCAGTGGTCATCGCGAACTTCCAGACCCAGTTCGGCCTGGACTGGGGATCCATGACGGCGCTGGCCGCCGTGTACTCGATCCCGGTCATCCTTCTCACCCTTCTCCTGCAGCGCAAGATCGTCGCAGGCATGACGCTCGGCGCAGTTAAGGGCTGAGAAACCGTCAAAGGCTAAGAAGCCGTCAAGGGCTGAGAAACCACACCACAAAAAGGGCAGAAGCTATGTCAAGCAACAACTACTACGACGTGACCACGTGGCCGGTCGGTAATCCGTCCGAGGACGTCGGTGAAGTCATCAACAGCATCATCGCCGACGTCAAGGCCCGGCAGGCAGCCAGTGATGTGAACAACGGAGGAAAGCCGGGAGCGGTGATCTACCTTCCGCCCGGCGACTACCACCTCCGTACGCAGGTGCTGATCGATATCAGCTTCCTCAGGATCGAGGGTTCGGGGCACGGCTTTACTTCCTCGAGCATTCGGTTCAACGTCCCCGAAGACGAATGGGCTGATCTGCATGAGCTGTGGCCCGGAGGAAGTCGCGTTATTGTCGATCTTCCACTGGACGCGGACGCTGACAGCAAGGACGCTGACGGGGAGGTCGCAGGCGAATCCAGGGGAGCCGCCTTCTACGTTGAGCGAAGCGGGAGCCCACGGATCAGCTCGGTGGAGTTCTCCAACTTCTGCATCGACGGCTTGCACTTCACCCCTGATGGCTCGGACCTGCCGCCGGAGAACACGTATGTAAACGGCAAGACCGGCATCTACGTGGCGAGCGCCAATGACTCATTCCGCGTCACGGGGATGGGGTTCATCTACCTGGAGAACGCCCTCACCATCCACAACGCGGACGCGCTTTCCATTCACGATAACTTCATCGCTGAATGCGGGAGCTGCATCGAGCTGCGCGGCTGGGGACAGGCGTCAAAGATCACCGATAATTTGATCGGAGCAGGTTTCAAGGGCCACTCGATCTATGCCAAGAGCCATGGCGGGCTCTTGATAACCGCGAACAACATCTTCCCCAGGGGTGCCAGCAGCATCCATTTGGACGGCGTCACGCGTTCAAGCGTCACCAACAACCGGCTGCATTCGTTCTACCCCGGGATGGTGGTTCTCGCAGAGAACAGTTCGGAGAACCTCGTGGCAACGAATCACTTCCTGCGTGACCATGAGCCCTGGATACCCTTCCTGGGAGTCGATAACGGGGTGGACGATCTTTACGGGCTTCTCTGCGTGAGCGGGAGCAACAATTCTGTGGTGGGCAACCACTTCTCCGAGGTCATCGACGCAGAGAGCATCCGTCCCACAGGTGCGACGCCGGTCATCATCCGGTTGCTGGAGGGGACTGGAAACTTCGTTTCCAACAACCACGTGGTGGCGATGGACGTTCACGCCACGTCTAGTGATTCCTGCTTCTCCGCCCAGGTGGACGCCCTGCTGACCACGGGCGCTTCTGACGGGCTCGCCGTTACGGCCGTCCTGGTCGATTCCGAATCTGCCCGGAATACGATCCTTGATTCCGGAACTGACGCCCAGGTTATTGCAGACAGGGCTGTCAACGCCTTGAGGGCCACACCGACAGTCGATTTCCAGGCCGCACATGCTGATTCGATCGCAGGATCAGCACCAACATCATGAGGACGTGGGGGACCAATGACGAATAGATCAGTGGGTATCAAGGATGTGGCGGCAGAGGCCGGGGTCTCTGTCACCACCGTCTCCCACGTCCTCAACGACGTCGCCTACGCCCGGGTTGGCGCAAGAACGAGGGAGCGGGTCCAGGAGGCTGCGCATCGCCTGGGATACGGCCCGAACCGCCTGGCCCAGGCCCTGCGGACACAACGTTCAGGGATGCTCGGGTTCATCAGCGAGGAAATCGCCACCACGCCGCATGCAGGCAGGATCATCCTGGGCGCAGAGGAAACTGCGAAACGCCGGGGCTACAACATCATGATCATCAACTCCACCAGCACCAGCTCCCAGGAGTCCAAGGAAAGCCAGGTGGCGGATCTGCTGGACCGGCAAGTGGATGGCATCCTGTACGCCACGATGTATCACCGGAAGCTGGCTGTCCCCAAGAACCTCGCTGGACTGCCTGCAGTCCTGGTGGACTCCGAAGACATCAGCCAAACTGTTTCCTCCGTCATCCCCGACGAAGTGGGCGGGGCAAGGTCCGCAGTGCAGACACTGATCGACGCCGGTCACACCCGGATCGGGATGCTCAACAACACCGACGACGTGCCCGCAACCCACTCCCGGTTGAGGGCTTTCAAGGAGACGTTGGCAGACGCCGGGCTGCCGTTCCACGAAGAACTGGTCCAGTCCGAGATCTCGGAGATGCCCGGTGGCTACCAGGCGGCGCTGCGGCTGCTGAAATCCGAGAGCCGGCCAACGGCCGTGTTTTGCTACAACGACCGCATGGCCATGGGTGCGTACCGGGCCGCTGCGGAACTTGGCCTGCGGATTCCTGATGACATCTCCTTCGTCGGTTTCGACAACCAGGAACTCATTGCCGAAAACCTTTACCCAGCGCTGACGACAGTCGCCCTGCCGCACTACGAAATGGGTGCCTGGGCAACGGAAAACCTGATCGATGCCATCGAAGGGAAAACCGACCTGCAGCTGTTCGCCACCCACCCCACGGTTCTTCCATGCCCCATGGTTCTTCGCGATTCCGTCGCTTCCCTCCCGAAAGACCTCCGATGACTGAAACAACAACGCACCGTGCCGCCCCCGGCGAAGACGCCGCCTCAACGATGCGTCCGATACTTCACTACACGGCCAAGAACACCTGGCTGAACGATCCAAACGGACTGGTTTGGCACAACGGCGTCTACCATCTCTTCTACCAAAACAACCCCTTCGACAACGTCTGGGGCAACATGTCCTGGGGGCACGCCACCTCGACTGACCTCCTGCACTGGACCGAACACCCGGTTGCCATCGCCTGCGACGACGAAGAGGACGTCTTTTCCGGCAGCATCGTGGTGGACCACGGCAATACATCAGGATTCGGCACAGACGAAGAGCCGGCGTTGGTGGCCATCTACACGAGCGCCTTCAAGGAAGGCTCGGCGCATCAGGGGACACAGGCCCAGTCCCTCGCGTTCTCCACGGATGGCGGCATGTCGTGGAGCAAATATGCAGGCAACCCGGTGCTTGGCCGCGGCTCGGCCCATTTCCGGGATCCCAAGGTGTTCCGCTACGAGGGATCTGCCGGGTCCTGTTGGGTGATGGTGGCCGTGGAGGCCCAGCATCAGCAGGTTGTCATGTACCGCTCGGAGAACCTGAAGGACTGGGAATACCTGAGTACTTTCGGCCCCGCGAACTCGGCGGAAGGCGAATGGGAATGCCCGGACCTCTTCCGGCTGCCCGTCGACGGCGACCCGGAGAACGTCAAGTGGGTCCTGGTGGTTAACGTCAATCCAGGTGCCGTGGCCGGTGGTTCCGGAGGACAGTACTTCGTGGGCCACTTCGATGGCTTGCAGTTCACTGCCGATCCTGATTCGCTCGTTTCACCCGGTGCCGACGGAACCATGGATCTCAGGCAATGCCTCTGGCTCGACTGGGGGCGTGACTACTACGCCGCGGTCTCTTTCAGCAATGTCCCGGAGAACCGCCGCATCATGATCGGCTGGATGAACAACTGGGACTATGCCAACTCCTTGCCAACGGCCCCGTGGCGCTCCGGCATGTCGCTTGCCCGCGAGGTTGAACTTGCAACCGTAGAGGGTTTGCCACGCCTGGTGCAGCGGCCTGTGCTTCCCCTGGAATCTGGAAAACCTGCCAGCATTATCCAGGATGCCGAAGTTAAGGACTCCGTGGTGCCACTGCCCGACTCCGTGCCCGGATCAGCCCAGCTGATCGAGGCCCAGATCCTGCCAGGCACGGCCCGGACCATTGCTTTCAGGCTGCTCGGCGCCCCGGACGGGAGCGCCGCAACAGTTCTCAGCTTTGACGCCGAGACGAGCCAGCTCACTCTGGACCGCCGCAACTCCGGAAACACCGGCTTCCACGAAAAGTTCGCGTCGGCGGAGTCGGCGCCCGTGAAGCTCGACGGCGGCGTGCTGAGGCTGCGTATTATCGTGGATCAATCAGTGGAGGTCTTCGCCCAAGACGGCAGGGTTGTCCTCAGTGATCTGGTCTTCCCCCTGCCCGGGAGCTTCGGCACCGGGCTGCGCGTGGAAGGCGGCACCGCCCTTGTGCGGAAACTGGTGGTCACCGATCTGAACTAACGGCCACGTCCTAACAGACAGGGGCTGGATCGGCTCTCCCCAGGGAGTTCTAGCGCTGGCTTCCCGGTTCGAGGAGACTGTGGGTGTGGACGTTGAATTCCTCACGATCGGATATTGACATGGCTGCCATTTCACCTTCCAACCTCACGGTCACCACCATTTCCCTGACGATGGCAGATATTGGCCCACTGAACCCCTTGCCGGTGGTGGCCGCGGAACTCGATCAGCCTTATACGGTGGGCGACGGCGTGCCGGAAGAGCTCCAGGCGGCGGCCCGCTACGGAGTAGTGCCCAACGTGTTCCCGTACCTCATGCAGGACGGTTACAGCCGGGAGGCGGCACCCAAGGAGCTGCCCGCCGTCGTGCTTGAGAACAGCAAACTCAGGGCCACCGTCATACCGTCGCTCGGCGGCCGTATCTGGGAATTGTTCGACAAAGTGACGGGAAAGCAGCTCCTCCACACGCACGACGCCCCCCAGCTCGCCAACATCGCGCTCCGAAAGGCGTGGTTCGCGGGCGGCCTGGAGTGGAACATTGGCACGCGCGGTCACTCACCCACCAGTTGCGATCCTCTGCACACCGCGATCGTCCACACGCTGGACGGAAAGCACATCCTACGCGTGTGGGAGTTCGAGCGGCTCCGGGAAGTGGTCTTCCAAGTGGACATATGGTTGCCTGCCGAATCTGACGTGCTGTTCGCGGCCGTGCGTATCCGCAACCCCAATGACCACGAGGTTCCCATGTACTGGTGGAGCAACGCGGCCATTCCGGAGACGGACCGCACCCGCGTGATCGCCCCGGCCGACGAAGCATTTGGTAGCGACTACGCCACGGACATCACCCGCGTCCGGCCGACGGACCACAATGGCTACGACGGGACGTGGTTGGTCAACAGCCCGCACGCCGCCGATTTCTTCTTTGATATTGATCCTTCCGAACGTCGCTGGGTTGTGGCTGCGGACGACGACGGCGACGGACTGGCGATGCTGTCCACCAGCCGGCTGAGGGGCAAGAAGCTCTTCGTCTGGGGACAAGGCCAAGGCGGCAAGCGGTGGCAGCAATGGTTGAGCCCGGGTGCTGGCCCTTACGCCGAGATCCAGGCTGGTCTCGCAAGAACCCAGTTTGAGCATTTGGCCATGCCGGCGGGTGCGGAATGGTCCTGGGTGGAGGCGTACGGCAATGGGCATCTGGACCCGGATACCGCCCACGGATCGAACTGGGATGCGGCCGTAGCCCATGCCGGCCGGCGGCTTGAGGAGCTCCTGGCACACGAGGACCTGGAAGCAATGCTGCCCGCCGCCATCAGCGATGCTGACGTCCCGCCGTCCACCATGCTGCTCCACGGCAGCGGCTGGGGCGTGGTGGAGCGGGCCCGCCGGCGTCGGACGGGCAAGGGCTGGATTGACGAGAGCGGCACCCCATTCGTCGATGAAAGTGTCACAGCGGAGCAGGAACCATGGCTGGAACTGCTGAAGGGAAAAGCGTTCGACGCCGCGCCCAGCTTTGTTGCCGGAGCTGACTGGGAGGAGCTGCTGGAGGGACAGGAAAGTCCTGAGGCGCGCTTCCATGTGGCCACGATGAGGCATGCCCGGCAGGACCTGGAAGGAGCCAAGGAGGCGTATCGCGAGGTGCTTGCTGCCGGGGGCGTTCGGCCAGGGACTTTGGCGCTCGCACATCGCGGATTGGGGCTGGCGTTACTGGCCGAAGGCGTGGATCGCGAGGGCCTGGGCGAACTCAGGAGCGGCGTTCAAGCCGACTCCGCCAACACAGCGTTGCTCACCGAGGCCGTGACACTCAGCATCCGCCATGATGATCCAGCCCAAGCGCTGGAACTGCTGGAGTCCGCACCCAGGGAGGGCACCGCCGTCGGGCGTTTGAGGTTCCTCAGGGCCCTGGCACTGGCCCGGGCGGGCAAGGCGGGCGAGGCTGCAACCATCCTGCGCGAAGGGGTGGAGATACCGGACCTCCGCGAGGGAGAGGATGCCATCGCGGCGCTCTGGGAAGTAGTCTGTCCGGGCGAGGCTGTGCCGTTCAACTACCAATTTGGAATGCACTAGGGGGCTGGAACGGCAACGCATAGCAGGTTTTCGGCCCGTCAGGCCTCGGGCAGTAGGACCAGTTCGAAGAAGCCCCGCAGGGCTTTTGCTACATCTATGGCGTCAGGAGCCAACAGCCACTGGGTTTGAAGGCCGTCCCACAGGGCCACCAGGGACGTGGCTGCCCACGCTGGATCCACGCCGGGCCGGAGTTTGCCCTCCTGGGCCAAGGCCGAGAAAGAGCGCCTATAGCTTGCCCGTATGCGTTCGAAGCGTTCTGTGAAGTAATCACGGCCGGGATGGGCATTCGTGATCGATTCCGCGCACAGCACTGTGTAGAGCTCGATGACGCCGGGAATCTTCTCGTTATGGAGCGCCGTGCGAATCACGTCATCCACAAGCGACTCTTCCTCAGCGGAGGGATTCGCGCTTCCGGTCAGTTCGTCGCGCCACTCCAGGACGCCCATCAGAAGATCGCTTTTTGACGGGAAATAATGCAGGAGGCTGGTCTGGCTCATGCCCGCTTGGTTGGCAACGTCCTGCAGGGAGCCGCCCAAATACCCCTTCGCGGCAAACACGGCGTGGGCGGAGTCGAGAATCACTCGTCGCTTTTCCTTCGCCTTGGAATAGGGTCCCCGCTTGGCGCTCGCCGTGTCCTTTGTGGTCATGGCAAGCCAGTGTACAGCGGGCGGGGATTGGAACACTGAAATTAGAGTAACTACTCGAAATTTGTGTTAGCGTGGTCACACCCAACCCTGCAGTGGACGCTTGAAGGAGCCACGTGGAATCGACATCTTCGGCCTTGTTTACCGGCACTTCCTACATCACCCATCCCGGCCCCGGCTCCGGCAATCGGCTGCCGGCCCGCTCCTGGCTACGGAGTGACGCGCCCACGATCCCACTCAACGGCTTGTGGAGATTCCGGTTGCTGCCCGGTGCGCCCGGAACGCCCGGCGGCAGGGGAGTCCTGCCCGCCGGCGAGCAGGTAGAAGGAGTCGCTGATGAAGGTCTGAACGATTCCGGTTGGGATGAAATCCCGGTTCCTTCCCACTGGGTCCTGGAAGGTGAGGGCCGCTATGGCCGCCCCATCTACACCAACGTCCAGTTCCCTTTTCCCACCGAGCCACCCCACGTGCCGGACGAGAATCCAACCGGCGACTACCGCAGGACCTTCACCATTCCTGCTGACTGGGCAAGTGCGGAGAGGATCGTCCTGCGCTTTGACGGGGTGGAGTCCCGTTACAAAGTGTGGGTCAACGGAACAGTGATCGGCGTCGGCACGGGAAGCCGGCTGGCCCAGGAATTCGACGTCACCGAGGCAGTCCGTCCCGGGGAAAACGTCCTCGCAGTCCGCGTCCATCAGTGGTCTGCTTCGAGCTACGTCGAGGACCAGGACCAGTGGTGGATGCCGGGCATCTTCCGCGACGTCACGCTTCAGGCCCGTCCTCAAGCAGGTATCGACGACGTCTGGTTGCGGACCCCATTTGAAGGCACCAGCGACACCGGTTCAGGCATCATCGACGCCGAAATTGCCGCTGCTCCTGCTGCCTATCCTGTGCGCCTCCGCGTTCCCGAGCTCGATGTTGATGTCACGTGGGAAACTCCGGAGGACGTCGCCCCGGTGGCGATTGCCGCCGTCGAACCCTGGTCCGCGGAAGTCCCGCGGCTGTACGCGGCGACGATCTCCAGCCAGGGCGAAACGGTCTCGTTGAAGATTGGCTTCCGCACGGTGGAGATCAAGGGAGACCAATTCCTGGTGAACGGGCGGCGGGTGGTGTTCCACGGCATCAACCGGCACGAGACGCACCCGGACCGTGGCCGCGTCTTCGACGAAGATTTTGCCCGCGCTGATCTTGCCATGATGAAGCAGTTCAACGTCAATGCCATCCGCACCAGCCATTACCCGCCGCACCCGCGCCTGCTGGATCTCGCCGATGAAATGGGATTTTGGGTGATCCTGGAATGCGATCTTGAAACGCATGGCTTTGAGCGCCATCGCTGGGCCGGAAATCCCAGTGACGATCCGGCCTGGCGTGAAGCGCTGGTGGACAGGATGGAGCGCACCGTTGAGCGGGACAAGAACCACCCCTCAATCGTCATGTGGTCCTTGGGTAACGAGGCAGGAACGGGCGCCAACCTCGCGGCTATGTCCGCCTGGACCCACGCGCGAGACTCCAGCCGTCCGGTGCACTACGAGGGCGACTACGCCGGCGCGTACACCGACGTCTACTCGCGCATGTACTCCTCCATCCCCGAAACCGAAGCCATTGGCCGCAACGATTCCGGCTCGCTCCTGCTCGGCTGCTCCGCGGCGGAATCGGCGCGCCAACGCAGCAAGCCCTTCATCCTGTGCGAGTACGTCCACGCAATGGGCAATGGTCCCGGTGCGATTGACCAATATGAGGACCTGGTGGACCGCTATCCGCGGCTGCATGGAGGCTTCGTGTGGGAATGGCGCGACCATGGGATCCGCACCACCACCGCTGATGGCACAGAGTTCTTCGCCTACGGGGGCGACTTCGGCGAGGTTGTCCACGACGGCAATTTCGTCATGGACGGCATGGTCCTTTCGGACTCGACGCCCAGCCCGGGACTGTTCGAGTTCAAACAGATCGTGGCGCCCCTCCGCTTGGGCTTCGAAACAGCCGTCACCGACGGCGTGACCCGCCCATTGCTCACAGTCGCCAACCTGCGGCACTCGGCGGACGCGTCCGACGTCGTCCTTCGCTGGCGCACCGAAACGGACGGCGAGGCGACCGCGTCCGGAACGTTCGACGTCGTGACCTCCGCTGGCGATCAACTCGCCGCGGGTGACTCCACAGTCATGGAGCTCCCGGAGTTGGCGCTGAAGGCTCTAAGCAGGGTGGAGGCCGGCGAACAGTGGCTCACCGTTGAGGTTGCCCTGCGCAAGGACACCGCGTGGGCACCTGCTGGACATGTCATCTCCACTGCGCAGTTGGATGTCAGCGCATCTGCTGCCAGGCGTCCAGCTAAAGCTCCGCGACCACTGTCGTCGGCTGGGCGCGGGGAGACCGGGACAGGTGGCACCTTATCCCTGGGTCCTGCCTCCCTGGGACCTGCCCAGTTCGAGGATGGGCGGCTCGTTGCCCTGGCTGGACTGCCGGTATCCGGCCCGCGCCTGGAGTTGTGGCGAGCACCAACGGACAATGATCGAGGTTCGAATTTCGGCAGCTACGACCTCGGCGACCCCTGGCTCAACAATGGCAACGGCGTCCCGGCTCCGTCCAATCAGAGTGTGTGGCTCAAGGCGGGTCTTGATAGGTTGACGGCCCGCGTCGAGAAAGTGGTGCAGGCCGACGACGGCGTGTTCGTCACCACCCGCTATGCCGCCGCGGACACCGCACATTCTGTTTCCGTGGACGAGCAGTGGCAGGTATCCGGGGGAGAGCTGTGGTTGCGCCTGGATATTGCACCCAGCGCGGGTTGGGACATCGTGTGGCCTCGTCTGGGAGTGCGGTTTGACCTGCCCGGATCAGTGGACGGAGCCTCCTGGTTCGGGACAGGACCCCGGGAATCGTATCCGGACAGCATGCGTGCCGCCCTGGTGGGCCGCTACTCGGCGGCAATCGACGAGCTCAGCGTGAACTACGCCCGGCCGCAGGAGACAGGGCACAGGAGTGCTGTCCGATCCTTGGAACTGCGTAACAGTACGGATCCCTGGGTGACGTTCCACGCACTTCCCGATTCCAGGGATCGACTCCCTGGCTTCACCTTGTCCCGGCATACGGCCCAGCAGGTCACGGGCGCAGCCCATCCGCACGAATTGCCGCAGAGCCGGAACAGCTTCCTCTACCTTGACGCCGCACAGCACGGGCTTGGCTCCAGGGCCTGCGGACCCGACGTCTGGCCGGATTTCGCCCTCAAACCCGAAGCCCGCACCATGGTGTTCAGGATCGCGGCCGCCAGCTAGTAAGAACGCTGCCAGCTAGTAAGAACGCTGGCGGCTAGCAGGAATCCAGTCCGGCCTTCCGTCTGCTTGCCCGCAAGCAGACGGAAGGCCGGACACTTCTCGTGGACACGCTCAGGGCGTCGGAGTGGGCGTGGCCGTGATGGTTGGAGTCGGTGTGGGCCCGGTAGTCGGGGTCGCCGTGATGGTTGGAGTCGGCGTTGGCCCTGTACTTGGGGTCGCTGTGATGGTTGCGGTGGGAGCGGCCGTGGCTGTCGGAGTGAGCGACGGCGTGGGCTCGAATGAGGGTGTTGGGGTTGCTGAGGGTTCGGCGGTTGGCGTCGGGCTGGCTGTTGGGCTGGGCGTGGGCGTTACCGTGGCCGTGGGCGTAGTTGTTGGAGATGCCGTGGGTTCGGCGGTGGGGGTCGGGCTAGCGGTTGGGGTCGGCGTCGGCGTAGCAGTCGCAGTTGGGGTGGGTTCAGTCGTGGCAGCCGGCGTGGGCGTAGCCGTTGGGGTCGTTGCAGGTTCGGGAGTCGACGGCGCAGCCGTCGCGGGGGCCGACGTCGCCTGCTCGCCAAGCGCGCCGCCGAGTGACCACACCGGAACTTCGCCAACCGGCGCCGTTCCTGTTGCTGGTGAGTAGCTCGTGAGCCTGAGCAGATCCACGGACGACTCTTTATCCAGCGGAATCAGGCTCCACGATGATGGATCCACCAGCACGCCATTCACAATTGTTTCAAAGTGAAGGTGGCATCCGGTCGAGGAACCAGTGGAGCCGACCAATCCGATGACTTCCCCGGCTTCGACTACTTGCCCTTTACGGACGGCGCTCGCCTGCAGGTGGTTGTACGTGGTGATCAGCCCGTTGCCGTGATCGATCTCTATCCGGTTGCCCCCGCCCCAGGCATGCCAGCCCACCTCGCGCACGTAGCCGTCGTCGGCAGAATGAACCGGGGTTCCACAGGGCGCCGCGAAGTCCTGCCCGGTATGAAATTCACCAGGGGCACCCGTGATGGGACTGGTGCGTAGCCCGAAGGGTGAGCTGGGGCGCAGATTCACCAGTGGGGACATCAAAGTGCCTGGTCCTGGCCGTACGTGAAGGGACTCAGCGTTACCGACTGATGTTTGCCACCAACCGCTGCCGCTGGAACAAGGGAGTGTCAGCGGACCTTGGGAGTTCAGGAAACCCACGATCTTCTGGGCCAGCTCCCGGTACTTGGTGTAGTGGTCTGGATCCTGGTTGTGCTGTACCTGGTGGATGGCCAGGGTGGAAGGCAGAAGCTGCCAGTCCTTGATGCCCTTCAGAGCTAGGAAGAAACTTGTTGCGCTGATGAATGGATCCATGCGATCGGCATAAGAGCCCCATGCCCCGTTGGCGCGCTGCTGGAACAGCCCACGGGAGTCGGGGCCGGCGCTATCGCCGAAGTCCTTGTTTTCCAGGGAAGATTCGCCAAGCGCGGCTTGTACCCCAAGGATTTGGGCATCGGAGGGAAGGTCCAGTTTTTCCGCCGCCACCATGATGGCCGAAGCATTGCGGAGTTGGAGGTCCGAAGGAGCGGCGCTGGTGGACGCCACTCCAAATCCTGAGGCTGTTTGTTGGCAGAGCGTCGACGCCAAGGGGTTTGTAGGCGCAGGCTCAGACGTCCCCGAAGTGTTGGTGGCCTGAACCGGAGTGTCATTCGTGGACCGGTTGGCTACGGAAGGCGCGTCCGTCGATGAGTTTGCCCGGATCTGTTGGATGGCCGAGGGCGCCGTGGTGGCTGCTCCAGATTGGAAGCAGCCGAGCAGCACCGCTGCCGCAATAAGCGCTAACGGAAACCGGGCGCGAATACGCAGCCGCGTTGGGCCTTTGTCAGGAGGTTTGCTGTTCACAAATCCCGCTCCTGACATGAGCCCCCGCCCGGCGAAAAGCGTTGGAGGTCCACACCATTGTCTGGATCCGATCACTGCATGTTACGGGTACTGCATGTCTATGGGAATGACAGGCCCACGTCAAGACTTTGCGCCTTCGCAGTGCTCCAAATCCAGATGCTTGGCTAAGTCAAACAAGGTAAGTTGGCATGGTGACCCCCTCCGTGAAGCCTGCCATTGACCGCGCCCCCGGAATCTCCAAGGAGATCGAGGACGCGGCCTGGTATGTGCTGGGCCCGGCCCTACAAGGAAGACCGTCAGCGCTGGACGGAGCCACGCTGACGTGGACGGCAGAGGCCGCCGGGGAGCTGCTTGAACGCCTTGAGCGGGGCGTGGAAGATTCCAAAGCACCCATGATGACCAATCTCCGGCAAAACCTCGAAGGCGCGTCCCGTGAAGCCAAGCTGCTGGCAGTGGAGCTGCTCTTCCTTCAGTCCTTGCCGCTGGCCCACGAGGTCAAGTCCCTCAGGGTGAAGCGTGCCCGGGTTGCCGAGGCTGCCTCCTGGGTGGAACCGGCCATCGAGCTGCCGGAACAGCTCTACGAGGGCATGACGGACCACGGCGTGATCCGCGACCGTACCGCGGAGTTCAACTGGACCATTTGGGACCACCTGAAATGGCTGTGCCGCTTTGTTGCTCATGTGGACAGCCAGAGCACTGAAACCATCAACCAAGCGCTCGCCGATCCTTTGAAGTTCCATGAACTTGCAGTCGGAACACCAGAGGACCAGCCGGCCCTGCGCCGCAGCATTGAGTATTTGGTGTGGCCCAGCTACTTCGAGCCTGTGGTGGCCGACGTGGAGCGTCGGGAGATTCGTGACGCCTTCGCCTCACTCGTTGGCGGCGCCGGGGGCGATACCGAAGAGGACGTGACTGCGGACATCCATCGGATCCGGCTGCACCTGGACGAACAAGCCGGCCAGCGCATCGATTGGTACGCACGCCAGCTGGTCAGCCAATGGCGCAAGGTGGGAGACCCCGGCCGCAGATCCTGGTTGCTGCGTACGCATCACGACAACGCTGATTTGCTGGCCGCGTGGGTTGCTGAAGAGAAAGCCACGCTGGATGTTGAGCACCTTCGCTCGCTCACTGCCGGAGTCACTGCGGGCGTGGTCCAGCATGCCGTGGACGAGGACTACAAACACCTGGGCTACGTAGAGCGCGAGGACACTAAAACCGCGGTCTTCGCCTTCCTCACGGTAATGAAACCCGGCGACCTTACGCTCTACCAGAACGCCGGACGCGTTCGGGTGGGAGTCGTTCTTGGCGAGCCCGAACACCATGAGGACAACCGGCGTATCCGCCGCAAGGTCCGCTGGTTCGATGACAGCTACGCCATCACCGAACTTCCGCGCCATGCGCAGCGGCAATTGTCCACACCCGGCATCATCGTGGATGTCACCCGGGTTATTCAGGCGCTGCAGGAACTCCTGCCGGTAGAAGCCGAAACCGACGGCGAGGACGAAGCGCCGCCCACCGCCGTCGTCGAGGTTGTCCAGCAGGGATTCCGGCCGTTGACGGAAGAGTTCGCGGCGTCCCTCCACATGGACCTCGAGCCGCTGAAGGAGATCGCCGAACTGCTTGAAGAGAACCGCCAACTGGTTCTTTATGGACCTCCAGGTACCGGCAAAACGTACCTGGCCAAGCACCTCGCTGCCGAACTCGCCGGCGACAGCACTGATGAACGGGTGAAGCTGGTGCAGTTCCATCCGTCGTACGCGTACGAGGATTTCTTTGAGGGTTACCGGCCGGACAAGACCGACGACGGGCAGGTCTCCTTCAAGCTCGTCGCCGGGCCTTTGCGACGACTCGCGGAGGAGGCTGCCAAGCCGGAGAACGCGCACAAGCCGTACTTCCTGATCATCGATGAGATGAACCGTGCCAACCTGGCCAAGGTCTTCGGCGAGCTGTACTTCCTGCTCGAGTACCGTGACGACCGCATTTACCTGCAGTACAGCCCCAACGAGCCCTTCAGCCTGCCGGACAACCTGTACATCATCGGCACCATGAACACCGCTGACCGCTCCATCGCCATGATGGATGCCGCCATCCGTCGTCGTTTCGCGTTCATTGAACTCCATCCCAAGGTGGAACCGGTCAGGGGATCGCTGCGGCGCTTCCTTCAAGCCCGCGGCCTGGACACCCTCAATGCCGATCTCCTGGACGCCCTCAATGACGCTATCGATGACTGGGACCGTGACCTGATGATCGGGCCGTCCTACTTCATGAAGAACGCTGCCCAAAACCCCACAGGTTTGCGCCGCATCTGGAAGTACGAGCTCATGCCGTTGCTGGAGGAGCACTACCACGGGCAGTTGAACCGTGCCCAGTTGGAGGAACGCTTCGGCCTGGACCAATTGCTGGGACGACTTGCTGCCCGCTAAGGCCGTCCCGCCCCGCCCACGCCGACCACCTGCAAGCGCCGGCACGGCGCGGACGGCTGCCGGGACCCGGCACATCGTCATGGACGAGCTCTCACGCGGAGTCGTTGACAAGCTCGACCCCCCAAGCGCTGCTTTCATCAACGCCAGTGGGCTGGCGAAGGCCTCACCAATTGGCATGGGCCTCTACAGGATCGAACCGGTCGGCAAAGTCGGCTCGGTAAGGACTTCCACTGTCCAGCTTGAGGTCCGCCCGAAGGACCGGCTTGGCCTGAGTCGCTTGCTTTTCCTCCTCAGCTACGCCGGCGATCAAGGCTTCCGAGACCACTCCGTGGAAGCAATTGAGCACCCTGATCTCTGGAGCGCCCTGGCCGAATCACTGGCCCAGCTGGCTGACCGCGCACTGAGCCGGGGCGTCCTTCAGGGCTACCTCACCATCGATGAATCGCTGCGGACCGTCAAAGGCCGCATCCGCATCTCGGACCAGATCTCCCGCCGGCCCGGCATGATGGTGCCCTTGGAAGTGTCCTACGACGAATTCACTGAGGACATCGCTGAAAACCGCATCCTCCGCGCCGCGTTGGAACGGATGGGGAAGGTGCCAGGCGTCCGGGCCGACGTCCTGAGCCGCTTGCGCCAGCTCAAGGGAAAGCTCGACGCCGTCACCCGCCTTCAGTCCGGAGCTCCGTTGCCGCCGTGGCGGGCCAACCGAATGAACCTCAGGTACCACGCCGTTCTGCGGCTCTCGGAGGTCATCCTGCGCAATGCCTCGGCCGAGGCCGGAGAAGGGAAGCAGCAGACGGCGTCCTTCGTGGTAGATATGGCACAAGTTTTCGAGGAGTTCGTGGGCACGGCCTTGCGCCACGCGATGAGTGCCTACCCAGGGGAGATGCGCCTCCAATATGGAGCGATGCTCAATGAGGCTGTCCGGGACTCTGATCGCCTGACAGTTCGCCCCGACGCCGTCCACTTCCTGGGCGGGAGGCCGGTGGTGGTCTACGACTCCAAGTACACCGCAGCAGGTGATGCCGGCGCTTCGCTGAACGCGGACCATTACCAATTGCTGGCGTACTGCACCGCACTAAGGGTCCCGACTGCGTGGCTTGTCTATGCCGGGCCTGGGGAGATGAAGCTGCGCAGGATCCTGAACACGGACATCGACATCGTGGAGTATCCGCTGGACCTGTCCCTGCCGCCGTCGGAGATCCTGGCCGCCGTGGCGGACCTCGCGGAACAATCGTGGGGCGAGGTTGTGCGTCAGGCTGTGGCGGGACGAACGGCGTCGGACTAGCCTGATAACTAAATCTTCACGGATGGAGGCATCATGGCTCGCAGGAAATCGTGGCGCGATATGAGCAAAGGCCAGCGGATCATGCTCATCGTCAGCGGAGCCATAAATATGGCCCTGCTCGGTGCAGCGCAACGCAGCATCGGCAAGACCCCCGACTCCAGGATCAGGGGAAAGAAGGCAGTGTGGCGCGCTGTTTCGTTCATCAATTTCTTCGGACCGGTGAGCTACTTCCTCTTCGGCCGCCGTCGTGATGCCGCAGTAGCCGGGCGCTAACGCTCAGGCGGGCATCTTCACGAGGAAGGTCGTGCCCCGGCCGGGTTCGCTTTCCAGTGTGATGGTTCCGCCATGCGCTTCGACGATCGCTTTGCTGATGGGCAGTCCAAGCCCGACGCCGGGAATGGTGCTGTTGCGTACGCCGCCGGCCCGAAAGAACTTGGTGAACGCCTCGGACTGCTCTTCTTGGGTCATGCCCATGCCGGTATCGGACACACGGCAGAACACAAAATCCTGATCCTCCCACGCGGCTACTTCTACATCTGCGCCTTTGGGGGAGTACTTGATGGCGTTTGACACCAGGTTGTCCAGGACCTGGGCTATGCGTGAGGAGTCCACATGGGCTTCCAAAGAGTCAGGGACATCCATGGACAACCGGATGCCCGCCTTGGCAGCGCGGGGACCGGCAGAACTCACACTTCCCCGCACCAGCTCAGCCACGTCCACTGTGTGCGGTTGAATGATCATGTGGCCCGACCGCACTGCCAACAAATCGGACACCAGGGTAAGCAACCTTTCGGCGTTCCGCCGGACGATATCCAGCTGCCTGCGCGAGGAAGGATCGAGGGACCGGGGATCATCCAGCAGAAGCTCCACATAACCAAGGATGGACGTCAGCGGCGTTCGGAATTCGTGGGAGACGTTGGCCACGAAGTCGTCCTTGGCGGCCAGGGCATTGACCAGGTCCGTGACGTCGCTGAAGACGACGACCGAGCCGGCGAAGTTCCCGGCGTCGTCAACCATGGGGCGGGCACTTGTGGTGAACGCACGCTGCTCTGCTCCGGAACCAAGCCACACGAGCTGGTCTGTGAACCTTTCGCCCAGAACCGCGCGCCGGACTGGACGGCGGTCGACGGGCAACGGCGTGGTCCTGTCCTGGTCGAAGACGAGCAGCTGGGATTCGTTCGGATCGTCGTTGCCTGCAGGAGTTGCCAGGGAGTGCGTGTGTCTTTGGCGGCGGTT
Source organism: Paenarthrobacter sp. RAF54_2 (assembly GCF_052113945.1). Classification (NCBI taxonomy): domain Bacteria; kingdom Bacillati; phylum Actinomycetota; class Actinomycetes; order Micrococcales; family Micrococcaceae; genus Paenarthrobacter; species Paenarthrobacter sp. RAF54_2. Next base: position 44,118 of record NZ_JBFRDV010000020.1, read on the forward strand.
CATGAGGATGTCATGACCGTCGCCATCCACGGCCACCACACCCAGCGGCAGGGCTTCCATGACGGTGTTGAGCAGCCGTTCCTGTTTGGTTCTGATGTCCAGGGCTTTCTTTAGCTCCTCGTCCTTTTGCTCCAAGGCCCGCTGCTGGCGGACCATGCTTAGCGTCAGCACGCTCACGGACACGCCGATGCCAAGCATCAGGATGGGGAAGAGCAGGGGTTTAGTGAGGTCCCGCTCCGTTAGTGATCCGTTGACGAACAAGGGGGCCCACACGATGCAAAGCGGACCCAAGAATGACAAAGCAATGGCCAGTCTTGGGTACAAGCCGGATGCACAGAGCCAAATGACGGGCAGGACCACCAGGACGCTGAGTCCCGTGAGCGATTCCTGTCCTCCTTCCCTGCCGAAGGAAATCGAGACCATGTCCAGGATCGGTATCGCCAGGAAGCTGGGGAACGGGAGCCGGTGCCAGGGCACAATGACGCACACCGCCAACAGGAATGCCTGGCTCAGCAGGAAGAGGAGAAACAGTGGATTCTCGAGGGTGGCCGGGAAAAAGAGCCACACCAGAATCGCCGAAATGCAGACACAGACAGACAGCGGCAATTGGCTGAGAACCACCCTCATTCGCAGGGTGTGTTCGTGGAAAGAGCGCCGAAAAACCAGGAGTTTTTTCTTCTCCCCAAGATCCCAGGTGGTTGGGCGGGTCACGGCGCAACCACCGGGAATGCAGAAGAAAGTCGGTTCATGAGATCAGCCTAACCATAATGGTTATACTTCGAAGGGTTATCGAAGGGGCTGAGGGGCAGCGATGAGTGAAGTACGAGTGGGGCTGGTCATTGAAGATGACCAGGATATTCGCGAATTGGTGCGTGTGGTCCTTTCGCAAGCGGGGTTTGACGTCCATGTTGCATCCACTGGATCCGCAGGCGTTACATCAGCGCGGGAACTGAATCCAGACGTCATAACGCTGGACCTGGGCCTGCCCGACATCGATGGCTTCGAGGTGGCACGCCAGATCAGGAAATCCTCGGACGCCTACATCATCATGCTCACCGCCCGGGCGGAGGAACTGGACACCCTCATGGGCCTTGAGGCCGGCGGTGACGATTACCTGACCAAGCCGTTCCGTCCGCGCGAACTTCGCGCCCGCGTCGAGGCCATGATGCGAAGGCCCCGCGCGTCGTCGGAGTCCAAGGCAGCCGTGGAAGAAACTGACCCGGAAATGAGCCACAACGGCCTTGCCGTTTCGGCAGGTTCCCGGACGGCAGTCCTGAACGGCAAGGAACTGAGGCTGACACGCACCGAATTCGACCTCCTGCTTGCCCTCCTTGAGACCGGCAGGATCGTGCGGACCAAGGCAGATCTGGCGCGGCGACTCCGCAACGAACCCTACGACGTCGGCAGTTACGTCAGCGACGCCGACGAACGTGCCGTTGAGGTACATATGGGCAACTTGCGCAAGAAACTTGGCGACAGCATCCAGAACCCGCGCTGGCTCGAGACCGTGCGCGGCGTTGGGTACCGACTGGCGCCGCTGGCTCAGGGCAACTGAGCTGCGTCACTGGGGACGGCTGGGGTGCCAGCCGCCTGGGCGCGATTCTGCGATGCCGTTCGGTTCGTGGTGGTAACTACAGCAATGGGTTTAGCCTTCGCACTCAATGCAGTATGAGTGGCCGTTGGCTTCGCGTGCCAATTGGGACCGGTGCCGGACCAAGAAGCAGGAGTAACAGGTGAATTCGTCCTCGGCCTGGGGAATGACCTGAACGATGAGTTCCTCGGAGACAATTTCACCGCCGGGCGTCAAGCCCTCATCGAACGCATCGGCCTCGTCCAATTCAGTGACGACGCTGCGTGCATCAGGCGCGTTGGCAGACTTCAATGCCTCCAGCGAGCGGTCCTGGGATTCCTTAACGTCGGAACGGACTTCGTCGTAATCAGTTGCCACTTAGGTGATTCTCTTTTCTGGTTGCTCGATTCTGACGACACTGCAACGCGCACCGTGGCGACATTGTTCCCGGGATAAAAATTCGCCGCGTCTTGGCCGGATTCTCCCGCGCGGACCCAATTGCGCAACAACCTGCTGCGCAATTGCCGTGGGGGCGTGTCGCCGTTCTTTCGACAAGACAGACACTCGACAACATGACGAATGTGCGCCGGAGCCCTGATTTGAGCCTCGCGGGAGGAGGGAAGAACCTCCTCCCGCACCACCGTTTGTTCCCTCTTCCGGCAGACCGCCGGACGTGGTGGCTCAGAACCGCCCGTGTCCAGCCGGTGCTCGAAACCTATACGGGCGAGTGCGCAGCCACGGATGCGCGTTCAATGGTGGGGCACGCAATCTTCACTGCGGAGTCGTTGGGTGCTTCGTCCAAGCCCAGCAGCATGCGTACTCCTGCCGCCCCGAGTTCGTAGTGCGGCAGTGACACTGTGGACAGCGGCGGCCGAAGGTGGGCTGCGATGACTTCCTGGTTGTCGAATCCGACCACGGCAATGTCGTCAGGGATGGACAGCCCGTGTTCCCGCAGTCCGTCGTAGAGTCCCATGGCCATGCGGTCGTTGTAGCAGTACACGGCGGTGACGTTGCGTTTGAGCAGCTCTTCGGTGGCGCCGTATCCGCCTTCTTGGTCGGGGTAGGCTTCCATGACCAGGTCAGGGTCAAACCCAATGCTCGCGGCAGCCAACGCGTCTTTGTAGCCCTGGAGCCGTCCGTCTTTTGCCGGGGCGGGGATGGTGGCATTGATGAAGGCGATGCGTCGGTGGCCGGCGTTGAGCAGGATCTGCGTGGCGGAGTGCCCGCCTTGTGCTTCGTCGGGGACGACAGCGCAGGCTGCCCCGGGCTCTGTAGCGAAGCAGTTGACGAGGACGAAGTCCGCCTCACGCAGGGTTTCCGGGATGTCGGTCGGCCGGTGGAACCACGTCGAGTACAGGATGCCGCGTACCTTGTATTCCAGCATCATGGCGATCGCGTCCTTTTCCAGGTCGCGGTTGCCCTCGGTGTTGGCGATCAGCAGGGCGTACCCGTGTTTCCATGCTTCGTCCTGCGCCCCGTGGATGATCTGGCCGGCGAAGGGGGTTGTGGCGACGCCGTCTGCGACCAGCCCGATGAACCGTGAGGTGCCGCTGACCAGGGTCTTGGCCATTGCATTGGGGCGGTATCCAAGCTGCCGGATTGCGTCCTGGACGCGTTGACGCGTCTTATCTGCAATGCGGGCATTCTTCTTCTGGTTGATGACCAGGGAAACCGTGGCAGTCGACACGCCGGCCGCTTCAGCAACTTCGCGGAGGGTAACCGGATGCGCGCGGCCTATTTTGACAGGAACGTCGGGGGTGGCCGCGTTGCCCGAATTTTTCTTCTGCGAAATCATTTGCCCTCCATCGGGAGTATATCCGGCTGGCATGGGCATCACCCCTTCGTCGCCCCGCTCTCGAGGCCTTGGATCATCGCCTTGTTCAGCACGAGGAACACCAGCAGCAGGGGCGTGATCGTGACGCAGACCGCGGCAAAGGTGGCCGTCCAGTCGGTTTTTCCCATGGCTCCGATGTAGTTTTGCAGGCCCAGTGGGATCGTCTTGAGTCCCTCGGAGAGGACGAACGTGTTGGCGAAGATGAAATCGTTCCAGATGAAGATGCTGTTGACCAGAACGACTGTGACCACAGTATTCACGGAGAGGGGGAGGGTGATAAGCCCAAAGATCYGGTACGGGCCCGCGCCGTCCAGCGAGGCGGCCTCGTACGTCTCGCGAGGGATGTATTCAAAGAAGGAGGAGAAAAGGTAGATCGACATCGGAAGAGCGAATCCCGCCAGGGGAATGATCATCGACGGGTAGGTGTCGAGTAGGTTTACGTTCGAGTAGTCGATGAAAAGCGGTACCAGCGCGATCTGCACGGGCACGATGATGCCAATCAAAAACAAGCTGCGGACGAACTTGCTGAACCGAAAGCCGAGGACCTGCAGGGCATAGGCCGCCATCATGCCCAGAAGCACGATCAGCAGGTTGGCGCCCATCGTGACAATGAAACTGTTGACGATGTTCATCCCGAGATTGCCGGTCTCAAACGCGCGGGCGTAGTTATCGAATGTGATCGCCTTGGGCAGGGCAAACGGGTCGCCCGTCGCGAAGTCATTTTCGGTGCGCAGACTGGTGATGAAAAGCCATGCGAGCGGGTAGACCTGCACGATGACGATGAGCGCGATGAGGACCTTTGACAGGGTGCCGTGCAGGCTTCGTTTGCGCCTTCGCCACGTGGGCAGTGGTGGCCTGCCTTCTGATGTTGCAGGGGGCCTTGTGATCCGAGCTGCTTGCGCGGTCATGCGTCCGCCTTTCGTTTGAGCATGAGAAGGATGAGTCCGACGGCGACCAAGCACTCGACGACGATAAATACCGAGATGGTGCTGGCGTAGCCGAAGTCAGTGCTGGTGAAAGCTGTCTTGTACATGTAGGTGGTCAGCAGTTCCGAGGACTGTCCGGGGCCGCCGTTGGTCATCAGATAGGGGATGTCGAATCCGCGCAGGCCGTAAGTGGTCGCCATGATAGTGGTGGTGATCCAGACGGGCCGGATGTGCGGGAAGCGGATCTTGGTGAACAGTTGCCACCGTGATGCACCGTCGAGGCGGGCGGCTTCCTCAAGTTCCTGCGGAACGGATAGCAAGGCCGCGTAAATGATGAGCATGTACAGCCCCGTGAAGCGCCAGCCTTCCGGTACCGATACTGCCGTGAGGACGGTGTTCACGTCTGAGAGCCATGCGTGTTCGAGGGTGCCGAGGCCGATCCACTGCAGCACCTGGTTGAGCAGACCCACCGGGTCGATCGAGTAGATCCGCACGAAGAGGAATGCGATAGCCACGGTGGAGATCACGGCCGGCAGCAGGTAAAGAGTCTTAATTAGTTCGCGGCCGCGGCGCAGAGAGGTGAGTAGGGTGGCGACAAGCAGCGCACCGCCGAGCTGCAGGACCAGACAGATAAACAGGTAGCCGAGTGCATTGAAGAAGGAGCGCCAGAAGACGTCATCGCCGGTGAACATCCGTAGGTAGTTGGCGAGGCCGACGAACTCCATGTCGCTGATGCCGTTCCAGGAGAAGAAGCTGAGGAACAGGGACTGGAGGATGGGGAACAGTACGGCGGCGCCGTAGAGCAGCAGGGGTGGGAGCAGGAAAACCAGTACTGAGAGTCGGGACCTGTTGGGGAGCATGGTGGGGCCTTTCGGGTGGGGGGCCGAGGCCCCCCACCGTTATGTGTTATTTGAAGAACTTCGGTGCGTTCTGCGCGATGGTGCTGTCCATCGTGCTGGTGAACTGTTCCGGCGTGATGTCGCCCTGGACGAGGAGCACGAGTTCTTGCTTGAGCCGTGAGTCAGTTGTCGGGTCCAGCTGCGTATCCCACGGCATGGCCTGCTGGTCTCCCAGGTCGTTTGCTGTCTCGAGGGCCTTCTTGTACAGGGGAGTCGCATTGGCCGGGGTGGCGGTCTGCACGTTGGTCGTCGGTGAAAGAGCGCCGGTGGCCGCGTACTCGGAAGGGTATTTCGTCAGGGCAAACTTGAGGAAGTCACTGACGAGCGGGTCGTAGGTCTTGGCATTGACAGCCATGCCGATTCCGGACGGCGAGACGTATTCGTTGGCAGCGGTGACGGATCCTTCAGTTGTCGGGAGGGTGAGGAAATCAATATTGTCCCGAACTGCCGGGTTCAGCTTGTCAGTCGCCAGGCTTGGCAATTCCCACGTGCCGATGTTGTACATCGCTGCCTTCCCGGAGGTGAAAATGTTCTGGGCGTCGGAGTAGCCCTGCGAGGAGAAGCCATCCTGGAAGCACTTGTTTTTGCCCAGGGCAGCCAGCCAGTCAACGGCCTTCTTCCCGGCAGCGTCTGAGAACTTCGCGTTGCCCTTCTTCAGCTTCTGGAGGAAGTCGGGACCCGCTGTCCTGAACGGCTGGTAGGCCATGTAGCGTTCCAGGGGCCACTGGTCCTGCCCGTCGATGGCGATCGGGGTGATTCCGGCGTTGCGCAGTGCGGTGCACATCGCGGGGATGTCGTCCAGCGACTTCGGTACCGGGACGCCAGCCTGCTGCAGCAAGGCCTTGTTGTACCAAATGAACTCCAGTTCGAATTGGAACGGGATCATGTACAGCGATCCGTCATCGAATCGCTGGTAGTTCAGGGCGTTGGGTCGGTAGTTGTCATACACGCCCAGGTCTTTGAGCAGCTTTTCCGCGTCCACCATCTTGCCCTGCTTGGCGAGCTGTTGGGCGAAGGGTGTGGCATCCGTGTCGAAAAGCTCGGGAAGCTTGTTCGCGGCGGCGAGGGTCTCGAGTTTCTGGATATATGAGGGGCGGTCGGGGGTGGTGATGAGGTTCAGCGAGAAGCCCGGGTGGTCCTTGGCATAGTCGTCCGCGACCTTCTTCATGATGTTGATTACTGCCCCGTCCGCTGGGCGAGAGAGCAGCCATGAGATTTCCCTCGGTTTGATCTCGCCGGTGGGCCTCACATTGGCAGGGCCGCCGGCCCCTCCGCCGGCGCAGGCGGCCAGGGACAGCGCAGCTATGGCCGCGACCGCAGCCGTGCGAATCAGTTTCTTCATGGAACAATCTCCTTTGATTTGAGCCGAAAGTGGTGGTGTTTAGTTGTCTGTGCGTTTACGTATCTGAAGTTCGGTAAGAGCAGCGGAGCCCTCCCCGGTGAAGATGCCTATCCGCCCCGCGGGCAAGTCGTAGATCCGGGTGCTGAGGGCGACCTGCCGATCAACAACGGCAACGCACAGGTCCCCGTCGACGATGACTTCCAGCGTGTGTTCGCCGGGAGGCAGGTGGCAGGGGCGTTCCAATTCGATGTCGAACGGGATGTCCCCGGAGACATGCCACTGCGCGTCGCCGGTGATCTTCCTTGGCCACCGGTCGAAAACCATGCGCCCGCGCTTCGGTTCCAAGCGCAGGACGTAGGACTGATCCCCGTCCTGGCTTGACCGGAGCAACAGCCCGCATTCGGTGGTGTTGGGGTCAATGTCCAGTACTGCCTTGGCGTAAAACTGGCTGGGCAGTTCTTCTTCGGACACGATGGCGGTGTACCCGTCCGGTACGTCCAGTCGTGTGGGCAGTTCGGCTGGCAGGGTTACCGGGACGTCTTCCCAGAAGCTGTCTACGAGTTCGTCGGCGAAGGAGAATCCCAGTGTTCCGTCGGGGTTCTGGCGTGCTTCCAGGACGGACATTGTGCCGGCCCACTGCCAGGGACCGTCGTCGGTGTTGCCTTCCTTGCTTGCGATCCATCCAAAGAAGAAGCGGCGACCATCGCGCTCTGCGGACTTGGATGCGTAGAAGGCGCGGCCGTCGACGCTGTCAAGATTGGGTACGGTCCACGGGCCGTCGGGACTCTTGGCCATTCGGTAGCGGGTTGTGAACGATTCGGAAAACTCGGAGTACACCATGTACCACCAGTCGCCCCAGGAGAAGACGTCGGGGCACTCATGGGTGATGTAGCGGCGCGGGTCCCAGAATGGTTCGGTGTGCTGCCACGTCATGAGATCAGTGGACACGCACTGTGCGATGACGCCTCGGCGCCGTTCCGGTCCGGCGGAGTGGCGTGCCGCCAGCAGCATCCTCCACTGGCCTTTGCTTTCATCGCGAAACACGAAGGGATCCCGCCAGTCACCGGACTCGTAGCCGTCAGGGGCGCCGAAGGTGAGTTCCGGATGCTTTACCCAGCTCCGCATGTCATCCGTGCTCGTGGCGTGCATAACCAGCTGCAGGGGCGCGCCGTCGGGGCCGAGGTTCCGGGGGTTGTGGCCGGTATAGAAGAGGTGGTGGACGCCGGTGTCGTCGACGACGATGCTGCCTGTGTAGGCGTTGAAGTCCACGTCGGTTTCGCTGCCGTGATGCAGGGATACGCCGTGGTTCTCAAACTCCGTGAGGTCCTTGGTGGTGACCAGATTCCATGAAGTGCCGGGTTTCGGGTCCGTACGGTCTTCGTGAAGGTAGAAGAGCCAGAACTCGCCGTCCTTTTCGAAGGGGATGAGGTCCCCAACCCATCCGTTGGCGGGTTGGAAGAAGACTGAGCGTTTCATCTGCGCTGATGTCCATTCTGCTAAAGCGTTTGATCACTAGTAAGTTAGCGTTAATCCTTGGGGTGGTCAAGCGTTTTAGCAAAAGTTGTTTCGTGCCTTCTATGGTCTACTTTCGGGGCGGGGCATGGACCGACTCGACCTTTATGACTTGGCCAGCTGCTTTGTTGAGTCACAGTTGTTTTGGTTGCTGGCGATCTTGCTTGCTCGGCGGCCGATGGAGCCGGCAGTTCAGCACGAAACGCTCTGACCAGCCGGATCACCGAAACTCTCCGGGAAGTCGGACCGGGGTTCTCCTTCGTCGGCGGGGCCTCCTGCTACCTCGCGAGAACGTCGACTTTGAGGGGCGCACAGGTATTCACGAGCCAGCTGAAGCCGTCAGCCGCGGCGAAGGCAAGTCCGCTTCCCGGGACTACTTCAAGGTGGTCTTCCTGAAACCTGTCACCAAATAGCACGTTGGCTCTGGCACTGTTGTCGCGTCTAGACATCCAACCGAGCCGTCAAACCCTGCGGAGTGGGCTGCCTGTGCCCATTTGCGCGTCTGTGGGTAGTTATCCATCGGGGTGTCTGTAAGTTGGGTGGCTTCGATTCCGGGCGCACGAAGGCCCAGTCCGAAAAATTCTGCGATCCGAACCTGCCGCTTCAACTCCAGCCCCGCCAAGACACTGTTGGCGTAAATGCTGCGGGAAGCGTCGCCGGGGCGCCAACAGGGACATCGTGCAGCAGGGTCTCAGCCAAGGCAGCTTCCCGGGTTTCGGACAGGTACAGGGCCGGGACCATGGGGTCGCCGAAGAAGTGGAACCGGCCGGCGCCCTGGGGCCCGGGGTTGAACTGGTTGGGCCGGAACCGGTTGGAGTGAATACGGTGGAGGATGGTCCCAAGTGCCAAGACTCCGATGCGTGGCTCGAAGGGGTCGGGTGGCTCCGGGGTCGTGGGCCAGACGACCGTCACCAGATGGCCTCGAAGTGGGCCTCAGCCGCGGCGAGCAGTTGTTCCCGGTCGTTGAGATGGTCCACTGGCCGGCGCTGATCAGCGAATGCCGATGAAGGGGTTGCCATCCATAAGACCAGGTCTTCGTCCGGGACGTCGAGACCGCGGGTGAGCGCCACTAGCTCTGGAATGACAGGAAGGACGGTACCGCGCTGCAGATCGAATTGGAACTTCGGGTAGCGGATGGCCTGGCGGCGGGCATACCCGAGCAGCCTCCCGGCGGACCGCTGCGACGACGCGAAGTTCCGGTTGGTGGCCTTGGCGCCAAGGAAAGCTGCCGTCTCAGTGCTGCTCATCGACGGCAACTCGTTCTCGATCCGCCGCCACCAGTTCTCCTCCGCCTGCAGGCTGCGGACAAGTTCAGGAGAGGGCGTATCCGGATTGGACGCAATCGCGGCTCCCAAGGCGGAGATGCTGTTCGCTTCACTGAGAGCCCTTTTTAGGATCCATGCATCGACGCCGACAACCTCGGAGAATTCCTTCACGGTGGAGGGGGAGGATTTGGTGGCGAAAGAGCCGCCTGCAGCACGCCGACGAGCGGCTATCGCCTTCTTTTTCAGGATCACGTCCCGCCGTGAGGTCACCATTTCTCCTCCTGACAATGACGGTTGATACAGATGACTTTGTCATCTGTGAAAGACATCGCGTTCGTTCGTTTGCCCCTCGATCTACGCGGCGGCAGGCTTCCGGGGCGTCGGCTGGTAGGCCAGAAACTTCCAGGTTTCATCCTCCTTGACCCATACAGACAGGGCACTGTTGGCAAGGGTTTTATGGGTTCCGTTGACAGTGAGATCTGCGTTCATCTCGCCGAACACCAGTGCCGTGTCCCCGATAAGGAGGATGTCTTCAATGGGGTGGTCGATTCGGTGGTACTTGTAGAACCCTTTGCGAAGCTTTTCCAGGTAGCTGCCCAACGTGTCCCTGTCGCCGAGTGAATGGGTGTACACCAGCTGCTTGTGGCAGAGGTCTTCAAAGGCAGCGTAGTCACCATCGACTACGGCTTGGTAGCGTTTCGCCTCCAACGTTTCGATCTGGTTTTTCTCGGCTGCGGTGGCGTTATCCACGAAAGCGCTCTCCTTGCTTGAAGTGTTTGACCCCAGTCTGCTTCCAAGGTAATTGACGACAAGAAGAGTGTCAACTAATAGTTGACGAATCTCTCGCTCCAAGCAGCCAGGCCCCTGCCACGTCTTATCGCTCGGGCGCCGTTAGACGCCGGGTAGTGCGCAGTAATTAGGCACTTTTCGTAGTTTCTGAGCGTTCAAGCTTGGGTTCGCTTCGAACAACTATGTAACCTTTTACTTGACAGCTGTGTGTTGAATCACTTAACGTCGTCCTCGAATCCTTCGCCACCACAACCAGCGCTGCCGTAGTGCGGACCGAAAGGTAGATCTCATGGAATTGGAACTGACCGGCAAGAAGGCCATCGTGACAGGTGCCGCCCAGGGCATCGGGCGTGCGACCGCACTTTTGTTGACCGCAGAGGGGGCAACGGTGGCAGCGCTGGACATCGACAAATCGGCTCTGACCGAGCTTGAAGAACTGGCGGCGGACAATCCGGGCCGGATTGTCCCCGCCGTCGTGGACTTCACCAACGGCGAAGCCACCACCAACGCGGTCATTGAGGCCATTAGCCAGCTCGGCGGCCTTGACCTGTTGGTCAACAACGTCGGCTCCGGGGCGGTCCGGACTTTCGAGCAGATCTCAGACGAAGACTGGCAGCGGACGATGGAGTTGAACTTCATGAGCTACGTACGCACCATCCGGGCCGCCCTGCCTACGCTTCGTCAATCAACGGCGCCATGCATCGTCAACAATGCCTCCGATCTGGCCCGCCAGCCTGAAGCCCAGCCTGTTGACTACTCGGCAAGCAAGGCGGCAGTGCTGGCGCTGACGAAGTCTATTGCCCGCGCAGAGGGTCCGAAGATCCGCGTCAATGCGGTCGCTCCTGGGCCAATCTGGACACCGTTCTGGACCAAACCGGGCGGTTTCGCGGACACCTTTGCCACCCTTCACGGGATGGAACGCCAGGCGGCGGTCGAGCACGAAATGAAGCTGCGTCAGCTGCCACTGGAACGGCTGGGCACTCCGGAGGAAGTGGCACGCATCATCGCCCTGCTCTGCAGCCCGATTACCAGTTTCGTCACCGGATCCGTCTGGGGCGTGGACGGCGGCAGTATCCGCGGACTTATCTAGGTTCTCAGTCCGTCCTTGACGCCCGTCGGCAGGGCAACGGATGGACGGCACGAAGGGGTAGAAATCAGGAGTGTGAGTGGCCAATCGCCGCGGAATCGCCGTCGTCGGATCCGTGCCTCGCCCTGGCGAGGTCCAGAGGATGGGCGAAACCCTGACGGCCGACTACTGCCCAGATGGCGATGCAGTCTTCACCGGAGGTGTTACTGAGACGGTGCGGCACGTTCGAGTCGAAGTTCATGCTGTCTCCCGGCCCGAGAACATCGCCGTCAAAGGAGACCTGAACGTTCAGGTGGCCAGAAAGTATGTGGATGTACTCCCATCCAGGGTGGCGCATCAAGGCGTCCGCGGCACAGGACTCGCTCCCGGGTGCGTACGTCACCCGCAAAAACTCGACCAACGGATCCGCCCGTTCCGTAAGCCGCTCCCAGCGGACGCCTCCCATGTTGATCTCCGGACGGTCGCTGGCCCTTTGGATTCCTGGCAGGGAACCTGCCGGAGGGACGAACGCGGAAACACCGTTCAGTTTGTTCGCTGACGCTTTGGCGCTGGCGTCATTGGCCTGCTGGGCTGGCCCCGAGTGCTCACCGCTCATCAGCGAGTCCAGCGACAGTCCCAGTTCGGACACGATGGTGTACAGGGTTCCGATGGAAGGGACGGCACGGCCCAGTTCGACCTGCGACATAAAACTTGCGGAGATGCCGACCCGGCGGGCGAGCTCCCGGAGGGAGATTTTCGCCTTGGTCCGTGCGGCCCGGAGCTGACCGCCCAGTTGGGCGCGACCCTCTTCTGTAGCCGGTATTGTCTCTTGAATACTCATCGTGGGCCTTTCCGGCGATCCAACCCGGCATGCGAGCCAGTCGTTGATATGTCTGTCCACCAAGCGACCACTTAGCTGGCCACAATGTAAAGTCTGCGCTCACGCCAGTTTACCCTTCTCTTGCCCGCTCTGGCGATATTTGGCTGTTTATTTAGACTTCAGCCAGCACGACTGCGAGTTTGGACCTCCAGCTGTAAAGTCCAATGTGCTGTATTACTTGACAGTGTGGGGTGTGTCACTTTACATTTGAGGAGTGATGAAGCCGACGCTGGCCATTAATGGAGGATTTCCCAGTCGCCACCGCCGGCCAAAGTTTTCGACAAGCGCCCGGTACTCGAAGCCGAGGACGGACCGCCCCGGAACAAGAAGAGTTCCACCGTGTATATCTACCTTCTAATTAGGAGCAAATGATGGTGCAGGATCGCAAAGGCGCCTCCGCATTCAAACTGAGCCGTCGCCACATCGGTGTCGCCGTGCTCGCCAGCGCCACTGTCGCGCTTTCCGCCTGTGGCGGGGGTGCAGCACCTGGAGGTGCTGATGAGAAGCCCACCGTTGGTTTCTCAGCAGGTGTCCTCGACAACCCCTTCACTGCGGGTCTGGTTGACTCGGTCGTCACCGAGGCCAACTCAAACGGCCTGAACATGCTCCCGGCATCCAACGCTGAAGGCGACCCCGCCAAGCAGGTGACCGATATCAACACACTGATTTCCCAGAACGTCAAAGGCCTTGTGACCATCCCCCGGGACAGTGATGCCGTCGTTCCGGCTATCCAGGCCGCGAATGCCGCCAACATCCCGGTGGTGACAGTGGACACCGCAGCCAACGGCGGCAAGATCTACATGAACATCAGGGCTGACAATGTTGCCATGGGCACCAGTGTCTGTGAACAGATCGGCAAGCTCACCGGTGGCAAGGGCACGGTGCTGGAGCTGCACGGCGCGCTGTCAACGACGTCGGGATTCGACCGCGACAAGGGATTCAGCGACTGCATGTCGGCCCAGTTCCCCGGCATGCAGATCATCAAGAAAGACACCAACTGGGAATCCGCGAAGGCTGTAGAGAATGCTCAAACGGTTCTGAGCACGTCCAAGATCGACGCGGTCTTCCTAGCCAGTGACTCAGTGATGCTCTCCGGCGTACAGACCGTAATGGAAGGCCAGGGCAAGTGGGCTCCCGCCGGACAGCCTGGCCACGTTCCTCTGGTGACGATTGACGGATCCAAGGGATCCTTGGAAGCCATTCGTTCCGGCCACGTTGATGCCGTCGTTTCCCAGCCCGTGGACCTCTACGGCAAGTACGGAGTCCAGTACCTTAAGGACGCTATCGCCGGCAAGGAATACAAAGTCGGCCCGTCCGAACATGGCAGCGAGATCGTCGACTACAAGGGAAACCTGGCTGACATGCTTCCTTCCCCGGTTATCACCAAAGCCAACGTTGATGACCAAAACCTCTGGGGCAACAAGAAGTAGCTGCCCCCTCCTTCCCTCAGGCCGGACCTGGGTGAAGACTGAATTTGAGAAAGGGTGACATCGTGGTCACAGTTAACACGCAAAATGCCATCGAGATTCGTGGGCTCCAGAAGTCCTTCGGTTCCACTCAGGCGTTGACAGATGCCAACCTGATCGTCCGTTCAGGCGAATCCCGGGCCATGCTCGGTCGGAACGGGGCAGGAAAGTCCACTTTGATAGCGATGCTCACCGGCCTGGTGACGCCGGACTCCGGCACCATTCACATCCAGGGCGCCAACGGTGAAGTCACCGAAGGCCCCGGGTCTGATTCCATCGCCTGCGTCTATCAGAAAAGCACCCTGGTGCCGGAACTGACGGTGGCGGAAAACATCAGCCTTGGTGCCTACCCGCGAAAGCGCTGGGGGAGCGTGGACTGGTCCGCGATCCGCAGGACGGCCACTGACCAGCTCAAAGATTGGGGCTACGAGCGCATTGCCGACAAGGTGGTTGCTGACCTTGAACCGCTGGAAAAGAAGATCGTCGAAGTCTGCCGGGCGCTGTCTCGGGGACCACGGATCCTTCTTCTGGATGAACCCACTGCCGGACTCGATGAAGGGGCATCCCACGAACTCTTCGCCCAGATCAACAGCCTTCGCCAGCGCGGAGTCACGGTCATTTATGTGTCCCACCACCTTGAGGAAATCTTCAAGGTCTGCGACTCTGTCACGATCCTGCGCGATGGACGGGACGTCCTGACTGCCCAGACGTCGGACCTTACCGTTAGTCGAATCGTCAATGTTATGGCAGGGGTGAGTGAGGAAGAAGCTGCGGCCGCAAAGAAAGGTACCGTTGGCGCACATCGCCGCCAGGACCAATTGGGCGACACGCGCCTGACTGTTACCGGCGCCGCCGTCGGCTCCCGTGTCCTGGGAGCGAGCCTGACAATCCGCGTTGGGGAATGCGTCGGGCTGACAGGCCTCGATGGGGCAGGCCACGTCCAGCTCGCGCAGGCCATCGCCGGTCAGCTCGCGCTGGATAAGGGCACGGTGGAGCACAACGGCCACACCCTTGGTCAAGGCAACGTCATCAAGACCATCAACGCTGGCGTGGGTTTCGTCCCAGAAGACCGCCACGTCAACGGCTACGTCCCGGAGATGTCGGTAGAGGAGAACGCCACCCTGACCATCGTGGACCGGCTTCGCGGCCGCGGCGGCCTTATCAATTCAGGCCGACGCCGCGAGCGCTTCACAGCACTGTCCGGAGCCTGGGCCATCAAATGTGACGGACCCACGCAGGCCGTCGAAGAGCTCTCCGGAGGCAATCAGCAGAAGGTCGTGCTCGCACGGGCTCTGGCGTCCGACCCGGACACGCTGGTTCTCGTCCATCCCACTGCCGGTGTGGACGTAACGGCCAAGGAGTCCATCTACGAATCACTCCGGGCGCTGCGCGAAAGCGGAAGGTCCCTGCTGATCGTCTCCACGGACGACACGGACCTGGAAATCTGCGACAGGGTCATCGTCATGTACAGGGGCGAAATTCACGCCGAACTCGACGCCGGCTACGAAGAGTGGGAACTCGTAGGCGCCATCCAGGGGGCGGAGGCAGCGGCATGAAAATGAAAACTGCCGCCACGCCCCTTCAGCCCACACCCACAGAGCCAAAGAACCAAGGAGAAACTCCCATGTCCACGCATACCCCGACCGTTGCGGGTACGCCGACCAGCCGCCGGCCCGTCAATATCATCGGTCAAGCCCGCTCGTCAGGCTGGGCACGTGAACTGGCACTGCTGCCCGCCATTATCCTGGCGATGGTGGTCGGCGCGGTGCTGTCCCCGCAGTTCCTCACGGCGAACAACCTCCTGAACAACGTCCTCGTCACCTCTGCAGTCCTTGGGATCGTGGTGATCGCTGAAAGCATCATCCTGATCTCCGGATACTTCGATCTTTCCCTCGAATCCGTCGTGGGCCTGGCCCCGATGCTCGCCGTCTGGCTGGTCCTGCCCACCGCGGTCGGCGGCTCCGGTTTTGGATGGTCGCCCTGGGCCGCGATGGCGGTCATGTTTGTCCTCAGTATTGTCATCGGATTCACGAACGGGTTCCTTGTCGGCAAGCTCAAGCTCAACGCCTTCATGGTCACCCTCGCCATGCTCACACTCCTCCGGGGCCTGACCATGGGCCTGTCCGGCGGCAAGACCCTCTCGGGCCTGCCCCCTGAGTTCCTGGCCCTCGGCAACGCCAAGTGGTTCGGGATTTCCATCCAGATCTGGCTCTTCGTGATCTTCCTGGTCGCTGCCGCCATCTTCATGCGCAGCCACCCGGTCGGCCGCAAACTCTACGCAATGGGGGGAAACAACGCAGCGGCAGCGGCGGCAGGTATCAAGACGCTGCGCCTGACCATCGGAGTGTTCGTCGCCGGCTCGATCATCGCCGCATTCGCCGGTCTCATGCTCACCGGCCGCATCGCATCCGTGACCGCCAACCAGGGCGACGGCCTCATCTTCACTGTGTTCGCTGCGGCCGTCATCGGTGGCATCAGCCTTAACGGCGGCAAGGGATCGATGGTCGGTGCGCTAAGCGGCGTATTGCTGTTGGGCATCATCCAGAACATCCTGGTCCTGTCCCAGGTGCCCTCATTCTGGATCAAAGCCATCTACGGCCTCATCATTCTCAGCGCGCTGATCTTCAACTACTTCGCCGGTTCCCGGAGTACCCGCCGCGTCGTGTAACCAATCCGCCACCCCTTGAAAACAAGGAGCATCACACCGTGAGTTCACCATCCTTCGACGGGAAAGTCGCCATCGTCACCGGCGCGGCCAGTGGCATCGGCTATGCGACCGCTACGGCACTGACCGCACAGGGTGCGACCGTCTACGGAGCTGACATAGCCGCCGGCGACGCAGCTGACGGGACCATCCAGTGGCGGCGCCTCGACGTCGCCGAAGAAGACGGCTGGAAGGCACTCACGGAAGAAGTGCTCCAGGCCCACGGCCGGATCGACGTCCTGGTCAATAACGCAGGCCTGGTCGGATCGTACGAATCGATCACGGATATCGACATCCAGGACTGGCACCGGATCATCTCCATCAACCAGACCGGGGTCTTCCTGGGAATGCGCTTCGTCGCACCGGCCATGCTGGCGCAGGAATCCGGATCCATCGTGAACGTCTCGTCCATCTGGGGACTTGTCGGAGCAGCCGGCGTCGCCGCCTACCAGGCATCCAAGGGTGCCGTGACGATGATGACGAAGAACGCCTCCGCCACCTGGGCAGCGCAGGGGATCCGCGTGAACTCGGTCCACCCCGGGCTGATCACAACACCCTTGACGGAAAACCAGGATCAGGCCATTTCAGATGAGCTGATCGCCAAGACCCCTATGCACAGGGCCGGAAAGGCCAGCGAAGTCGCCGATGCGATCGTCTACCTCGCCTCCGACAAGGCCTCATACATCACCGGCGCGCAACTCGTTGTCGATGGCGGATTCACCAGCATCTGAGCCCCACTGACCAGCCGCCCCAGCTCCAAGGAAGGAACAGCACCATGAGCACGGACCTCGGCCCCGGAACACTGACTGCCGCAGTCATCGACAGTTTCCGCAGCACCCCGGATGACCGGCTTCGGACCATCCTGACCAGCCTCACCACCCACCTTCACAACTTCATCCGGGAAATCGAACCGACGATCGAAGAATGGGAAACCGCCATCAACTTCCTGACCGCCACAGGCCAGAAGTGCGACACCGTCCGCCAGGAGTTCATCCTCCTTTCCGACGTGCTGGGCGTGTCGATGATGGTGGAAACGATCAACGACGCCGAAACCCCGGACGCCACCGACTCCACCGTTCTGGGGCCGTTCCATATGGTCGAATCCCCGAAACGGGATCTGGGCGAGAACGCTTCGCCCGAGAGCGAAGGTGATATCTGCTTGGTACGGGGTCGCATCCTGTCCGTCACCGGTGAACCGGTCCCGCATGCCTCCATCGACATCTGGCAGGCAAACACCAAAGGCTTCTACGACGTTCAGCAACCCGGCATCCAAAGCATCGGCAACGGACGCGGTCTGTTCACATCCAACGCCGCCGGAGAGTTCTACTTCCGCAGCGTTATCCCCAGCTATTACCCGATACCAACCGACGGGCCTGTCGGTGACCTGCTGCACGCCACTGCGCGCCATCCGAACAGGCCGGCACACATCCACTTCATCGTCACCGCCCCCGGATTCCGGGAACTGACAACCCACATCTTTGTTGCCGGCAGCGACTACATCGACTCAGACGCCGTTTTCGCCGTAAAGAAGAGCCTGATCGCCGAATTCGCGCCCAACACCTCAGCGGACGACGCAGCCCGCTACGGGCTTGCCTCCCCGTTCATGGAGGCAGTGATCGACATCGTTATCCACCCCGACCTCGTCGACCCCGACATTATCCAGAACGCGGTGATGTCCCCGGCCACTGCTCGGATTATCGAAGCACAGGAGAACACCCAATGAAGGATTTTCAGTACCAGGCACTTCCAATGCGCGTCCGCTTTGGAGCAGGATCTCTTGCCTCCCTCAACGATGAGGTGGTCAAACTTGGCCTCAAGCGTGTTCTGGTCCTTGCCACCCCTTTCCAGACGGACCTCGCTGAAGAGGTTTCCGCACAGTTGGGAGATCTCAGCGCCGGCGTGCATGCGGAAGCTGAAATGCACGTGCCCATCGAATCTGCCCGTAGGGCGCGTGAGGTAGCCGCAGCGGCTCAGGCCGACGGGTACGTTGCTGTTGGCGGCGGATCGACAACGGGGCTGGGCAAGGCCATCGCACTCGAGTTCGGCCAGCCGATTATCGCCGTCCCCACCACTTACGCCGGCTCCGAGATGACGCCGGTGTGGGGGCTGACCGCCGACGGCGAAAAGAAGACCGGGCGCGATCCCAAAGTTCTGCCCACCAGTGTCATCTACGACCCGGAACTTACCGTCACCCTCCCGGTGGCCATGTCCATCACCAGCGGATTCAACGCCATCGCCCACGCCGTGGAGGCCCTCTACGCTCCCGACGGATCGCCGATTATCTCGCTGATGGCAGAGGAAGGCACCCGTGCACTGCTCGAAGCGATGCCGAAGATCGCCGAAAGCCCCTCCAGCATCGAAGCCCGCTCCGACGCCCTGTACGGTGCCTGGCTCTGCGGAGCTACTTTGGGTGCAACAACAATGTCCCTGCACCACAAGTTGTGCCACACTCTCGGCGGGACCTTCAACCTTCCCCACGCCGAAACCCACACAGTGGTGCTTCCCTATGCCCTGGCCTACAACGCCCAGCACGCCCCGCAGGCGATCGCGGCCCTGCAGCGCGCAACCGGTTCAGACAATCCCGCTGCGCACTTCAAGAAGTTGAGCGTAGCCCTCGGTGCGCCGTCGTCGCTGGCTGAACTGGGCCTTAAGGAGTCCGATATCGACAAGATTGTCGAAATCGCGACCAAGAACCCTTACGCCAACCCGAGGGAAGTTACGCCGGAGGGCATCCGGGAGCTCATCACTGCGGCTCTCCACGGCAGCGACGTCTAAGCCGACGAACCTCGTTACTACCCGCTGCCTGAACCTACAGAAGGAAGACATCATGTCTGAGACCGTCAAAGACGTGCGGCCAGCATCCGCAGTACCCCCTCTGGGCACTGTCCCAGCCGTTCTGGTCCGCAAAGACGCCAACGCCACCGTCACAGTCGAGCCAGGCACTACAGCCGTCACATCGCCCAAGCCCACCGAACTCCTTATCCGGCCCGCCTACGTAGGGGTGTGCGGAACCGATATCGAGATCCTGCACGGCAGCATGCCGGAATCCTTCAAGATCAACTATCCCCATGTCATGGGCCACGAATGGTCAGGTTTCGTCGTGGAAGCAGGTGCTGACGTTGAAGGGTTCCACCCAGGGGACCGGGTGCTCGGCCACGGACACCTGGGTGGAAATGACTGGTTTGGCGTCACTCACGACGGAGCAGCAGCAGAGCTCTTCACTGTCCCGGCAGACATGTGTTTCCACATCCCCGCCGAGGTGGACATGCTTACGGCCGCCGTCATCGAGCCGTTCGCCTGCGTACTGAACGGATTGACCAAAATCGGCGGAATCAGCGCTGCGGACACCGTCCACGTGCACGGACTCGGAGCCATCGGCCTCAACGCCGTCCTGCAGGCAGTCACCGCAGGCGCGGTCGTCGTCGTGTTCGACCCCAGTCCGCTTCGTCGCGACACTGCGATGAAACTGGGGGCAAAAGCTGCCGTGAATCCCCTGGAGAACCCGGACACCACTACTGCGGCATCAGAGGCCATCGGACGGCCATTCGCAGACGTGGTTATTGAGGCTTCCGGGAACTCGGCGGCTCAAGCGGCTGCGCTCGAGAGCGCTGACCACAATGGACGTGTCTTGCTGATGGGTGTCTCCACTCCGAAATTCGCTCCCGCGCGATTGGGCCTTGTCCAGGAACGGAACCTGACAATCGCCAGCTCCACCGGGGCGCCGGTGGCAATTTGGCCGGCAGCGATCCGTTTCGTTGCCAACTCGGGCCTGAACCTCGGTGAGATTGTCTCCACTGTGGTCCCCTTCTCCCGAGGGGACGAAGCCCTGCAGCGTGCACAGGATTCCAGCCATGAAACGAAGGTCATGCTCGCCCCTGACGACACAGCGCTCGACGGCGGGCCAAGCTCCCCAACCCCCAAAGCCAACTAACAAAGGACGAATGTGAACGACACGAGCATCATTCAAAACCGGGACCTGCTGGCCTCCTGCTGGACCTGGGCAGGAAACGCAGCGCCGCTGCGTGGCGACGAAACAAGTCCCATTGACGTGCGGACCCGGGTTGAGGCCGCCGCCAAAGCCGGTTGGAAAGGCCTTGGATTCATCCACGCCGACCTTCCACAGATCGAAGAAACCATTGGCCTTAAGGGACTCCGCCAGCTGATGGACGACAACGGCATCGTCCACGCCGAGATGGAATTCCTCGCCGATTGGTGGAAGAACGGCCCTGAACGGGAGGAATCCGATCGCTGGCGCAAGATCCTTTTCAACGCCGCGGAGATTCTCGGCGTCAAGACCATCAAGATCGGCGCGGAGCTTGCTCTCGAAGGTGAACCGGCGCCCGTCGATGAGATCGCATTCCACGAGGAATTCGACCGGCTCGCCACCCAAGCCGGCGAAGCAGGCACGCGGGTCGCCCTGGAACCGATGCCGATGAACAACCTTAAGACGATCGAAATCGGCGCGAAGTTCATCAACGAAGTCAACAACCCGCACGGCGGACTCACCGTCGACACCTGGCACACCAGCCGCGGCGGGACCCGTTATGAAGATCTGTCCTCCATCCTGCCGATGGACAAGGTCTTCATTGTCGAAATCGATGATGCCCGCAAGGACGTTGTCGGTTCGCTCTGGGAAGACACCATCAACGAGAGGCTCTACCCCGGCGAGGGAGACCTGGACACCGTCAGCTTCGTCAAGGCAATCTATGACGCCGGCTGGCGGGGTCACTGGGGTGTGGAAATACTCGCGGAATCACACCGGATCCTGCCCTTGGACCGGGCCCTGGCCCGCGCCCACGATTCGGCGGCGGCAACACTCGAGGCAGCGTCCCAGTTGATCGCCGCAGAGCAGTCCGAAAAGGTCTGAAGCGACTGAGCTTTCTGAATACTCCCGGCCCACGCGCTGCCCGCAAGAGGCAGCGCGTGGGTCAAACACGACAAGCACCCTAAGAAGAAGCGGAACACCGTGAGCGCACCAGCCCCCGAGGAACGATCGGACGCGGCCACACAGCTTGGCAGTCGGCTCCGGAATGCCCGGCAAAGCGTCAGGCTGTCCCTGCGCGAACTCGCGCGCCGCGCAGACGTTTCCGCCAGCCTCGTTTCACAAATCGAGCTTGGCCGCACGTCACCGTCCGTGGGAACCCTTTACGCCCTCGTCTCCGAATTGGGCCTGTCACTGGACACCCTGATGCAGGATGGGGCCCTGTTGAGTATTCCGTCTCCAGTAACGAACCTCCGGATGGCTGACACCGCCGTCGCAACCGGGGAAGCGGAAACCAAGTCCGCGGAGGACCAGCACCGGGTCACCCATTCAGTGACCTCCATGGCGGCCAATCCACTCCCAGGGCTGCTTGAAGCGAGGGACCGTCCAAAACTACGAGTCGACGGTGTCCTCTGGGAGCGGCTGACCGCTGAGAACGACCCCAGCGTGGAGCTGCTTCGCGTGACGTACCGAAGCGGCACAGAATCCTGCCCGCCGGACAACCTCATGCGGCATGGTGGGCATGAGTACTTCCACATCCTTGAAGGAAGGCTCCACGTGGAGGCAGGCTCCTCGTCGGGAACGCTTAACGCCGGGGACAGCATCAATTTCTTATCGTCCCTCCCACACCGGCTTAGCAATCCATTCACCGAGGACTGTGTAGCCATCTGGGTGGTGGTCGGCCGGCGAAGCCAGGACCCGGACAACACCGTCTCGCCCATTGCATAGGCCCGACGCAAACTGTCCGTACAAGTCTTACGGAACATGGAATGGAGCCCCAGACGGCCGTAGGGCAATGCGTTCCGTTGGTTGGTCTCAGAATTCTACTTCCAGTTGCGGCTTCCGTGATCAGCCGCGGACGCTCCGAGTTCCTTCGCGCATTGGAGTTGGTGTTGGTTCACCGGGAGGCTGTTGATTCCGGGGTTCATGGCTTGTGCTCGTGCGTGAGCCAAACCATTGCAGGGTTCAGGGAACGGGCGGATGACCATTGCCGGGGCTATGGTCATCCACCTCGTTCGATACGCACCTTACGGCTGCCGCCCTGTGGCCTGGGTGACGATGGGCGCCGCTCCGGTGTGGCCGTCGCGTGCAGCGGCAATCTCGCGGATCCGCCCGCGGCATGCGTACCAGCCTGCGATCATGAGCGCTACCGCGATTGCGGTTACGACCACGGTCAACGGGGAGTCTATAAGAATCATGACAAGGACCACGGCTAGGAAGGCAATGGTTAGATAGCCCGTAAACGGGGCTCCGGGCATGCGGAAGGAGGGACGTTGGGTCCACCCTTTCCTGGCCCACCTCTGAAATTGGATTTGGCACAGGACGATCGCGGCCCACGCGACGATGATGCCAACGGCCGCAATGTTGAGGACGATCTCGAATGCGTCGCCCGGGACGATGTAGTTCAGCGGGATACCGAGGAAGGAGACTGCTGCCGTGATGGCTATGCCGCCGTAGGGCACGCCGGCCTTGTTCATTCGAAGTGCGAATCTCGGCGCTGAGCCGGCGGCGGCCATCGAGCGTAGGATGCGTCCGGTGGAGTAGAGCCCGGCGTTCAGCGAAGACAGGGCAGCTGTGAGCACAACGAGGTTCATGATGGAGTCGATGCCGTTGATGCCGATTGAGCTGAAGAACGTCACGAACGGGCTGACGCCCTTTTCATAAGCGGTGTAGGGCAGCAGCAGTGAGAGCAAGACGACGGATCCGACGTAGAAGAGCGCGATGCGGGCGATGACGGCGTTGATCGCCTTCGGCATGACCTTGGCTGGGTTCTCGGTCTCGCCGGCGGCAGTGCCGACGAGCTCAATTGAGCCGTAGGCAAAGATGATTCCCGACATGAGCAGGACCATCGGCAGAACGCCGTTCGGGAAGATTCCGCCGTTGTCGGAGATGAGCTGGAATCCGACCGCGCCACCGGTAGGAGTGCCGAAGACGACGAAATAGATGCCCACGAGGAGGAACGCGACCAGTGCGGTGACCTTGATGAGGGCAAACCAGAATTCCATCTCCCCGAAGACCTTGACGGAGACAAGGTTGAGGGCGAGGACGAGCACCAGGGCGATCAGTGCCCAGCTCCACTGTGGGACCGCGGCGATCCAGGGGACGTACCTGCCGAAGAAGCTCATGTAGAGTGCGGCAGCGGTCGTGTCGGCGATCGTCGTCGCAGCCCAAACCAGCCAGTAGAACCATCCGACGGTGAACGCTGCCTTCTCGCCGAAGAATTCCCTCGCATAGGAGACGAACGAGCCCGACGACGGTCGGTGCAGTACGAGTTCGCCCAGGGCGCGCAGGATCAGGAAGGCGAAGGCCCCGCAGATCGCGTAGGCGATGAAGAGTGATGGCCCGGCTGCGGCAAGTCGGCCACCTGCGCCGAGGAACAGGCCGGTGCCGATCGCACCCCCGATAGCGATCATCTGGATTTGTCGGGATTTGAGTCCTTTCTGGTAGCCGGCATCCTCGGCGTGCAGTACGGGATCGGGTGCGTGCGCGTGTCCCGAGTCTGTGACGGGCGGCTGAATCGACATGGGAAGCCTTCCTGTTGGTTTGAGCCTGAAAAGGGCCTGATGGTCTACGGCGTAACCGCTGGAGTTGGGGTCCGGGCAGGCATTTGAGGGGATTGCCGTTCTGGGCGCCCGCGGTAGGGCTGTAGTGAGCAGAACGGGGATATGGGAAACCTGAACACCGAAGAACCGGAGATTCAAATCACAGTTGAGAGTATGCGGCAAGACACATCAAAAGATCAACAGTTTGTTGGAACAGTTTTGCCCTTGATGGCGGGCACGCCTAGAAATGTGCAGTTTGCAGGGACTGATTCAGCGTTGGCTCGGCCTACCGCATGTAAACGAAATGTGTAATAATTGTGGAAAGTTTCGCTTTACTCAAACTTTGTGTTGAATACACTTTGAGTTGGATCGGCGTGGCGTACCTGCTGTGCCGCGTCCGTCTCTCGAACGTCTGGAAGGTTTCTTATGGCTGAATCCGTTACGTCCACACCGCTCTATGAACGCGCGGTCCGGGTGGGGGATTTACTCTTTGTCTCCGGCCAACTCCCTATCGGAGATGGCGGCTTGCTGTATCCCGGGCGCGTAGGCCAGGAAGTTACAGTCGAGCAGGCGCGTGAGGCTGCAGTGCTTGCTGCCAGACGATGTCTGGATGTCGTCCGCGATGAACTCGGATCGTTGGACGCCGTGAAGGGTATCGCCAGGATCGGAGGGTACGTCTCAGCAGGGGAAGGATTCGTGGATGCACCCGCAGTGGTCGATGGCGCGTCGTGGCTCGCCGTCGATGTCTTGGGAGAAAAAGGCCATCATGCGCGGCTGGCAGTGGGAGTAGCCTCGCTGCCGCTGGGTGCATGTGTCGAGATTGAAATGACTGTGCAGTGCTAAGGACAGCCGAGAAGACTCAAACCGCCAGCTTCGCGGCAGTCGGGAATCCGCTTGAGGAGCTCTCCCTCGAACAGCTCCGCCAGCGCATGAGCATGAAATGGCGCACTCATCCCTCCGACGTGCTGCCTCTGTGGGTTGCTGAGATGGACGTCCGGCTCGCGCCGCCGGTTTCGGAAGCGCTGCACGAAGCCATCGACGCTGGAGACACCGGATACCCTGCAGGGACGGAGTTCGCGGAAGCCATAAGTGCGTTCGCTTCCCGGCGCTGGGGCTGGGATGGGCTGGCAGTCGAGCGCACCGCCGTCGTGCCTGACGTGATGATGGGCGTAGTCGAGATCCTGCGTCTGATTACAGATCCCGGCGACGCAGTCGTCGTCAACTCCCCGGTGTATGCGCCTTTCTATGCTTTCATCACCCATGATTCGCGCAGGATCGTTGAGGCACCGCTAGGGCAGGATCTCCGGATCAACCTCGCCACCCTCGAGGAAGCTTTCAAGCGCGCGCGGTCATCCGGACGGAATGCCGCGTACCTGATCAGCAATCCGCATAACCCGACCGGGGTGGTCCACAGCCCTGAAGAGCTCGCAGCTGTCGCCGCCCTCGCACACAACTACGGGGTCCGGGTCGTCTCGGACGAGATCCACGCCCCGCTCGTCCTTCCGGGAGCAACGTTCACGCCGTATCTGAGCGTGCCCGGGGCGGAGAGCGCGTTTGCGCTCACTTCGGCGTCAAAGGCCTGGAACCTTGCCGGCCTCAAGGCAGCACTCGCAATCGCCGGGCCCGACGCTGCCGATGATCTGAAGCGCATGCCCGAAGAGGTCAGCCATGGACCGAGCCATCTGGGTGTGATCGCCCAGACCGCCGCATTCCGTGATGGTGCAGAGTGGCTGAATGCCCTCCTCCGAGGCCTCGACGCGAACAGGGCCCTCCTCGGCAAGCTGCTCGCCGAGCATCTTCCCGGGGTCGGGTACGCTGCTCCCGAAGGGACATACCTGGCTTGGCTGGATTGCAGCCATCTGGCCCTCGATTCGTCAGCCGGGCACGAAGGCCTCGCTACCGTTTCCGACCTTGCCGGGCCGGCCAGGATGTTCCTCGACAAGGCTAGGGTCGCTCTGAGCTCCGGCCATGTCTTCGGCACGGGCGGGGCAGGACATGTTCGCCTTAACTTTGCCACGTCCCAGACCAATCTCACCGAAGCCATCACTCGGATGGGGCGAGCCGCCCACGTTGACTGAACCTTCCTTAGTTGCAACAGCATGTTGAACGAAGAAGGTCTATCTCAGGCTGCTTGCGGCCCTAGCGGATACGCTTCAACAAAAAGGCAGAAATTTATGGCGAGTCCGGGAACCTGGACCGCCTGCTAATCGGAAGGACAACAATGATGACCCAGATTGGTTCGGTCGGCTCAACAGCTCCATCCCCGGACGCGCTGCAGGGCATGGACGCCGAGTCCATCAACCGCGTCCTCGAGCTCCTGGTGGCACCCCTTCAGGCCGCGGTGCCTCAGCCCACCGAGGTTGTCCTTCATGATCTGCAGCGAATCCCTAACACCGTTCGTGCTATCGCCGGAGACGTTACTCGCCGCCAGATCGGAGACCCGCCTACCGACAAATTGCTCGAACGTGTGGCAGCCGGCGACTTCTCCCATGAGATCGGCTACCGCTCACAACTGCTCGACGGGAGAATCCTCCAAAGCACGACGATCATTTACATCGACAAGGAAGGCCGAGCCGCCGCGGCTCTGTGTCTGAATGCTGACGTATCGGCCTGGGTCACGCTCCGCTCAGCCTTGGACCGCTTCGTTCTCGGCCACGACGGCAGCTCCATGCTGGCGACCGCGACCGCGAACAGGGCAGCGTCGGTCGGCCCCCAGGGGAGCGAGTACTTCCCGCACAGTGTGGAGGAGCTCAGCTCCAAGCTCGTCGAGGCGGCGATCGCCGCCATTGGGGTCCCCGTTGAGCAAATGCGCAAGGAACACAAAGTGCAGGTCGTGGCGGAGCTGGAACGTCGTGGATTCTTCCTCGTAAAGCAGGCTGCCGAGACAGCGGCGACGGCACTCGGAGTCACCCGCTTCACCATTTACAACTATCTCAACGAACTCGGCGGAGAGGTCGAAGAGACAGCCTAACCCGACAGAAGGCAGCGTTACCCCGTTCCCTGGAACTCAAGCCTTCCTCATCGCCGGATCACCAGCAATGAACAATTCCCTACCCCGTCATGCCCGAAATGAGGCACTGGAGCATCACTCTGCCCGGCCAAGTCATGCGGGCAATCGTCCAGGCATGCATCAATCACCTTCCCTGTACAAGACAAATCGTCAAATAAACCAAGGAGAAAAAATGAACACCAGCACCACCACGAAGCCGTTCGCCGACCTCGCTGCTATCCAGGCAACCGTCGAGGCTGTCAGCGCCCAGCGTGAACTCGGCCGCGTCACTTTTACCATGAACAGCGAGTCCGCAGGCGGTCTGACAGCGAAGACCGAAACAGGCCCGCTGCTGCAGGCAGGCGTACCGGATAACTCACGACGTGGAAAGTACACACTGCATAGTGACGAGCCCATGTCGCTGCTCGGCACAGACACTGCCGTCAGCCCTGCTGAATACATCCTCAAAGGACTCGCCGGCTGCTACATGGTTACCCTTGCCTCACTCGCCGCAGCTCGCAACATCACCCTGGAGGAGATTCGGCTCACCCTCGGGTTCGATATCGATCTGAGTGGATTCCTCGGCATCGACGAGTCCGTCCGAAAGGGCGCAGAACACATCACGGTCAACGTGGAGCTCGAAAGCCCGGGCACTCCACGAGAAGATCTTCAGGACCTCGTCAAGGCACTGGAAGCGACCTCGCCAATCCGCGACACCCTTGCCAACCCCGTGAAAGTCACCACTGCACTGAACTAGGACCATGCGTGAGTTCCGGGCAGGGCTTCGAAGCCCGGCCCGGAAACTCCCATGAGCAGCCCTGTGACGATGTCGTCGCAGAAATTGTCCTGCCGCGCTGGCAGTCCGGGGCAGTGTCCTGGTCAGGACGCCTGTTGTATCTAGGCCTGTCCCCAGAATGAGTCTTCCGTCGCGCCATCGGCCGAGAACAAACGGACGTCTACGATGTTCCCCTGACGGACAGTGAGAAGGTCTACGCCCGCCATGTCCATGGAGGCGTCGGTCCGCGTGCCCGAGAACGTGACCGGGACGGCTACGAGCTCACCGTTGACCATTGCCGGCCCGGTAACAGCCAATTGGAAGGTCCCTTGGCTGGCTTCCATCATCCCGCCCAGCAAGGCACCTACGCCGTCGAGCCCTTTATGGTCACCGGAAAAGCGGTTGGACCCCGGCTGGTGCCACACCACGTCAGGACTCAGCAGCGCCATGGCTGCTGGCACGTCCCCCCGGCCAAGGGCTTCGAAGTACGAGGCGGCCACGGCCGCCGGTGTCTGATCATTCATCAGTTCTCCTTCAGTTGTGATTACGCAGCCATGGTTACATTCGGTAACCTGTTACATCAACGTAACTAAAGGAGCTGGGTTTGATTGGATGCGCCGGTTTGGAACATCATGGTGGCCACGTGCCCCTCACGTACTTCCCTGGCTAAGATCGCCAACAAGTGGACGGCAATGATCGTCATTGCCCTCAGCAAGGGCTCTTTGAGGTTTGGCGAACTCCGCGAAGAAGTAGATGGCATCAGCGGCAAGGTCCTGGCCGATACGTTGCGGGATTTGGAGCGTGACGGGATTATCGAGCGAACCGCATACAACGAGATGCCGCCGCGCGTGGAGTACGAACTCACTACGCTGGGCCACAGCCTGCGTGAGCCGCTGACGGCGCTGGGGCGCTGGGCCGAAGAGCACATCAACGAGGTACTGGCCGCGCGGGACGCCTACGACGATCGTCCCGGCACGCGACCCATGCCGTAAAGGCCGTCAGGCCGTAAAGCGTTGGCTTTGAGCATCTGGCGTGGCGGTGCGGAAGGCTGAATTACTTGCTGGGGGCTCCCTGTCGATGGCGCTGGACAGCATCATAATTGCCGCACTTG
Organism: Paenarthrobacter sp. RAF54_2; assembly: GCF_052113945.1. Taxonomy (NCBI): domain Bacteria; kingdom Bacillati; phylum Actinomycetota; class Actinomycetes; order Micrococcales; family Micrococcaceae; genus Paenarthrobacter; species Paenarthrobacter sp. RAF54_2. The sequence goes on from NZ_JBFRDV010000020.1 coordinate 72,770, forward strand.
GCGGAACAGTACGAGCGCCTGCCGTTGCGGCTAGTATCCACAAACACTGTTTCGCAGCCTTGGCGGGTGCAAGCCCCTATTCTTTTTCCCGCAGATTCGACAGTGAACAGTGCAAGGCCTCCGGCTGTTACTGCTTTGACGCGCGCTACAACATCCTCCTCTTCGGGCGCCCAGTGCAGGTGAGGTTGCAGTCCGTCGTGAGTGCTCAGATAGGCCCGGCTGGTCCCGGCCTCCAAGAGTGAATTGATCGCCCTGCAAAGCCCTTCGGCATCTGTTGCGTCGAAGGCCTTCCGCAGCATCAGGGCCCATTGCCGGAGGCGTTCGGCTGAATTGGCGGTCAAAGACGAGGTCTTCCGGATTTGATGCTCGTCCAGAATGTGCAGGACACGCTCAACGCTCCAGTCGGGTCCGCCGGCAAGGTTGACCAGGTCTACTGCCAATTCAGGACCCGTCATGTTGTCATGGTTGAACTGCACTAACCCATTGCAGCACAGTTTTCCATATGCTGCTCGTAACCACCGCAATTATTCCTGTTGTATCGCTTCTTGTTCTTGGGGCGGTCTTGCGACGGAAGTTCCTCGTTGATTCCGGGTTTTGGGGCGGCATGGAATGGTTGAGCTACAAGGTTTTTACTCCGGCGCTGTTCATCTCATCCATCGCAGGCACGGATCTGAGCATCGTTCCCGTAGGGCCGCTCCTCCTGAGCGTCGGCGTGCCGATTGCCGTCATTGCTGCATTGGTCATCGGCTCGGCTCGCATGCTTCGCACCAATGGCCCCCGGTTGACTTCACTGGTGCAAGGCGCTGTCCGAATCAACACCTATGTTGGCCTCACCTTTGCCGGCGCGCTCCACGGCCAGGAGGGAGTGGCTACCTTCGCCCTAGCCAGCGCTGTTGTTGTGCCATTGGTGAATGTGATCTGCGTGGGAACATTGTCCGCATACGGCGACAAGCTGGCCTTGGTGCGCCGCAGGCCGCTGTGGCGGGAGTTGCTTGAAAATCCGCTCATCCAAAGCTGCGCTCTGGGACTGCTTCTTAACCTGGCGGACTTGCCTCTTCCGGAGTTTGTGTCCGCGGCACTCACTATGCTGGCCGCCCCCGCCCTCGCCTGCGGAACGCTCATTGCCGGGGCGGCGCTCCACGCTGACATTCGATGGCGGGATACAGCCGATATTGCGGCAGTTTCTCTACTGAAGCTCGTCGTGCTTCCGCTTTCGGCTGCCGCCATTGCCATACCCTTAGGCGCCGCGGGAGCCGGCCTCAGCAGTATCGTGCTGATCTGCGCCATCCCGACGGCGCCCTCAGCCTACGTCCTGGCCAGCCGGATGGGCGGTGATGTCCGCCTTATGGCAGCGATAACAGGTACACAAACCGTGCTTGCCATGGGCACTCTGCCTGTAGTTCTGATGCTCGTGGACCTCATGAAAGCGCGGTTCTAAACCCTGAATAGGCTTCACAGGAGACCCTTTCTGGCCATCCCGGGACCGGCCCCAGCAACGGCAACAGCGGAATCCATCATCAGATGGATACTTCCGAACACATCGAAGCCTTTCTCTGGAAAGTCAGAGGACGGAGTTGAGGAATGTTTGGGTGCGTTCATTTTGTGGGTTGCGGATGATTTGTTGTGCTGGGCCTTGTTCGATGATGGCGCCTTCTGCCATGAATACGACGCGGTCAGCGACGTCGCGGGCGAAGTTCATTTCGTGGGTAACCACCACCATGGTCATGCCTGATTGGGCGAGGTCTTTCATGACCTTGAGGACTTCTCCGACCAGTTCAGGGTCCAGTGCGGAGGTGGGTTCATCGAAGAGCATCAGTTTTGGTTCCATGCACAGGGCCCTGGCGATAGCGACGCGTTGTTGTTGGCCACCGGAGAGTTGGCGTGGGTAGGCGTTTGCTTTGTCTGCCAGGCCGACGCGTTCCAGTAGTTGGAGTGCTCGCGGGGTGACTTCTGTTTTCCTTTGCTTCAGAACCTGTCGGGGCGCTTCGATAAGGTTTTCCAGCACGGTCATATGGGGGAAGAGGTTGAAGTGTTGGAAAACCATGCCGATGTCCGCGCGGCTGCGCCGAATGTCGGCGTCTTTTTGTTCGTGTAGCTTGTTGCCTTTGATGTCATATCCAATGACTTTTCCGTCGACCCACATACGGCCGCCGTTGATCCGTTCGAGGTGGTTGATGCAGCGCAGCAGGGTGCTTTTGCCTGATCCTGAAGGGCCGATCAGGCAGACTACCTCGCCAGGGTCGATTTCAAGGTTGATTCCTTTGAGGACGTGGAGCGAACCGTAGTTTTTCTCCACGCCTTCTGCTTTGATCATGGTTCGCGGTCCAGTGACTACTCCGGCCGGTTGGGTCGTGGTGCTGGTCATCGTATACCGCCTTTTCTGGTTGGCCGATGGTGGGTGTTGAAGAAGAGCGTGAGGCTCTGCCAAGGGGTGAGGGGGAGGTTGCGTTGGTTGCCTTTGGCGTACCGGCGTTCCAGGTAGTACTGGCCGATGCTCAGGATGGAGGTGATGATGATGTACCAGATACTGGCCACAATCAGCAGCGGTATGGTTTCGAAGGTCCTGGCGTAGATGATTTGTGACGAGTAGAGAAGTTCCGGGACAGAGATCACTGACACCAAGGATGTGGTTTTGAGCATGCCGATGGTTTCATTTCCGGTGGGGGGAATGATGACTTTCATGGCTTGGGGCAAGATAATGCGCTGCAAAGTGCGGAAGCGGCTGATTCCCAGGGCGCCTGCTGCTTCTGCCTGGCCATGATCTACGGAGAGAATTCCTGCGCGTACGATTTCGGACATGTACGCTCCTTGGTTCAGACCGAGACCAAGTATCGCTGCTGTTATCGGGGTGATGAACTGGTTCGCGTCCAGGGCCACTCCAGGTATGCCGAAGCTGATCACCGGGTAGAGCGCCGCGAGGTTGTACCAAAAGAGAAGTTGGACCAAAACCGGCGTGCCTCGGAAGAAGTTTACGTACGCTGATGCTGCGGCACGGATCACGGGGTTAGGGGAGAGCCTCATTACGGCCAGGACCACGCCCAGGACGATTCCGATCACCATGGAAACAGCTGTGAGCATCAATGTGACGGCTATGCCGTTCACAATTGAAACATCACGGATGTACTTACCGACTGTTTCCCACCCGAAGCGGGGATTGGTCACTACTGACTGCAATGCCAGCGCGGCGAGGACAAGAATCAAAGCTCCTGAAACCCAGCGGCCAATATACTTTGCCTTCACCGTGGTGAACTCATCAAGAGACCTCTGCGGCGTTTCTATGGGAAGTGTTGTTGCTGCCATTGGATATCCCTTTGTCTACTGTGGCTCTTATTTGGAGATCTGATCAGCCGTGATGCTGGACCCTGAGGGGATTCCCCAGCGCTTGTTGATGTCGGAGTATGTTTTGCTCTGCACAATTGCTTTCATGGCAGCGGTGATCGCCGGGCGCAAGCCGGACTCTTTGTTCAGGGCAATACCAGTGAGCCTCGGCTCGTAGTCGCCACCAGCCGCCAACTCGAATTTGTTCTCGGCAAGTGCTCCTTGATAGCTCAAAGGAATACTGTCTGCCATCACGCCATCGACCCGCCCTGACAGGAGCGCAAGGTTTGCGTCTGTCTGGGTGGGAAACACAGCCTGATTGATTGCCTGTTCGCCGCTGCCGGTACATTCCTCTGACATGGTCGGGAGGATGTCGAGGGATTCGTGGGTGCCCTTTTGTGCGGCGATCTTCTTACCGCACAAGGAAGCGGCGGTCATCGATAGTTTGGCCGGGTTCCCGGGTAGGACGGCCATGCCGGAACCACCAGAGATGTATGGAACGAAGTCGACCACCTTCTGTCGCTCTTCCGTGACGTTGAAGGCCGACATGCCGGCGTCGTACTTGTTGGAGGCCAATCCCGGCAGGATCGTGTCGAACGTAGCTGGAACATATTGCGCCTTGAGCCCGAGGGAGGACGCCAGGACATTGCCCATGTCCACGTCCCAGCCGATGACTGTCTTGTTGTCGGTCTCAAAGTATTCAAACGGGGGATACGTGGGGTCTGTTGCCATCACCAGCGTGCCTTTGTCCCGCATGGACTGAGGTAGCAGGGCACGGGCTTCTTCATTTACTCCGCCTTGTTCGCTGGCTGAAGAGACAGGTGCCGTTGCCGGGTTCTGCGCGGAAGCGTCACCTTGCGATGCTGTTGTGCAGCCGCTGACGGAAGACATGACCAGGGCTGCGGTGAGGAGCGCCAACTTATTGCTGATTCGCATCGTTAGTACCTTTCGTGAAGGGGGCCTGCGGACATTCGTTGATGGGCGCCCAGTCGGATCCTTGGGAGGCTCGTGACTTGGGCCACTATTGCTGCAGGCGCCTACTGAGCTTGGCATCGGAGATCGACGGCCGAATGGTTCTCCCAGACAAAAATGCGTCGCAATTTAGTTGTCCGCGACAAAGGACGGACTGCTGCCGCCCTAGAACATGGAGGGCATGAGAACTGATTCAGAACCCCTCGCATCCGCTCGTGACGTTGCGGCGAAGTCGGCAGCAAGGGCGGCGCTTACTTTGCGGCCGCTAACCTCAAAAGGCGAATTCGCTGCTGCCTCTGACCTGCTGGCAGGCATCTGGGGCACAAGCCGGGACGCGTCGCCGCTGTCCTCCGATCTTCTCCGCAGTTTGAGCCATGCGGACGCCTGCGTAACCGGAGCCCTGTCTGGTGAGGAGGTGGTGGGCGTCGCAGTAGCGATCTCAGGGCCTCCCGTCTCTGAAGTGATGTACTCACTCATTGCCGGAGTAAAACCGGGATTTGCTGGTCGGGGAGTGGGCATCGCACTCAAATACGCCCAGCGCGTTTGGTCTCTCGAGCGGGGTGCCAAACGGATGTTGTGGACTTACGACCCCTTGATTCGCAGGAACGCCCATTTCAACCTCGTGCGCTTGGGAGCACGGGTGCAGAATTACATCCCGGAGTTTTACCCACCCATGCACGATTCTCTAAACAGGATGGACCGCACGGACCGTCTATGCGTGAGTTGGGACCTGGCGTCGGCTACTCCGTCGACCCCAGAGGACGACGACGGACCGATCGCCCTTCGCGCCGGGGAGAACGGCAGCCCTCAACGCTCTGGCATTGCACCGCAACCGCGGATGCGGGTCTGGATCCCCCGTGATATCGAGTCGATGCGGCTTGACGACAACGCTTTGGCAATGCGATGGCGTGTTTCCATGGCGGATGTCCTGCAAGAAGCAGAAGCGCAGAACTTAGTGCCCGTGTCGGTTTCTGGCTCCGGGTACTACGTGCTGGACACGGTGAGTGCACAATGAGCGCGGCATTCAAGGTTGAATTGCGAAGGGTGCGCATGCCCCTTGCCGGCGAGTTCAGGACATCGCGTGGCAGCGAGTCAGTGCGCGAGATGCTTCTGGTCCGATGGGTCACAGACAACTCAGAAGGTTGGGCCGAATGCGCAGCAGATGCCGAGCCGGTCTATTTTCCGGAACGCCTTGAATCAGCGCGACTCCTCATCGCGGAGGTACTGGTCCCGTTGCTAGCAAAAATTCCCACGATTGATGCGGCCGGTGCGCATGTGGCGATGAAGCGGGTCCCCGGGAACCCGTTGGCTAAGGCTGCGCTTGAGAGCGCGATCCTTGATGCCGAACTCCGCGCGCACGGAATGTCCATGAAGTCCTACCTTGGTGGCTCCCGCGAGAAAATCAGGGTCGGCGTTTCAGTAGGTATTTGTGAATCGTTGAGTGATTTGATCCGCCAAGTCGAAGGGTACGTTGCAGAGGGATATTCTCGCGTAAAACTGAAAATAGCTCCGGGGTGGGATGTTGAGCCGGCCCGGGCCATTAGACGCGAGTTCGGTGAGGACCTGCTTCTTCAGGTAGATGCAAACCAGGCGTACACGATCGCTGACGTCAGCACGCTTCGCCGGCTGGACACCTTTGATCTCCTCTTGTTGGAGCAGCCCCTTCCAGCGGAGGACCTGTGCGGTCACGCCCGGCTGGCAGGCTATCTGCAGACGCCCATTTGCCTCGATGAATCCATTACTTCCTGTGCTTCCGCTGCTACCGCAATTCAGATGGGGGCGGCACAGATCATCAATATCAAGCCAGCACGGGTGGGTGGTTACCTTGAAGCTCGGGCCATCCATGATCTCTGCCTCGCCCAGAGCATACCCGTTTGGTGCGGTGGCGTGCTTGAGACCGCGATTGGTCGGGCAGCTAATCTGCAATTGGCTTCATTGCCGGGTTTTACCCTTCCATCCGATATTTCAGCCACGAAACGCTACTACACCAAGGACATAGGCCAGGAGTTTCATATCGAGTCTGGAACCATAAGCGTTCCACACGGTCCCGGAACCGGAGCAGTCATTGACTTGGACTACTTGGAATCGGTCAGCGTGGAACAGGAATGGTTGATGTAGGTACTGCTTGGACGACTGGAACAAATGCGTCGGGTGAAGGCGGGAAGGGCGCGTTAAAGCCGTTCCCGCCGGCGCAGGTGGAGCTGTAGCCACATGATGAGACGTTGGCCCGGGTTGTCCACATCGATTCCAAACTTCTTTGTCAGCTGCCTCATACGGTAACGCTGCGAATTTTCATGGACCATCATTAATTCCGCTGCCCTACGGTTATCGCCAAAGGTGTCTAAAAACGCCAATAACGTGGCAGCGTACTCCGTGCCGTTGGCTGCATCGTAGTCAAGGATCTCTCGGACAGATCCCAGCAATCGCTCGGGGGCAGCGACCGTTCCTTCAGAAAGCTCCTGCAGCAAAATCCGGTGGCGATCTTTTTCGGTGGACATGGCTTCATCCAAGGCTTCGATATTCTGAAACCGGAAGGCTGTTTCGATGTCGGTATGTGCTCCTTTTAAGTCGGCAACTGTATGCAGTGGCCCGGAGTAAGCGCATCGGAGATGAACTTCCGCCGTACCGGCTACGGCACGCTGTGAGGCCGTAAGGAAATTCCTGATTCGCTCGTCGGTCAACTGGTCCGCCCCGGGAATGAGCACAAACACCCGATTCGCGAGCACGGTGCAGGAAGCGGCTCTCCGAACCGCTTCGGCGTTCAGCGCGACGATGTCTGCGATCCTGCCCAGGTCAATATCAGCTCCAGTTTCGATGGCGTTCGCGAAACCGATCAACACCGCCGGCATCTGCTTCTCAAGGGTGAGTGCGGCCCCAGGCTCCATTTGTACGCCACCCAGGGCGGCCGTCAGCAATTCGCCGCGCCGATGGCGCTGCAAACTGAATGCGCTGGCCGCATGTAAAAGGTGCAGGGATGCAATGGGTGCAGCATCGGCGAGTACGCTGGCGATTTCTTCGCTTCTGGTGCCGCCTTCGTCAAAAGCCCACAACGAGCCAACCAGCCTTGATCCGACTCTTACAGGCATTGCCACTCGCTCCAAGGCGCCATGTTCCTGGTCAAAAAAGACCGGGGTGGTCGCCATGGCCACAGCTCGGTACCGCGCCAAGTACCAAGGCAAGTCCGGCACAGCACGCCCCAGAATCGCATCGCGTCGGCTATCGTCCGTACCCTGATCGGCAATATTTGAATACGCCACCACTTCTCGATTGACGTTCTCAATCGTGATGGCAGTTCCCGCCATCGCAGCTATCGCATTCGCCAGACTGAACAAATCACCGGGAGCGATATCCGCGATAGAGGCAGTCCGCATTTCTGCCGGATCAGAAACAGCGGCACTGATCAGCGCATGAAGCGAGTTCCAGGAGGCGTCATCTTGAGCAACGAGCACCTGGACCCTTCCGGCACCCGAAACATCTATTGTTTCCTTGGCCGAGTCACGAGACTTCAAGACGACGGCAGCGTACTCGCGCTCTGCCGCTTCCTTGATGGCGGACGATGCAGCGTCGGGCGCCAAGGATGCGCCCGTCATGAGAAGAACACCGCCCTTGATAGGCGGGACTTCCTCCAATGGATCCCAAACAACCGACGCCCGGACATCCGGGTCTGCTGGCAAAGAGCCGTCGCGCGGACCATAAGGAGTCAACAGCAAAGGACCCAGAGCCGCCAGCAGCTCGCTCAAAGAGGTGTACGGAGGCGAAGCGGCTCCGCTCATGCCAAACACTCCTACTGGTTTGTACTGCCCTCGATGGGACGCGCCAACAAAGAGTCGACGAGTCCGGCCAGCAACGCAGCCCGCTCGGGCATGGCGCTGATCTGGACCCATTCTCCCTCGCTGTGCGCGCCGGCACCAACAGCCCCCAAACCATCAAGGGTAGGTATTCCCAAAGCTGCGGTTAAGTTTCCGTCGGAAGTGCCCCCGGCCATCACTCCGCGGAGCGGAGGCAGACCTAAAACGGCGGCTACCTCACTGGCACGATCAAACAGAGCTGACGCCTGGGCTTGTTCAAGTGGTCCTCTGTCAATCCCTCCCTCAACTTGGAGGACTGCACCGTCCAGCTTGGGCCGCAGACACCTCAAAGCAGCGTCAACCCGCTCCAACTCAGACATTGAGGTGGCACGAACATCAATGTCCAGCCAGGCTGATGGCGGAACCTGATTGGATGCTTCCCCTGAACGAAGCGTAGTGGGCGTAACAGACGTGCCTCGGGCAATGTCCTGCAGGTCATCTATCAGGGGAATCTGTTGAGCGATCTCGACGGTAGCGTTTATCCCGGCCTCCGGCTCAAGGCCAGCATGCGAGGCACGCCCACGGACATGAAGTCGGTACATGCCCGAACCTTTGCGGCTCGTTTTGAACGCCCCATCCAAGCTTGCCTCGAGTACCAGAACGGCTTCCACTTCGGCGGCAAGCTTCTCAATCGCACTACGGGAAGAAGCCGACCCGGTCTCCTCATCTCCGGTAATGAGGATCTGTATTCCATCCGGGCCGCCCAGTGCATGAACCGCGTAAAACGCCTGCACGATCCCGGCCTTCATGTCGAAGGACCCAGGCCCCGTTGCTTTGTCGCCATCCACGGAAAAGGGCCACCGACTGGTAGTACCGACGGGCCAAACAGTGTCGTAGTGACCCACGATGAGAATGCGAGGCTTAACACCCAAACTCCACAACAGGTGCGTGCATCCTTCGCCGGGGAGATAGACAGGCTCACTCCCTAGCAGACTTTTTCCAACAGCTGAGACCTTTTCGGCAGCTGCAACCAGCTCCATCGGCTGCGTTGATGGCGATTCTGAAGACACCAGCAGTTCCAAATCCTCGAGCATCCGAGGCTGAAGTTGAGATAAAGTTTCCATGAGTCGAACGGTCATGAGGATCTCCTAAAAGGGTTTTGCCTCATCATCCGCCGCTTCGCCACCACGCTGGACATCAACTTCGACAAATTTTCTTTCAGTTTTTGTCCGATTCAACAACTCAGATAGAGCGGAGCCATGGCTTGTGCGCGTGGGTGAGCCAAACCATTTCAGGGTTCAGGGAACGCACCAGCAGCTGGCCCTCTGTGCGGGGGTTGTCCAGTTCATCGAACCAAACTGCTGTGTCTCCAGCGATGACAGTAGGGCCTTCTTCTCCATCGATGACAACGATTTGTGAGCCCCGGGTGTGGCCTGGCGCTGAAAGGAGTCGTAGTCCTGGAAGCAGTTCCAACTCGCCGTCGACCGGAACGTAGTGCATTCCTGGCGGGTCCACCCATTCCGGGATGGTGTAGTCATTCTGGTTGCGGGCGTCGTCGAGTTCCTGGCGTTGGACGTAGATGGGCTTGCCCGCGAAGAGGTGGTTACCTCCGCAATGGTCAAAATGCAGGTGGGTGTTGACGACGATGTCGACGCTGCTGATGTCGAAGTCCTGCTCCGTCAGCGGGTAAATGCGGGGGTCCATGTCGGCGACCGCGGGGTGAAGCTGAGTCATGCCTGTGTCCACAAGCACCCGCCCGTCGGGGTGGTCAATAACGTGCACGTAGACCGGCATTGGTTCGCCTTCGGGAACCAGCTCGGCCACACGGATGGCGGTGACAGGGATTGCAGGGGCAGAATTCACTTCTTTACCTCAGTTCCAAATGATGGACATGACCTGTCCGGGTCCAGACTTCCATCTGCCAAGTTGTCTGTCGAGCAGCAGCACCAGAAGCAGGTTCCTCATTTTCGGCGCGCGAATCTCTGCGTTAGCCGATTAGCCGGCGCCGCTGTCGCTTTGATGAGCCCTGGCGACAAAGTGCTCAACCCGGCGGTCCGGGACCAGCCAGATCAGCGCCACAACGGTGAAGATGGCGATCCCGAACAGGGGCTGGACCAGGGTGGCTGCGATGCCGACCATATAGATCACGGGGGATGCTTTGCCTTTCCAGTCCCGTCCCACAGCCCGGGCCAGGGCCCCGTCCTTGCCTTGGGCGGCGATCAGGCGACGTTCCAGGATGTAGTACCCGAGCGCTGCACACAGCAGGTTGATTCCATACAACAGGACGGGCACCTGTGTGAAGCCGGACTCATCCATCCACCGAGTCGTGAAAGGGAAGAGCGACAGCCAGAACAGCAGGTGCAAATTGGCCCAGAGAATCCCGCCGTTCACTCGACTCGCCAGGTGGATCATGTGGTGGTGGTTGTTCCAGTAGATCCCGACATACACGAAGCTCAGAAGGTAGCTGAAGAGGGTCGGCAGAACTGCGGCCACGCCCTCCCATGTTGGCGTTTCCGGGGTGTGCAGCTCCAGGACCATGATGGTGATGATGATGGCCAGCACGCCGTCACTGAACGCCTCGAGCCGGTTCTTGTTCACAGGACCCGGTCCCGTCGCACGTGGCACTGCTTTCGGCTCACCCTGTCATCAGCCATAGTCGGCTCCTCTGAAGGTCTGCAATGTAGGGCGACACGCACCCGGTGGCTAGAGTACACCCGGTAGGTGGCGTGGCCGCGGCAACCCAAGACGCAAGCAGGGGAGGGCGTCAGCGTGAAAGGGGCAGCGTCACGGTCCCGGACGACGCCTTCGCCGCCGACCCTGACACCGGTCCCTCTGCTGCCATTCGCTCGTCCAGTTCAGGCCGAGCAGGTGGAAGGCACCCTTATTCGAAGGCAACGCTGTCGAGGGGCATCGCCTCGCAGATCCAAGCGGCAATCGACTGCGTGAGTTGGCATGGCCGGGCATCCTTCAAGGCCGCGGCATCAAAGTCCAGATATCCGACGCTAAGGGCCATGCCGATGAAAGCATGTAGAGCGGGAGTCGCGCTCTGCCAGCAAGGTTGCTATGTGGTGGCGTGACGAAGCCGCGTTATCAGCTCGGCCGATGGTTTCCCTCACCGTCGGCCCACTGACGCACCAGTTTCCGGAACTCTTATGGAATCCTGTTTCGCCGTCAGCCCGCCATGGGCGCCCAGTTAGATGGTGGTGACTCGTCAGGCTGACATGAAGCGCCAGGGGCTGCCGGCGTTAGTGCTGGTAGATGTCTCGGCGCTGGCCCATGGCAAGGACAAGGACGACGAGTTGTGCGTCCTGGATCTCGTGGATGATCCGATAGTCACCGGTGCGGACGCGCTTATCGCCGTTGCTGCCTGTGAGTTGCTTGGCATCGGGCGGCCTTGCCGTTTCGGCCGGATCCCGTACGGCAGTCCTGAACGGGAATGAACTGAGGATGACACGCACTGAATTCGACCTCCTGCTTGCCCTCCTTACGACCGGCAGGATTGTGGGGACCAAGGCAGATCTGGCGCGGCGTCTGCGAAATGACCTACGACGTCGACAGTTACGTCAGCGATGCGGATGAACGCGCCGTTGAGGTGCATACGGGCAATTTGCGCAAGAAGCTTGGCGACGGCAGCCAGAACCCGCGCTGGCTCGAGACCGCGCGCGGCGTTGGGTACCGGTTCGCGCCGCTGGCTCAGGGCAACTGACATGCGGGCTTGATTCGAGTTGATTCCTCAAATTTCGCCCCAGAGGGGAAGGACCGTACTCGGCCCGGTCCACTGGCCGTGAGATACGAGTCCGAAGAATTCGCCCGTCATGTAAGGTTTTGGCTCACTTCTTGCTACCGGTCAGCCAAGCGTCCAGTTCCTCATTAGTGGCGGAGTGAATCAGTTGCACTAGGGCCCAGTTGCCCTGATGATTCGGCGCCCTGCGGAGGTGGTCCTCCCAGTCTTCGGCGTATTCACGAAGAGCGGCGATTAGATCAATGGTCGCTTCTTCCGACGTCGTCTCCTCGGCTGCCAGGGCAAGCCGGGCAGGAACCTGGCCCAAGCCCCGTCCTCGTTGACTACCTGCGCTTTTGCCAAAACGTTATTCACTAAGAATTCCTTGAACAATCTGGTGTTCACCACAGGGGGAGTCCTACGATGCTCAATTATGGACGAAAGTCCGCCGCTCGTGTGCAGGAGTGCTCAACGCGCTAGGTGTATTGCCCACGGAGGTTGGTGACGCGGCTGGCTGGTGGCTGACCTTTGAGTGAGGTGTGGCCTCGATGATGATTGTAGTGATGGAGCCAGTCCGCGAAGGCGGCAACACGCTCGGTCTCTGATCGGTACGGGCGGGAG
>NZ_JBFRDV010000021.1:0-83091 GCF_052113945.1 Paenarthrobacter sp. RAF54_2
CGCCGCCGGGTCAGGTGGAGAACGCGGCGGAGATCGCGATGGAACACAACCTGGGGCTCACGTGTGATCCGATCGGAGGGTTGGTGCAGATTCCGTGTATTGAGCGGAACGCGATCGCTGCGGCGAAGGCGATCAACGCCGCGAAGATGGCGTTGTGGGGTGATGGGACGCACCGGGTGTCGCTGGATGAGGTGATCGTGACGATGCGCGAGACGGGCAAGGACATGTCCTCCAAGTACAAGGAAACAGCGATGGGCGGCCTGGCCGTGAACGTCGTCGAATGCTGAGTCTGTTTACTGTCGGTGCCTAGTGCCATCATGTATCCATGAGCGGGGGATACGACAGGGATTTTTTGCGGGCACGCCTTGAACTGCCCAGTCCGTCGGCAACGACGATTCTTCTGGACTACACGCATTTCTCCGTGCGCTTCCGGGTTGCCCGGAAGCTCGCGGCGATCGTGGGGGTCAACATCAGTGGCCGTGAGCTGAGCCCGCTGGCCCGCGAGGGAACCTGGCATTTCGATAGCAGGATCCCTAAAGAACAGCAGGCCGGCCCGGACGTCTACAAGAACAACGCGTTCGATCGTGGGCACTTGGTCCGTCGCCTGGATCCCGTGTGGGGCGATCCGGCCACGGCTAAAACGGCGAATCAGGAGACCTTCGTCTTTACCAATGCCGCGCCGCAGGTGGACGACTTCAACCAAGGCAAGGAACTGTGGGTGGGGCTCGAGGACCACGTGCTGGGTCACGCGGATGCGTATGACGCCAAGCTCTCCGTGTTCACCGGGCCAGTACTTCTCGACGACGACCTCCCGTACAGGGGCGTACAGGTTCCGCGGAAGTTCTGGAAAATTGCCGTATGGACCAACGACGCCAAGCTCGGCGCCGCGGGCTTTGTACTGGATCAATCGCCGTTACTGGGCAAAGTTGAACTGAAAAAGGCGATCGACCAGCGGCTCCTTGAAGGTGAGCCACCCCCGCTGGGGCCGTACCGGACTTTCCAGGTCCCTATCGCGCAGATCGCAGACCTGACCGGACTGAGCCTCAGTAGGCTCGCCAACGTGGACCGTCTGGTGAAGGGCCAGCGCGAACTCGGGAAGGAACCGAAAGCCATCAAGTTGGAGAGCGCTGAGCAGATCCGGCTGTAAGGGCGCGTTGGACCGGGACGGACGTCCCCTTTATATGTGTCGTGGCCAGGAGCTTCGTGACGCCCAAACATGACTATTTCTGATAAATCCCTAATGTTTCACCATTGAATTCCCGATAAACTGCCCCGTTTGATGTTCCCTCGCAAGATGATTATTTTTAGCATCAATACAGTTTCAATCGGAGCTGGGGGCCGGGAGGCAAAATGGCACGGTATCCACTGAGTCTGCTCGTGTTGGTAGTTGCATTGGCCGGATGCAGCGCCAATTCGCAGCCTGGCGGAGTGGATGCCGCGTCCTTGCCATCCGTGGACCGAGCAGCATATGCCGGCGTGCATGCAAAACTGGATCCGGCTACGGCGACCATTTCCTTGCCCATGGATGCGTACGAAGCGACGCCCGACGAATCAATGGTCATAACTGCGGCCAACATGTATGTCATCGAGGATTGCATGAAAAACGCCGGTGTCACCATGCCAGAGAAGCACGGTGATCTGACGGTTAAAGCCGACCAGTCGTATGGCGTTTGGGTTCCCGAACTTGCGGCGAAGTACGGATATGACAAGGCAATCATCCGTACCGTCCCAGGTATTTACGATTCCAGGACGAGGGAATCAGCGGACGCAAATGTCAAGAAGTACTTTGAATGCGATAACGCCACGACCTCGAATCAGATACCTCCATTCCGAAGCAGAATCGCCGGTGCGGACTCATTGCTAACAAACATTAGCAATGACTCAAATGCATTATCTGAGCGGGATCCTGACTGGAGGGAATCACGCGACGACTGGATTGCTTGCCTCAAAGATGCCGGAATTTCAATGCGACAGGACTCACCTGATGCGTGGGTGCCTTCGTACCCTTCGGACAAGCAAGGCGAAATCAGGACAGCTGTTCAAGACGCGAATTGCAAGCAGGAAACCAAGGTAATGCAACGCATCTCGGATATCCGGGCGCAGTATCAATCTGCCCTGATCGCCGCCAACCAAGCTGCCATGAACAGGCTCGCGGATGATAAGACCGAGGCTCTGGCCAAAGCGAGGACGATTCTCCGGCAACATGGCAAGGGCGCCGCTTGATGCCGTTGCAGCAAGACGCAGTAGTTAAGGTCCCACGTGTTCCGCGACTCCGGCGGATCATTGGCTTCTTGGTCATAGTTATGGCAGGAATGGCAGGTTCCTTCCTTGCCGGAAGCTACATAAAGTCACCCCAGTCTGCGACCCTCGACTCCATCAACACTCCAATCAAGGTGACCGCCACAGTGGAGCGTAGGACTTTGGCGAGCACTTTGATCATCCCCGGGAGCATGACCCCGGGAACGTCGGTGGGCATCGCAGCATCAGTACCGCCAGGGACTGAACGCGCCGTCATAACGCGCATGCTGGTTGCTGTTGGCGACACGCTAAAGCCCGGGACAATCGTTGCGACTGTGTCCGGGCGCCCTCTCATTGTCATATCAACGTCCGTCCCGTTGTATCGGGACCTGAAAGATGGTGACAACGGTCAAGACGTTTCCGCCTTGCAGAATTGGCTTCAATCCATAGGGTATCGGCCCAACATGACCGGAATATTTGATAAGTCCACCCAAGAATCCGTGGCGGCTTTGTACCGTGACGTTGATCAGTCAGCCCCAAAATCCGACGACAAGAAGGCCATGGTCCGGTGGAGGGAGTTTGTTCAAATTCCTGGTGATGAGGGCTCTGTGACGAGCATTGCTGCTTCAGGAGCCGTGCTGACGGACGATCTTTTGGTGGCTACAGCGCAAACTGCCCCGGACGTGGCCGTGGGACGGGCGTCAATTACACAGGCTGAAGCTCTCACAGTTGGCCAGGCCGTTGCGCTCGAAGCCAGTGGGTACAGCGCCCAGGGCGTCATTCAGAGCATCGGGGTTTTCGACCAAGGCAATCTGGAAAAGGGGACGCTTCCAGGAATGGACATCATCGCATCTGTTCCGGACGATCCCAACAAACCAAAGCCGGGTCAGCCAGTCWCTGTCAGCGTGAAGGAGCCGGTCCAAGAGACCTTGGCAGTTCCCCTGACCGCCATCAAACAGGATGACATCGGGACGTATGTGACCGTGCCAAGTTCGAAAAAGGACGCTGGTGAGGATACTTCGGCAGAAAGAATCGACGTGACGGTGACAGGGCAGCGCGATGGCTGGGCTGCCTTGGCCGAGACTTCGAAGCTGGAGCCTGGAACCACGGTCGACGTATCGTGAACCTGCCTGCGCAAAGGCCCGGCAGGATTCCCCTGCTCCGGTTGGAAGGCATCGGGCGCTCCTATGCAGGAGCCGATGTGCCTACTGCGGCCCTTCAAGACGTCAATCTTGAGATCTGTGAGGGTGAATTCGTTGCGATCATTGGTCCCTCAGGATCCGGGAAATCAACGCTACTGAACATTCTTGGACTGTTGGACCGTGCATCAGAAGGCACGTACTCGATCAACGGTGCAGACGTATCACTGATGGCCGAGAAGCAGCGTGACTGGTTGCGATCGCGGATGTTTGGGTTTGTCTTCCAAGCCTCGCACGTGATCTTGGATGAATCGTCCGCACGGAACGCAGCGCTCGGCCTTCGTGTGCAAGGTGTCCGCCACCTGGACCGGGAGTTGGAAGTAACGCAGGCCCTGCTGCGCGTTGGGTTGCTGCACAGGACAAGCGTGCTCGGCAAGAACCTCTCTGGAGGGGAGAGGCAACGTCTTGCCTTGGCTCGTGCTCTCGCGACCAAGCCCAGGATCCTGTTCGCAGACGAACCCACAGGCAACCTGGACAGTGTCAATACCCAGAGCGTCATCGCGGATCTCAAGGCGTTGAATCGAACCGGGGTGACAGTCGTCGTCATTACGCATGATCCGATCGTCGCCGCCGCAGCAGCCCGCCGGATCGTCATCGACGACGGACGACTGGCAAAGCCCGACGCGCCGGGTTCCCCTGCCTCGACAGCTGTTCACGAGCCCATGGTTGGGCGCCCGGATCCAACTGAAGTTTTCTCCCCAGCCCCACTGGGGAGACGGCTCAATCTCTTGATGGATGACGTCTATGATGCATTGGCATCCCTTACCTCCAGGGCAGGCAAGGCACTGCTGCTCATTCTGGCGTTCATGCTGGGATCGGGCGGACTGGTTGCCTCAGTAGGCCTTAGCCAAAGTGCCTCCGCGCAGGTTTCCGAGCGCTTGGCCGAAGCCGCATTGGATGAAGTGCAAGCCTCAAGAAGCCCATCTGGGGTCCAACCCACGAACGCTGACATCGCAGCCTTGCGAGGTCAGAAGAGGAAAATAGAGAATCTTCACGGAGTGGTCGCGGTTGGTTTGCGAGTGGAGTTGGCGACTTCTGAATTTCGGCCCACACGCTTTCAGCCAAATAGGGGAATCCAGGAGGACGACTTCGCAGGGTCACTCCTGGCCGTGGACTCGACCTTTCTGGACATCAGCCAGGCCGTAGTTGAGCCTGCTTCTGCCTTATCTCTCCTGGACAATTCCTTCGGAAAGCCCATAGCAATAGTGGGACAAGATACGGCCGTCCGTTTAGGGATTCCTTCTGCGGGTCCGGGCCAGAAAATTTGGATCGGTGGGCAGTCGGTTCCAGTCGTGGGCATACTGCGCCAAGCCGGAAGGAACCCGGTTCTTGCAGACAGCATCATCCTGGGGATCAACGCCTACCCATCCGCTGCTTCTGACAACCCGGTATTTGTGGTCCGCACCCTCCCTGGGTTTCCAGCACCATTGGCCGACGCGATTCCTTTGGCCCTTGACGCAGCTCATCCCGAGCACTTCACCGTCAACACGGTGGCAGACCTTCGTTCACTCCGCAAGGGAGTCAACAATGACCTGGGCGTGTTGATCAGTGTCATCTCGTGGGTGTTGCTGGCACTCGCCTGTCTTAGCGCTGCTACGTCGATGTATCTGACTGTGCAAACGCGAAGGTCGGAGATCGCTCTGCGGAGAGCCCTCGGTACGAGTCGCTTCAGCATTGGCCGGATGTTTATCTTTGAGGGTTTGCTGGTGGGATTGGGCGGTGGACTGGCTGGCGGAGCGGTCGGAGTGCTGGGAGTTCTGACCTTTTGCCTGGGCCAAGGGTGGACACCGGTTCTGGGGCCTGAATCAGTGTGGACCGGAGTTGCCGCTGGCGCAGCTACTGGTGTTCTTTCAGCGTTGTATCCAGCCATTGCGGCGTCCAAAGCGGATCCGGCTCAGGCTATTCGCGCCTAGTTCGAGCGGGCAACTCACCCAGAGTCGGGCTATTTTCCTCGGCCCGATAGACTTGAGGCTGCATGTCCGCATGCGCACCCAGCTTTTGAACACTGCACCAAACCCCTGAGATTGGACACGGCCACCTTGCGAGAATTTACCGCCCGCTTTGCCACCGCCGAGGAAATCGATAACTGGGACAAGCACGTCACAGCCAACCCCAATGGCGGCAACATGCTGCAGTCGGACGCCTATGCGGCAGTCAAGGATGGCAACGGCTGGTTGGTCCGCCGGCTCGTCATTGAGGCCGCTGACTACGCCAGCTACAACCTGCTGTTGGAGAAGAAGTTCCCCGTCCTTGGCCGGCTCTGGTACCTCATCAAGGGACCGGACGCAGCCGAGGTAAGCGACATCAAACCGATGCTCACCGCCGTCGCCAATCTGGCGAAGGAACAGAAGATGAACGTCTTCACCATCAAGATAGAGCCCGACGTCGTGGAGTCAGCTGAGGTGTCCGGTCAGCTGAAGGCGGCTGGCTTGGTTAAGGCCCCGAACATCCAATCCAACGATTCCACCGCACTCCTGGATATTTCGGCCCCCGCCAACGAAGTACTACGGAGCATTTCATCGCGGGCCCGCAACGCTGTCCGCAGGGCAGAACGTGAAGGATGCGAGGTCCTCCCAGCCGAGCCCGGCGAGGAGACCTATCGCAAGCTCTACGCACTGATGCAAGACACAGTGAACGCCAAGGGTGCCATGCCATTGCGGAGCTACGAGTACTACTCCCGTTTCTGGCACGAATTCTGCAGCCGTGGCCAGGGTCACTTCTTCTTTGTCTACGAGGACGGCGCACCCAGCGTCGGTGCTTTTGTTATCAACTATGGCTCCAAGGCAACCTACAAGGATGGCGGTTCCGCCCAGAACCGCAAGCAGTACGGTGACTCGCATTTGGTCCAGTGGGCAGCTATCCAGCGGATGCAGGAACTGGGCTGCGTTGAGTATGATTTCTGCGGCACGCCGCCTGCCGCCCGGATCAAGGACAAGACACACCCGCTGTTCGGCATGGGCTTGTTCAAAACGAGTTTCACCAAGACCGTGACGGACTTCGTGGGTTGCTACGACCTCGTCCTCGGACCAATCCGCCATAAGCTCTGGCTCAAGGGTGCAGAGCGCATCTTCCGCCGGCTGGAAACTATGCGCACAGGCGGACAGTTCTACTAAAGAACCGGCACCAACCCAACACTTCAGGCCCGCCCCGGCCACCAACGGGTGCAAATCTATCTAGGTGAGGTAATTTCTTTGACTCCGATTGAGGCTGGAACCGACATGGAATTCGTGATTCTCAGTGACGCTGATTTCGAGACATTCGCCAAGGGACACCCGCAAGGCAGCTTCATCCAGTCCGAGGACCTGGCGCGTTTCCAGCGTGCTCGCGGCCAGGAAGTGGAGCTCTTTGGCGTGACCCGCGGTGGCAGCCTGATCGCAGCCGGAAAGCTCGTCTACACCGCCAACCGCTTTGGTTACAAGGTTTGCGACTGCGCAAAGGGACCCCTGATGGACTATAGCGACGCCGAAGCGGTGCGGTTCGTCGTCGAGCAGTTGAAAAAGCATGCGGCCTCGAAGAAGGCTGCTGAGCTGCGCATCTCACCAAACGTCAAGTACATCGCACGCGACGAGGACGGAGCGGAGCACCCGGAGGTTGAGGACAACCGTCCACTGCTGAAGGAGCTGGCAGGGCTGGGCTTCAAACACCAGGGCTTTGACATGAATTTCGCGAACATCAACTGGATGTTCGTCAAGAAGCTGGACGGGATCGCCGATTCCGAAGAGCTCATCATGGGAATGAATTACCGCACGCGCAAGGCCATCCGGAAGGCCGAAAAGAACGGCGTTTACCTGGAACAGGCCACGCTGGAAACCCTGGACGACTTCTACGACGCGCTGAGCACCGCCGGTGACGAAAAGGGCTTCACCTACCGCGAGCGTGAGTATTACGAGCAACTGCTCCGCAATACCTCGGATGAGTTCACCAAGCTCATGATGGCCAAGATCAACATCCCCGAATACCGGGCCTCCATCACAGAGCGCCTGGATGCGGAGTCCAAGACACTCGCGGACCTCAAGCGCGACGTCGAGGAAACCGGGAGCAAGAAGAAGGCCAACCGCATCAAGGTGGTCCAGGACCTCGTGGACAGTTACGAGCGGAGCCTCAAGGATATTGAACGCTTCCCCGATTCGGTTGGCGTGGCTACGGTTGCGGCGATCCACTTCGCTTGCTCCGGCGATGAAATCGTGTGCGTGATCGGCGGCACGGTCCAGGACTACATCTACTTCAACGGAGCTACGTCGCTGTACTGGGGCATGCTGTTGCACGCTCTGAACAACGGCTACTCGCGTTATAACTTCTACGGCACCTTCGGCATCCAGGGCCAGGACGAAACCGGTCACGGCGGCTACGAATTCAAGAAGGGCTTCGGCGGCGAGGTGGTCCAGCTGGTTGGCGACTTCGTGACGCCGGTGAATCTGCCGGTCTTCACCGCTTACCAGGCGGTCAGGAAGCTCGCAGCTGCCGCCAAGACGGTTCTGGCAAAATTGCCGGAGCCCGGAAACCTGCTGAGGAAATTCCGAGTGAAGAACTAATCAACCAAAGCCTAAGGAGGAACGCTGCGTGACTGAACGCCCTGAGGGCTCCGGCGGCAGGCCTCACACTGACGGCTTGCCCAAGACCCAGCCGATGCGACCATCGCAAATCCGGCAGAACGCCAATGCCAAGCGCATGCTGATGCGCTTGGTGCAAGGCGATAGCCCGCCCACAGCCCCCATGAACATCGTGGACCGGCTCGCGGGCAGTCCCTACGCCAACCCCACTATCCAGGTTGTGGGTGTCGACGCCTCAGCGCGTAAGACGATCGACTTCGCCCTGCATCTGGCCGAGGTCATGTTCCGATACGGTGCAGGCGCCCTTGAAGTTGAGACAAGCATGATTGCCGTTACAGCGGCCCTTGGCTTGAAGAACGTTGAAGTGGACATCACCAACCAGTCGGTGGCCATCAACTATGCGCCAAAGGACCAGACCCCCATCACGTTGTTGCGTGTGGTGCGCTCGTGGACCAATAACTACGCCGGCCTCGCGCAGGTGCATCAACTGGTCACGGACATCGTGGCCGGGGGAGTGGGCCGCGACGAAGCCGTCCGTCGATTGAATGACATCGTCCGCAGCGCCAAGCCTTTCCCTCGATGGATGGTCACGGTTGCCTTCGCTGTGTTCGCGGCGGTGTTCGTGGGCGTCCTGGGTGGTGGTCCGGGCGCTTCAGCCCTCGCCTTTGGCTCCAACTTGCTGATCAGTTTGGTTGCCCGGCAACTCAGCCGCTGGCGCACCCCCGACTTCTTCATCACCATGGCGTGCTCGTTCCTGGTCACGTTTATCGCCCTGATGCTGCGTTGGGCGGGTGCGGACATCGCTCCATCCATTGTGGTTGCGGGTGGAATCCTGTTGTTGCTTCCAACGGGCAGGCTCGTGTCTTCCGTGCAGGACGCCATCAACGGCTTCCCGGTCACGGCCGCCGGACGATTCCTCTCCACACTGCTCACCTTCGGCGCGATCGTGGCTGGTATCGCCGTGGCCGTCGTCGTCGGGACCCTCATGGGCAGCGAAGTCCTGGACGTCACCAAAACATTCCCGGATGCGTATCCTTTGTGGGGCCAAGCCATTCTGATCGCCATCGCTGTAGTGGCTATCGGCGTCACCGAGCAGACGCAGATGCGTCTGTTACTCCCGACGGCGGCAGTCGGCTTGGTTGGCTTCTTCGTCTTGTGGGCGGCTACTACCGCCGGGTTCGGCGACCGCTTGTCGCCGGCAGTTTCGGCTGTGGCCATCGGCCTGCTGGCTCGGGTAGTGGCGCTTAAACTTGGCGCTCCCCAACTTGTAGTGGCTGTTCCGGCCGCGCTCATTTTGCTGCCCGGCCTGACTATATTCCGTTCAATGTATGTATTGACCATTGAGGAAGCGGACATTCTTCAGGGCGCCGGAGGCATGCTGAATGCAGGCGCGATTGTCCTGGGAGTGGCAGCAGGAATCGTCCTCGGTGACAACCTGGCCAGGCCGCTCACGAAGGGCCTATCCAGCAACGAGCGCCGCAGGGTACGGCGCCGCTAGATCTGCGCTGGCCGCTGGATCTGACTAAATCTGTCCTACGGGGAGCTTCTTCTCGGCCTGGAAAACTTCCTCAACCCGGCCCTGCGCCCAGTATCCGGAGAGCGAAACCTGCGAACGTTCCAGACCGCGCTCGGCGAAGAAGATCTGCCGCAGGCCCTTCATGTAGCCTCTTTCGCCATGCGCAAAGACATCTACGCGGCCGGGAAGCCACTGCATTTCGCGGAGCCCGTCAAGCAACAGCTCGCTTGATCCGGCCGGCACTCCATTGCGCTGCAGCCAGTGGAGTTCCAGGCCAGCAGGAGCAGAGATAGGCAGGATGTCCTCGGCGCTGTCCACCTCAAGGAACGCATATCCGCGGGCTTCCGGGGCGAGCGCCTCTATGCAGGCTGCGATGGCTGGAATCGCGGCGTCATCGCCGGCGAAGAGGTGCCAATCGGCGTCGGGCGCAGGATTGTAGGCGCCGCCGGGGCCGGTAAAAATCAGAGTGTCCGCAGGTTCCGCTGCCGCTGCCCAAGGCCCTGCCAGGCCCTCGTCGCCATGGACTACGAAGTCAATCGCCAGTTCCCGTTCTTCCAGGTTCACCCAGCGGATGGTGTAAGTCCGGGTGTGCGGCCATTGCTCACGTGGCATCGTCTCGCGGATGGCCCACAGGTCCAGCGGAAGTTGATAATCAACGCCGGGCTGGGGAAAAACGATCTTGACGTACCGGTCCACGTATTCGTTGTTCACGTAGTCGCTGAACCCTGGCCCGCCGGCGACGATCCGCACCATGTGAGGTGAGAGCCATTCTTTGCGCAGGACCCTCAGGTTGACCTGCGGGCGTGTGGTCCGGGTGGCGGACGAAGAAACGGGGAGAGCAGCCATATAGGCAAGCCTAAGCTAATTCGTGGGGTGCCAGTTGGGTATGAGTCGAAGGTTACAAGATGGGTAGTTCCCAATCGACGGGCTCTGCGCCCTGTGAAGCCAACAGCTGGTTCGTTCGGCTGAACGGCTTGGAACCAAAGAAACCACGTGATGCCGAAAGGGGACTCGGGTGCACCGAAGTGATTACCGGTGTGCCATCCAGCAGCGGCATGACCGCTTCGGCGTCCTTCCCCCACAGAATCGCTACCAGGGGACTCCGGCGTCCCGCGCCGTCGGTGCGATGGGCTACCGCACTGACAGCCGCCGTCGTGATTGCCTCCCAGCCTTTGCCGCGGTGTGAGCCAGCGCTTCCGGCTGCGACACTAAGGACACGGTTCAGCAGCAGGACGCCTTGGTCAGTCCAGGCCGTGAGGTCGCCATGGATGCGCGGCGGGAGCCCGAGGTCGTCGTGGAGTTCACGATAAATATTTGCAAGGCTCCGGGGGATCGGCCGCGTATGCCGCGAAACGGCAAAGGAAAGCCCGACGGCGTGTCCCGGGGTTGGGTATGGATCCTGGCCAAGGATGAGTACTTTGACGTCAGCCAATGGTCGGCGGAAAGCCCGGAGAAGGTTGGTAGCTGCAGGAAGGACGTGGATCCCTTGGGCAGCCTGAGCCGCAACAAAGGCCAAAGCCTCACGGAGTTGGCCTTCCACGGGTCGCAACGCGTCCGCCCAGTCCACGGCCATCAGCTCTTCCAAGGGTTGGTCAACAAGCTCCTCGAAGCCCCGATCGGCAACGCCGGCGGGTTCCAGGTCAAACAGTGCATCCTCACCAGTCACCCTGTCATTGTCTCCTCCAGAGCATCGGCGGTGCGAATGACAGCGTTGTTATTCGCCCGTAACATGGGGGGTAGGACATTTTCCCCCAACCAGCGTCAAGGAGTGTGCCGTGGCAGAACCAGCACCGGAACCAATGGCGCCGCAGTCTACCGGTTTCGCACTTGAAGACCTGGCAGCCGAGACCCGCAGCGACTCACCTCTAAGTGACCGTGATCAGCAAATGTTGGCCTTGGAACGGCAATGGTGGAAGTACGCCGGCGCCAAGGAACAGGCGATCCGTGAGCTCTTCAATCTCTCCGCCACGCACTATTACCAGATCCTGAACGCACTTATCGATACCGAAGATGCGTTGGCCCACGATCCCATGCTGGTGAAGAGATTGCGTAGACTACGTACGTCGCGCCAACGTGCGCGGACAGCGCGCCGTTTGGGGTCCGACGCGTAAATCGCCCGGCTGATCGTCAGCAGCAACCAGCAAGGACAAGGCTTCACCATGACCAAATTTGCCAAGGATGAATTCGACCGGGTCCCACAGAACAGCTCCCGGCAGGGGGTGCACCGTGACGCCCAAGAGACAGTCCGCCCCAATTTGTGGCCGGTCTTGACAGTAGGGGCCGTCGCCCTGGTGCTGGGACTCGTAGCTTTCCTGATACTTCCGCGGCTTGGCCTGGTGGCCCCCAGCGCGTCCACAAGCGTCTCGACGCCGGCGCCCCAGCAGAGCGAAACCTCCCCTTCTGCTGCACCTACCGAATCAAGCAACGCACCCATCGCTTCCGGCGAGCCGAGCCCGGGAACCACGTCTTCAGGCGAAGCTTCGGCAACTCCTTCTGCTGCGCCGGTGGACAAGTCCGTTGCAGTGGCTGTCTACAACGGCACGGCTACGGCTGGGCTTGCCAGTCGCGTCGCGGGCCTGGTCCAAGGCGATGGTTGGGCTTTGGGATCTGTGGGGAACTGGGGCGGCCTGCCGCAGCAGTCGTCCGTGGTCTTTTACAACGTCCCTGGACAGAAGGCGAATGCAGAAGCACTGGGCAAACTCCTCGGTATCACCGCGGTTGTTGAGTCTCCTGAAATACAGCAGCCTCTAGTGGTTGTTGTGGGACCTGGCTACCGGTAATTTCGCTGAATCCCGCCCGTTTTTCTGTGGTTTCAGCCTCGAAAGCTGCAACTCGGTTAAGCCTCAATAACAAAAGTCATGGTCGGCCCCTCGGCAGCAGCGCGCGGATAGTGACTGTGGTTACAGTGGATTGATTCCGGTCCGGAGATCCCGGCAACCGGTCTTGCTACTGTGAAAGTGTGGGCATCATGGCTTTGGGAACCGTCAAATGGTTCAATGCCGAAAAAGGGTACGGCTTCATCACTGTGGATGACTCCGGCGACGACGTCTTCGTGCACTGGTCCGCTATTCAGATGGAAGGCTTCCGTGCCCTCGAGGAAGGCCAGCGGGTGGAGTTCGAATTAGGCGAAGGCCAGAAGGGTCCGCAGGCCGAAAGCGTCCGCGTTGCATAGTCCCTTCGGCCGTCACGTCAGCTAACGGCTGAAACCCCTTTGTTTATAGCGCAAAGTGGCGCTTCTGCTTGCACTCTCCCCGGTCGAGTGCTAATTATTGATTTAGCACTCCTACGCTTCGACTGCTAACTCCGGCCCGGCCTACGCCGGCGGCGGATGGCTCTCGGAACGTCAGGGGGATCAAGAAACACCTTGGTGGGGTGAGGTCCGGAGCGCGGGGCATACAGAGGCCGCAAGCAAAGGACCGTCCGTCGCGGGCACCCCATCTGACAGGTTCCTTCTTAACGACTGTCCCGAAAGGACTACCGCCGTTATGGCCAAGATCATTGCATTTGATGAAGAGGCACGCCGCGGCCTCGAGCGGGGCCTGAACATCCTCGCCGACGCCGTCAAGGTCACCCTCGGCCCGCGTGGACGCAACGTCGTCCTCGAAAAGAAGTGGGGCGCCCCCACGATCACCAACGATGGTGTTTCCATCGCCAAGGAGATCGAGCTGGACGACCCTTACGAGAAGATCGGCGCTGAGCTGGTCAAGGAAGTTGCCAAGAAGACGGATGACGTCGCTGGCGACGGTACCACCACCGCTACGGTTCTCGCCCAGGCACTGGTCAAGGAAGGCCTGCGCAACGTTGCCGCCGGCGCCGACCCCCTGTCCCTGAAGCGCGGTATCGAGAAGGCTGTTGAGGCAGTCATCAAAGAACTGCTCGCCTCTGCCAAGGAAATCGAAACCAAGGAAGAGATCGCGGCCACGGCTTCCATCTCCGCCGGTGACCCGGAAATCGGCAGCCTCATTGCCGAAGCCCTGGACAAGGTGGGCAAGGAAGGCGTCATCACGGTCGAAGAGTCCAACACCTTCGGCCTGGAGCTCGAACTCACCGAAGGCATGCGCTTCGACAAGGGTTACATCTCCGCTTACTTCGTCACCGACGCTGAGCGCCAGGAAACGGTCCTCGAAGACCCGTACATCCTGATCGTCAACTCCAAGATCTCCAACGTGAAGGAACTCGTCACGGTTCTGGAGAAGGTCATGCAGTCCAACAAGCCGCTGCTGATCATCGCCGAAGACATCGAGGGCGAGGCTCTGGCCACCCTGATCGTCAACAAGATCCGTGGCACGTTCAAGTCTGTTGCCGTCAAGGCTCCGGGCTTCGGTGACCGCCGCAAGGCCCAGCTCGCCGACATCGCCATCCTCACCGGTGGCCAGGTCATCTCCGAAGAAGTTGGCCTCAAGCTCGAAAACGCTGGCCTGGAACTCCTCGGCACCGCCCGCAAGGTCGTTGTCACCAAGGACGAGACCACCATCGTTGAAGGTGCCGGCGACGCCGAGCAGATCGCTGGCCGTGTTGCCCAGATCCGCGCCGAGATCGAAAACTCCGATTCCGACTACGACCGCGAGAAGCTGCAGGAACGCCTGGCCAAGCTGGCCGGTGGCGTTGCAGTCATCAAGGCCGGCGCCGCAACCGAGGTTGAGCTCAAGGAACGCAAGCACCGCATTGAGGACGCAGTCCGCAACGCCAAGGCTGCCGTTGAAGAAGGCATCGTCGCCGGTGGTGGCGTTGCCCTCATCCAGGCTGGTGCCAAGGCATTCGCCAACCTCACCCTCCAGGGTGACGAAGCAACTGGTGCCAACATCGTCAAGGTTGCCATCGACGCTCCGCTGAAGCAGATCGCCTTCAACGCTGGCCTCGAGCCGGGCGTTGTTGCTGACAAGGTTCGCGGCCTGCCTTCCGGCCACGGCCTGAACGCTGCCACGGGTGTCTACGAAGACCTGCTGGCTGCCGGCGTCAACGACCCCGTAAAGGTCACCCGCTCGGCTCTCCAGAACGCTGCTTCCATCGCTGGTCTCTTCCTGACCACCGAGGCTGTAGTTGCCGACAAGCCTGAGAAGAACGCTCCGGCTGCCGGTGGCGACGACATGGGCGGCATGGGCGGCTTCTAAGCCTCCTAAGCTGTAGCGTCACGCTTCAGAGCAAACGACGGCGGTCCTCACCATTTTGGTGGGGGCCGCCGTCTTGCTGTATCGCCCAAGTAAGTCGCAGCACATCTCGTTCTGAATGCTCAAAACGACATGTGCTGCTACTTAGATGGGTGCTGGCACGCGTTCAGTGTCTGCGTGATCTGGCAGGATTGAAGGCATGACGATTATTGCTGCCGCCGATGGCTCTGCCCTCGGCAATCCTGGGCCGGCCGGTTGGGCCTGGTATGTTGACGACTCCTGTTGGCGCGCAGGAGGTTGGCCCCACGGCACCAACAACATGGGCGAGCTCATGGCTGTCCTGGACCTGTTCCGCTCCACTGCCCACGTACCGCAGGAAGAACTGCTGATCCTTTGCGACAGCCAGTACGTCATCAACTGCATCACCAAGTGGATGCCCGGGTGGAAGCGGAAGGGCTGGCGCAAGGCTGACGGAAAGCCCGTCCTGAACGTCGACCTCCTCAAGGACATCGACCAAGCAATCGTCGGGCGCAAATACACGTTTGAATGGGTCAAGGGCCACGCCGGACACGACCTCAACGAGGCAGCAGATGAGCGCGCACGCGCCGTAGCCACCGCCTTCCAGCAGGGCACTGCAGCTCCAATCGGACCGGGCTTTACAGGCTCCGACGAGGCCCTCGCCGCGCCTCTTCCTGTCCCGGCCAGAGCCGGGCGCAGCTTCCAAGCCCACTCGGAACCCACGTTGTTTGGGGAGTCGGGTATCTTCGGTCAGCCGGATCTTTTCAGCGAACTGGACGAGGATGCGTCCGCCCAGGAGTTGCCCGCAGAGGAAATCGTGGTTGCCTTGGAGCGCGAGCTCCTGCGCCCGGATGTACGGACCGACATCGGCAGGATTGGAGTATTGCTTCATCCTGACTTTGCCGAGATTGGCAGCTCGGGTCGCTTCTGGACCCGGGACGCCATGATGGTCGCCCTTGAGGAGGACCCCGGCGAACCCATTGAACTGGAAGTTCTTAGCGCCGATCGCCTGAGCGAGAACACTATCCTGCTGAACTACCGCAGTTTCGCGCACTCAGGTTCGGCCCTCCGCAGTTCCGTTTGGCTTCTGGACCGAGGCCAGTGGCGGCTCCGGTTCCACCAAGGAACCCCCGAAAACTGACCCAACGGAAACACTGCACATCAATTCACAGCACAGGAGACAGAAAGCTTGGTGACCTGCGGGGCGGCTGCACAGGGGGAAGACAGCCGGCCCCGCAGGAGCTTATGTGAAGCAGGACCTCGAATGTGCCTTGAGCGTGCAGCCCCTAGTAGGCGAACCGCTGGGTGTTGCCCTGCTCCACTTCGAGGTAGCTTGCTGCGGCCGACGCTAAAGCCATGTTGATGGAAGCCAGCGAGGCCTCGACCTTGTTTTGCGTCAGGGACCATTCAAGGACAAGCGACTGGAAGTTGGTGGCGGCTGAGCCTCTCCACGTGGCTTGAAGCTCGTCCAGTCCGTGTTTCATGGCTTGCACGTCCGTGCTGATGCGGTCAACGGTTGCTTTGACGTTGGACGACTTGAGCTGAAGGAGCTCTGTGTCGACGGAAATGACGCTCATGGGTGATGCCTTTCGACGATGATGTTCCGCTGAACGCGGCGGTGTGCGTGGCCACAACATTGAGCCTAGGCAGCTGCCTGGGGCCGGGGAACAACCATTCGTCGCTATGTGGATAACAGCTCTCTTGAAGAGCCGTTGCCTGGTAATGCCGCCATGGATGACACCAGCGTTACTGGGATATCAGCTCCGCGGGCTCCTCGCGGAACGGGAGGCTGACCACCAAAGTTGCGCCGCCGCCGTCGGTCTCTTTCACCCGGACGCTGCCTCCATGCGAGCCAACGATGGCAGCCACAATGGCCAGACCGAGGCCACTGCCGCCTGTCTCGCGGGTGCGCGAGGTATCCGCCCGGTAGAAGCGTTCAAAGATCTTGTTGGTCTCGGCATCTGGAATGCCGGCTCCGTGATCTCGGATTTCGATGACCGAGAAGGCGCCTTCAGGAGTGGTCCGAACACCAACTGCGAGTTCTATAGGGGTGCCCTCTGGCGTGTAGCGCAGGGCGTTGCCCACGAGGTTGCCGATGACCTGCCGGAGCTTTGCCTCATCGCCCTGGACGGGGGCTGGCGTCGGGGAGGATCCATCGAGTCCGATGAGCGTGATGTTCCGGTTGCCGGACGAGGCTTTGGTATCCACCACGGCGTCGTGCGCCAACAACTGCAGGTCCACCGGCTTGAGTTGCAACGGCCGTTGCTCGTCCAGCCGGGCCAAGAGGAGGAGGTCCTCCACCATGGAACCCATGCGTTTGGCTTCGCTTTCGATTCTGCCCATGGCCGTGGCGACGTCTTCGGGGGTGGCCAGCGCGCCGTGGCGGTAAAGCTCTGAGAAACCTCGAATGGTGACCAATGGAGTCCGGAGTTCATGGGAAGCATCGGCGGCGAAGCGGCGCATCCGGGCTTCAGAGGCGGCGCGCGCCGCGAAGGAAGCCTCAATGTGGGCCAACATTGCGTTCAGCGAAGCGCCAAGCCGACCCACCTCTGTATGGGGGTTGTCGATTTCCACGCGTCGGGAGAGGTCACCTGCCGCGATGGCTGCTGCTGTCTTCTCCACGCGGGCCAGGGGCCTGAAGGATCGTGCCACAGTCCATGTAGCGATGAAGAACGCCAGAACCAGGGTCAGCAGGCCAACGCCCACCACTACGAGTACGGCGTGTTCCATGACTTTGTCCACGGGCGTCAGCGGCAGGCCGATAATCACCACGCCGTTCTGACCGTTGGCAACGACGCCCACGGCGACGACACGCCAGTTGCTACCGGCGGTGCCACTCACTTGGAACGGGGCATTGCCGCGTGCCTTGGCCTCGGCAGGAGTGATGTTGGCGATCGCCGGACGGTCACTTTGCATGCCACCGAACTGGTACGGCGAAAGCCCCGGAACATACAGGGTCAACGAATAATCAGTGGGCACGGCGGGGTTCGGCTCGGAGAGCTTGTCGAATGACTGCTGGTCCTGTGCCAGCGCGACGGCGGCCTTGAGTTTGTCATCTACCTGGCCTTGCAGGTAGCTCTTGACGAGCGTCAGCGTGCCGGCGCCCGTCGCGGCCAGAGCGAGGAGGAGCAGCCCCATGATGATGGCGACCAGCTGCGACCTCAGGGACGCCGATTTCCAGCGTTGCAGCAAGGTCAGCGCTTCTCTGCCGTTCGCAGCACGTAGCCCACTCCGCGCTTCGTTTGGATGAGGGCTGCGGCATCGGGGTCGATGTCCACCTTGCGGCGTAGATAGGAGATGTACGACTCAACGATGGAGGCGTCGCCGTTGAAGTCGTATTCCCAAACGTGGTCCAGGATCTGTGCCTTGGAGAGAACGCGGTTGGGGTTCAGCATGAGGTAGCGCAGGAGCTTGAACTCGGTAGGGGACAGCTCAATGACTGTGCCACCGCGTCGGACCTCATGGGCGTCGTCGTCGAGTTCGAGGTCGTCCACGCGGATCACCGCGTCGTCATCCTCAAGGGGCTGGGTCCGGCGCAGTACGGCGCGGATGCGGGCCACGACTTCGTCAAGGCTGAATGGCTTGGTGACGTAGTCGTCGCCACCCACGGTCAGGCCAGTGACCTTGTCCTCGGTGTCGTCCTTCGCCGTGAGGAACAGGACGGGGAAGTGTTTGCCCGCAGCCCGGAGGCGACGCGTCACTGTGAAGCCGTCCATGTCCGGCAGCATGACGTCCAGGACTGCGAGGTCCGGGGAGTGAAGGTCGGCGGCGGCCAGGGCTTCGCGACCATTGGATGCGGCAACGACCTCGAAACCTGCAAACCGCAGGGACGTGGAGAGAAGCTCGCGGATGTTGGGTTCGTCGTCGACGACAAGGAGCTTGGCTTCGGGGCCGTTCTTTTTCATGACACCCATGATGCTCCCAGTTTCTGTGAGTTATCTGGATGCTTGATGTGAGGAGACTGCGTGCCGCCTCAGACTCCCAGGGCCAGTCCTGCGCCGAGGGCTCCCATGGTTACAGCGATCCCGCCGTCCAGGATTCGCCACGACTTGGGCCGCGCAAAGAAGCCGCGCAGGAATCTGGCGCCGAAGCCCAGGGAGCAGAACCAGAGGATGCTGCCCAGCATCGCACCGGCGCCGAACCACCACTGCAACAGAGTGCCTTGGGCACTGGCGAGCGAGCCGATAAGTGCGATGTCCAGGTAGACGTGGGGGTTTAGCCACGTCAACGCCAGTACGGTGGTGAGAACCGCGGCGAGGCCACGTTTGGCGTCGCCGTCGGGAGAGGGCGTCTCGGAAGAAAGGAGCACCTGCGGGCGAAGGGCCCGACGAGCCGCAAGCACCCCATAAGTCACTAGGAACGCCGCCCCCACAAAGCGCAGAACCACGACGGCGGCAGGAGCGGCCGCGATCAGTGCACCCGTGCCAAGTACGCCCGCAGCGATAAGGAGGGCGTCTGAGAGTGCGCACACTGCGACAACCGCGCCTATATGTTTGCCAAGAATTCCTTGCCGAAGGACGAAGGCGTTTTGGGCGCCGATGGCAACGATAAGGCCTAGGCCCGTAGCAAGGCCGAGGCCAGTGGAGTTGAAGATGTCAGAGAAAGTCACTCTTCCAAATTATGGTCCGCAAGGCATTTAGGACAGCTAATGTTATTGATGCCCCGTAAGATTTTCTTATGCCACAGTTTCCCTCAGAGCAGTTGTTAACGTTCGCCACCGTACTTTCGGAAGGCACATTGGATGCGGCCGCACGCCGGCTGCACATCACGCCGTCGGCAGTGTCCCAACGCCTGAAGGCGCTTGAGCAATCATCCGGAAGGGTCCTGCTCCAGCGGAGTAATCCCGCGCAGGCCACCGAAGCAGGCGAAGTGGTCCTTCGACTCGCCCGGCAGGTTGCCCAGTTGGAAGCAGATGCCGGCGTGGAGTTGGGTTTGGGCTCGGACGGTCCGCAGCTGGCTGTGCCGATCGTGGTGAATGCGGACTCGCTTGCAGTCTGGTTCCTGCAAGCACTTGCCCGCGTGCCGAGCGATCTCCACATCACCTTTGACCTGCACCGTGACGACGAACAACACTCCACCTCGATGCTGCGTTCGGGGACTGTCATGGCCGCAGTCACGGCCACCCCCGAACCGGTGCAGGGCTGCCGTGTTGAGAGCCTCGGAGTGATGCGCTACCGGGCAGTGGCAGCTCCAGCCTTTGTGGATCGTTGGTTCGCAGATGTGGTGGACGGAGGCAAGCTCAACATGGCACCGGCCGTGGATTTCGACCGAAAGGACACCTATCAGTGGGCTTTCGTGGAATCGTGGCCAGGTGCTTCACAAGCACAACAGAAGGGGCCGCGACACTACGTGCCAGCTTCACAGGACTTTGGCGATGCCATTCGCCTGGGCTTGGGCTGGGGACTGATTCCCGAAGTTCAATGCGGACCCGACATTGCCGACGGGCGCTTGATTGAACTCGCTCCCGAGCGTCCCTTTGATGTTCCGCTCTACTGGCAGCGCTGGAAGACGGCGTCAAGAGTGCTCGACGTCCTTAGCTCCACAGTCCGGGAAGTCTCCGCCGAGTACCTTCGGACACCCTGAAGCCCAGGACGTTCTGGCTAAAGATCCGAACACGCCCACGGATGCTCCTAAAAATGTCAGTGCCCCATTCCACACTGGAAACATGGCAAAAGAAGCAGCCCCCATCAGCATTCATCACAATGAAAAAGCCGCGGACGTCGAGTTCCAGGTGACGTACCTGGATACAGACTCGGGCCACATCAGACGTGAGGAATTTCCGGACCTGGCCTCAGCCGAGCGCTTCGCGAGCGCGCAGCTCCACGACGCCGATTGCTGGGCAGTAGTGGATCGCGTTGCGATCCAGCACGCCAGCCGCATGGTTGCCTGAGGACGTCCGCCCGCAGCCGTCCTATCCCGCCAGCCGTCCTATTCAGGCCGGTTGTGGGAATGGCCGCCGTGGACGAAGTCAGATGACACGCCTTCGTACTTCAGCAGCATCATCATTCCTTCTGCAGCATGGTCCAGGTTGTGGCAGTGATCCATCCAAATACCCGGATTGTTCGCGTGCAGCAGTAGCTCCCACACGTCGCCCGGCAGCACGTCTACGGTGTCAAGGATCAGTGGCGATCCACTGGGGGCAACCCCGTTCCTGCTGAGCACTTGAACGTGGTGTCCGTGAGGATGCATGGGATGAGGCTCAGCGGTGCGGTTAACGATCGTCATTTTTACGGTGTCCCCTTCGGCCACCTCAATGGATGGCACCAGGGGATAGGATGCGCCGTTCACCGTAAACGCGTAGCGCGGAACTCCGTCAACAAAGCGGAATTGCCGGTCCAACACCAACACTTCCTCCCGGACATTTTCTGCGGGTACCGGTGTGGCAGCCACAGGTTCGCCGTAGTGCAACAGATCCAGGACGGGCGTCGTCGCAAAGACGCCCGGCTGCGCCTTCTCAGGAACATCCGGCGCGTTCTCAGGAACATCCGACGCCTTCTCCGGGACGTCGGGCACTTTCGCTGCGGCATCGCCCTTGGCAGCATCTGCATTCACCCCGTCCGGGCTGGATGGGGCCAACACGACGACGGCGCTGGCCGCCGAGTCAGAGCGGAGCGTCACCTGGGATTCGGGCATAGTGAACGTGACGTCCATCCGTCCTCCTGCCCCAATCCGCAATAACTTCCCTGTCACCTCCTGCGGCTGGTTCACGTCCGTTCCGTCCACGGCCGCAACCTTGAACGCTGTTCCGTCCAGAAGGTAGCGCTGCGGCAGGGAATCAGTGTTGATGAGGCGCACCCGAACGCTCGAGCCCGGGACGGCCGCGTACACACTGTTACGGTCTGAGGAGCCCAGCAACCCCAGACCGCCGAGGTCGTGTCCTGCCACCACAATGTCAGTATCTGCGCGAGGCAGTGTGGGGTTGTGCACGACGAATGTGCCGTAGAGGCCCTTGCGGACACCTTCGGCTGAGTCCTGGTGCGTGTGGTACCAATATGTGCCGGCTTGGGCAGCAAGGAAGCGGTAGGTCATGGACTGCCCGGGCATGACGGCGTCCTGCGTTGCCCCGGCCACGCCGTCCATGGCGTTGGGGACGTCGTAACCATGCCAGTGCAGGGTCACGCCAGCGCTCACATCCTGGTTCTTTAGCTCAACTTCCATGACCTCGCCCAGTTGTGCTTCAATGCCGGGCCCGGGGAGGCTGCCAAAGGTCCACGCATCAGTGGACTCCCCGGAGGGCAAAGTTATGTGTTCCGTGCGGGCAGTGAGTTCGTAGTGCCGGACCACGGCGTTGTCAGGGATCTCTCCCACCAGGCTTGTTACCTGCGTTGGGGCCACCACTGGTGCAGTGGTGACACCTCCGTGATGACCGACGGCGGCCGCAATCACCGCGCCATCGGAGGACCGGCTACCCAGCCACGCAAAGACTCCCGAGCCCAAAGCGGTGCAGGCCATGAGTCCGGCAACTGCAGCAGCCGCCGTCGTGCGCCTGTGAACCAGGCCTCGGCCGGGTGCGAGGCTGCCGCCGGGAAGGGCGGGAGGGGAGGGAGGAGCGGGAGCAGCGTGCGGAACCTGGAACACAGGGAACAGCGCCAGCCTGGCTATCATCACGGTCCCTGCTACCAGGAACAAGAGAACCGCCAGCGTCCACGGGGCGGGGAATGGGCCGAGGACGAACATCAGGGCAAGTGAGGCAATTGCCGAAGCGGCGGCCGACACGATGGCGAGAACCGCCCATTCGTGGGTTCGGCCAGGGAGTCCGGGTTGCTCCCGCGAAGGTGGTGGGCCGGTGTTCCGCCTCCTCAGCAAGTACGGAACACCGGCCATCGCGGCCCAAGCCGCGGGGATGGCGGTCAAAGGCAGGCTGATGGTTGTGCGTTCGCTGGCAAACCACCAACTGCCGGCCACCAAAGCTGGGAGCAAGGCATAGCGCGCTGCCGTCATAAGAACGGCTAAGCCCAGCAGAAGAAGCGCCAAGTCGACAACGCGTGGCCTGGCTGGCCCCCTGCCAGAAGAAATGACCATCCAAGCGGCGACAATCCAGGCGCCGGCGGCAAGGATAGCCAGCACCAGGTCGACGGCCAGTAGCTGTGAGATGTTCACAGCCGCCGCTTATCAAGCTGTAGCGGAAGAGGCGGAAGCATCCGATGCTGCTGCCTTGGGTGGAAGGGGTTGGGGATTGAGTGCAAGGGCGCGGGCACGTCTGAACAACCAGTAGGACATGAAGATAATCAGCAGTCCTGTGACGGGGTGGATGGAAGCCACCCACGAACCCGAAGGCGTGATGAAATCCTCCGACGAGCCAGTGAGCATTCCGCCAATGATGAAGATGAACAACTGGACCCATGTCATGAGGAAGATGCCGGCGGCAAGCCAGATGGTCCGGGATCCGGCCTTGGCAATAGCTGCGACAATCACAGCCAGCAACGCCGAATAGCGCAGCACGAATTGGCCGTTGATTACGTGATAAACGCCCGCTTCGCGCTGGGCTTCAATGGTGTTTTGGAAATGGAAGTAGCCCGCGAAAAAGAGCTGGGCAAGTCCCGATAGCAGGATGATCGCCGCCAGGACCAGGAGGGTTTTACGCATAGGGAGTCCTCTGGTAAAAAATCACAGATTCTTCAAGGCCTTCGAATCGCCGGCACCCTGGMTGCGGGCTACCCCCACTGCCGACGACTGGCCGCCGGGCTGCCTGGACCAAGGGCAACTCTAAAGGGCGGAGAGCTTCACTTGGAATCCTAAAATTGCTGGAGATAAATAGCAATGCCCTGGCGATTATTCGTCGGTGGCAGCATCCTTGCCCACGTCCTTGGCGTCCATGATCCGGTAGGCATAACCCTGCTCAGCCAGGAAACGCTGCCGCTTGGCGGCGAAGTCCTGATCCAAAGTATCGCGGGCCACAAGTGAGTAGAACCGCGCGGAACGGCCGTCTTGCTTGGGCCTCAGCAGGCGCCCCAGGCGTTGGGCCTCCTCCTGGCGGGACCCGAAGGAACCCGAAACCTGGATGGCTACTGAAGCTTCCGGGAGGTCGATGGAGAAGTTGGCAACCTTGGACACCACGAGCGTCTGGATCTCGCCCTTGCGAAAGGCATCAAAGAGTTTCTGCCGGGCTTTGACACTGGTTTCACCCTTGATCAGGGGAGCATCCAGCCGCTCAGCGATCTCGTCCAGTTGGTCTATGTATTGGCCGATGACCAGCAATTGCTCACCCTTGTGCGCCGCCACGAGCTGCTCAACCAGTTGGGTCTTTGTCTCGGAGGTTGCACACAGGCGGTATTTGTCGGCGTCATCAGCCATGGCGTAGGCCACGCGTTCGTCGCGGGGTAAATCGACGCGGACCTCAACGCAATCCGCCGGTGCGATGTAGCCCTGCGCTTCGATGTCTTTCCATGGAGCGTCGTAGCGCTTGGGTCCAATCAGGCTGAAGACTTCGCCTTCCCTGCCATCCTCGCGCACCAGTGTGGCCGTAAGGCCGAGCCTTCGCCTGGCCTGCAGGTCCGCCGTCATCCGGAAGATCGGGGCGGGCAACAAGTGCACCTCGTCATAGATGATCAAGCCCCAGTCATGACCGTCCACGAGTTCAAGGTGCGGGTAAAGTCCACCGCGCTTGGTGGTGAGCACCTGGTACGTAGCAATAGTTACAGGCCTGACTTCCTTGACCGCCCCGGAATATTCGCCGATCTCATCTTCGGTCAAGGACGTCCGCTTGAGCAGCTCGTCTTTCCACTGACGTGCCGAAACCGTGTTCGTGACCAGGATCAGTGTTGTAGTGGAGGACGTCGCCATCGCGGCCGCGCCCACCAGGGTCTTTCCCGCACCGCAAGGAAGAACGACGACGCCGCTGCCGCCGGCCCAGAAGTTCTCCGTGGCGAGCTTCTGATAGGGGCGCAACTGCCAGCCAGTTTCGTCGAGCATGATCAAGTGGGGTTGCCCGTTGACGTACCCGGCAAGGTCCTCGGCCGGCCATCCCAACTTCAGGAGCAACTGCTTGAGCTGGCCTCGCTGCGAGGAGTGAACCACCACAGTCTCACCATCGATCCTGGGCCCAAGGAGTGGGGCGATCTTCTTGGCACGGATGACTTCCTCCAGCACGGGGTAGTCGTCGGTACGCATTACCAAACCGTGCTGTGGATCTTTTTCGAGGCGAAGCCTGCCGTAGCGCGACATGGTCTCTTCGATATCAATCAACAATGCATGGGGGACCGGGAAACGGGAGTACTTCAGCAACGTATCCAGCACCTGCTCGGCGTCGAGTCCCGCAGCCCGGGCGTTCCAGAGCCCAAGGGGCGTCAGCCGGTAGCTGTGCATGTGCTCGGGAGCGCGCTCCAGTTCAGCAAATGCCGCAATGGCGTGCCTGGCCTCTGTAGCGAGCTCGTGATCGACTTCCAGCAGAATGGTTTTATCGCTTTGTACTATCAGTGGACCGTCGGTCACTCTTGAATCCTCACTTGTGCAGTTCTCCTGCTGGTTCTACATCGATGATCCGGTGGATGGACAGCACACGTTCTGTTTCCTTACCAGGATCGAAGACCCTGACGCGGCCACCGGAGACGGATACAGGAACCACAGTTTCGGTGTTCGCATTCCCCAGGCTGTCCACCACGTTCATGGTGACCGCCTGTTTGAGCCGGATGGCCTTCTGCAGCGTTTCCAGGCCGAGCTGCGTGGAGGCTTCGCCTGTCGCATCAGCCGGGACGGCGCGGTGCTGCCGTAACACCGCAAGCTGGGCTTCGACGTCGTCGTCCGGTGGGGCCGTCCGCGGAGCCGTGTAGACCGGACGC
Organism: Paenarthrobacter sp. RAF54_2; assembly: GCF_052113945.1. Classification (NCBI taxonomy): domain Bacteria; kingdom Bacillati; phylum Actinomycetota; class Actinomycetes; order Micrococcales; family Micrococcaceae; genus Paenarthrobacter; species Paenarthrobacter sp. RAF54_2. The sequence continues at coordinate 25,408 of NZ_JBFRDV010000021.1, forward strand.
GCGCTGCCGGGCACTGCCGCTGTCCGTTTAAAGCGCACGACGGCGGGTTCCGCCTCCTGGACAGCAGGTGAGAGTCCCAGCTCGCGCAGCACACGTGCAGTCTCCTTGGGGCTGGCAGAGGACGTCAGGACGGTGGGGGCGATCCGGACAAGGCTCAGTGCAGACGTCCGGGCCTCGTGCAACAGGTCGGTGATGGCGGATTCGTCGTCGCTTTGGATGAAGCTTGCACTGGAACCGATTCGCAAACGTCCGTGTCGGGACGCTGTGTCCTGCACCAGATACGCCAGAGGTTGCGGCACGTCTGTGGCTGAATGCTCGCGGAGGAACGACAACAGCGATTCCGCATCCTGTCCGGCGTCGAGGGCCCTGCGGATAGTTGCCGTGGAAAAACGGTAGATCGACGCCGGACCCTGGCCCTCGGCGTCGGCCATGAGCAGCAGCGTTTCGCTGAGTTCGGGGGCGAGGTAACCGGGCGCTACTGCTGTGAGGTCCGCCTGAAGGAGGATGTGGTTGACCGCGGCCGGCAGGTGTTCACCGAGGAGGGTCATCGCCTCCTCCGGATGGCCGAGCGCGATGGCAGATCCCAACTGGGTGAAGGCCCCGGACCCCATCAAGCCCAACAAGGTGGCTTCTTCCAGGATCCCCCGCACCAGGGAGCTGAAGCGGCGGGACATGCGGGGCTGCGCCCATTCCGCCCGTTGCAGCACCGCGCGCGCGTCAAGGACAGGTGCTTTGCCATCCGGAGCTGCGGCCTCAACCGTCAGTTCATTGAGGATCTCCAGGATCCTGCGCCTGACCACTGGAGCATCGGGCCTTTGAGCCTCCGCGGACAATGCATTGATGGTGCTGCCGGCGGAACCTGGATGGGATGGCGAGCCGGACGTCGCTCCCGGGAGGGGCTGGCCCACCATGGAAGGTGCCCGCTCGCTGGCCAACCAGGCGTTCACCAGCCAGAGCCACTGTTCCTGTCGCGGCAGGGAGAGCCATTCCAACTGTGGCGGCTGGATCCACGTGGAACTGTCAACGTCCAGCCGCACAAGGCCGGCCAGCGCGCAGAACTCCAGCAGGAGGGCAGTTTCGTGGACGCCGCAGCGGATGGATTCAGCCAGGCGCCGGAGCTCACGCACGCCTACGCCGCCGCTCCGGAGGGTTGCCAGCGGCTGCTCACGGACTGCGAACAGCACCTCGCTGGTGAGCCGTAGAGTCTCGGCGATGGCGCCCATCGCGGCGTTGCGCCGGAGGGCAGCACTCGTGTGGCCCAGTTCTGGAACCGGAGGGCTCAGGGTGAAGTCGTCAACGATCGCACCACCGCGCAGGGCGATGCCCACACTGTGTGGCAATTCGACGTGACCGGCATCCAGGGGAACCAAGAGGCCGCGGGCCAGCAGCCAATCGACAGGCCCGACGTCGGCGCTTTCGTGGGTCACGGAGGCCCGCCRTTGAGCCTGGGGGACTGCGCCCATGGCCCAACTGCCGAACTTGTCCAGCAAGCCAACGGTCCTTTCGGGCGCCGTGGCCAGAATAGCGCGCACATTCTCGGGGCTTGACGTCCAGCGTTGCAGGGACAAGGCGGCGTCCATGGGAGTGCTGGCAGGGTGGATGTCCAAGCCACAGTGATGGAGCTCGGCTACGAGCTGAACCACCCGTTGGGCGAAAGCCGGCTGCAACCTGACCAGCTCCGTGTAACTTCGACCCAGGCCGGCCGGATAGATGCCGATCACGTCCTTCAGACTTCCAACGGGAAGGTAGAACCGTTGCCGGGAATTCGGTTGTGAATTTGATGCCGCCGGCGGATCGGCCCGGTGAATCAACGCCAACTCCTGAAGTTTGGCGAGGATCGGCTCCAGTGCAGAAAGAGTGGACCCTGCAATGACCTTCTTGAGTCCGGCAGCGGAAACACTGTGACCGGTGTCGGCATTCGTGCACAGATGGAGCGTCTCCAGAACCTGCATTTCAGGCTTTGTTAGTCGCTCCAACGCCCGTTGCACGCTGACTCGCGCACTTGCCCGGGCTGCCAAGGCAGCGAAGTCCGGGGCCATGGGAGAAATCAGGTCCGGCCGCGCGGCAAACAAGGCCCGCAGCGAGTTATCGCTGCGCGCTTCCAGTTCCTTGCTGAGCGCGCGAATAAGGGACATCAATCCAACGTTACCGCCACAGGGCCGCTCGTGCGTGGCCAAGGCAAAGCCGTCCCGGTTGATTCGCTGTTGACGGCGCCTGGTTCGCTGTTGCCGACGCTTGATTAGCTATTGCCGGCGCCGTTGACGGACGGCATCCAACACCAGGACCACTGCAAGCATGAAGGCAACCGGCAGCCCATATAGCGCGATGGACGTGATCCACACTGGTGCCACTCCACCGTTGAAGGCGATAGCCATGACCGCGCCCACTGCAGCCAGGGAAAGGACGGCGATCACAGCGGCGACGATCATCAGGGGGCGGCGGTAACCCGGAGAAGTCATGCGCCTAACGCTAGCAGCAGGGCACACGAACCAGGCCTGTGGGCTCCTCGGCGGCCGGCATCTCGGCAAGCATCGCGGCCAGGGTGCAGGAAAGGAGCAGGAAAGGTGCAGAAACGGATGCAGCAACGGATGCAGCAACGGGTGCAGCAAGGCGCCGCAAAGCGGCGGCAAAGCATGAATAGCTGGTCCGGCAGGATAACCTTGAAGTAACAGACCAACACGGACCGTGCTGTCTCCCTCGATCCCGCAAATCCCTGCGGATGCGGTGGCGGCGCGACGTGTCTCCAAAGCAAGAACGAAGAAGGTTGATTACGTGCCCACCGGCAAGGTCAAGTGGTATGACAAGGAAAAAGGCTTCGGATTCCTCGCGGCTGAGGATGGCCAGGAGGTATTCCTGCCCAAGACATCGCTGCCCGCAGGCGTAACCGAGCTCAAAGCCGGTACGCGTGTGGAATTTGGCGTGGCCGATGGCCGTCGCGGTGCCCAGGCATTGGGCCTTCGGGTCCTGGACAAGACGCCCTCCATCGCCAAGGCCAAGCGCATGAACGCCAAGGACCTGGCGCCTTTGGTGCAGGACCTCGTGACCGTGCTGGATAACTTGTCCGGTACTTTGTCTTCCGGCAAGTACCCGGAGGGCAACAAGGCCAAGGCCATCGGTATGGCGCTGCGCAAGGTTGCCGACGAGCTGGAAGCCTAGGAACTGCCATGACTTCGGAATCCGCACAGGATACACAGGCAGGAAGGGACGCGCAGGCCGGCCCTGGGGTCGTCACTGACGCCGCCCCAGTTCCTGTCGCCGGGGCGAATCCTGTCAACGGGCAAGCCCCTGAAAACAGCGACACCCCTGCGCGGAAGCCGGTCGCAGCGAAGCAGCGGGCCGGCATCCCCGTGTGGCGCGTTGGCAAGCCGGATGCGTTCCTGGCTGCCGCTGTCGACGTCGCGCGGGAAGCGGTGGAGACTATCGCGAACCCGGGCGAGGTGGGTGCCCACATCGGCGCAAAGTCCGAGGGCGACCGCGTGGTCACGCATTTGTTCGAGTCGAAGCTTGCGGGATACGGCGGGTGGCAGTGGTATGCCGTGATCACCCGCAATTCCCGGTCAAAGATCGTCACAGTCAGCGAGCTTGGCCTCCTGCCCTCTGAGGATTCCATCCTGGCCCCGGAATGGGTCCCCTGGGCAAAGCGTGTCCGCCCGGAGGACGAGACGCCCCTGGTGGAGGAGACGGTAGAGGAAGTGACCGAGGAATCCGTGCAGGCTGCGGAAGACGACGCCGCCGAAGCATCCGATCCTGAAGCCGATGAAGCCGATGAAGCCGAGGAAGCCGAGGAAGCCGACGAAGAGGACGACGACGCCGCCGAAGCATCCGATCCTGAAGCCGATGAAGCCGATGAAGCCGAGGAAGCCGAGGAAGCCGACGAAGAGGACGACGACGCCGTCGCCCGATTAGGGGATTAACGGCAACGGCGCCGTCCGGGAACAACCCCGACGACGCCGTTTCCTGCCTTTCGCGAAAAGCCGCGGCAGTTAGTTCTTGAGTTTTTTATTTCTTGAGCTCGCCCACGACATAGTCGATGCTGGCGAGCAGGGCTGAGACGTCGTCCGGTTCGATAGCGACGAAAGTGGCGATGCGGAGCTGGTTTCGCCCAAGCTTGCGGTACGGCTCAGTGTCCACCACGCCGTTGGCCCGCAGGATCTTGGCGATTGCCGCTGCATCGATGGAGTCGTCGAAGTCGATGGTGGCGATCACGTTGGAGCGGTCCTCAGCCTTTGCGACGAACGGTGTGGCGTACTCGGAAGCCTCGGCCCAGGAGTAGATGCGGCTGGCAGAGTCTGCTGTGCGCTTGCTGGCGAAGTCCAGACCACCATTGCTGTTGAGCCACTGCACCTGTGCGTCCAGAGTCACCAGCGTGGACAGCGAAGGTGTGTTGTACGTCTGGTTCAGTTTGGAGTTCTCAATTGCGGTCTGCAGGTCCAGGAAGTCCGGAATCCAGCGGTCGCTGGCCTTGATGCGGGCGGCGCGCTCCAACGCCGCGGGGGAGAACAGGCCGAGCCACAGACCGCCGTCAGAAGCGAAGTTTTTCTGCGGGGCGAAGTAGTAGACATCCGATTCGGCGACGTCCACGTCCAGCCCGCCGGCGGCTGAGGTAGCGTCCACCAGGACGAGCGATCCGGCGTCGGCGCCCTCTACGCGCTTGACGGGGGCTGCAACACCGGTTGATGTCTCGTTCTGGGGCCAGGCGTAGACATCAACGCCGGCCTCTGCCTGGGAGGCCGGTCGCGTGCCGGGCTCTGACTTGATGATGGAGGATGCATCGAGGAAGGGGGCTTTGTTGGTGGCCGCGGCAAACTTGGAACCGAACTCACCGAAGGAAAGGTGCTGGGCCTTTTTCTCAACCAGGCCGAAAGCCGCTACGTCCCAGAAAGCCGTGGAGCCGCCGACACCGAGGACAACCTCGTAGCCCTCAGGTGCACGGAAGAACTGGCTGAGTCCTTCGCGCACCGAACCCACCAGGTTCTTGACCGGTGCCTGACGGTGTGACGTCCCAAGTATGGTGGTCGACGCGTCAGACAGGGCCTGGACCTGTTCCGGGCGCACCTTGGACGGTCCCGCGCCGAAGCGTCCGTCCTTGGGCAGCAGGTCGGCGGGAATAGTGATGCTGTTGTCGCTCACGTGTGGCTCCAATGGGTATCGGTTAGAGAGGGGGAGGTGGGCAGGTGGCATCGGCTGCCCCTTCGACTCCCTCATTCTGCCTGACCGGACCCACCGTCAGGAATCTGCGGTTGTCATAGTCCGCCACGTGGAATGCCGGACCATCATGGGCATTGCGACCCAGGGAAAAATTATCCAGAGTAATTCCAAATAAGCTAGGCTTGGGTTGACGTTCCTGAGGTGTCGGTTGCACACCATCCACCTTGGCGGGGACGCGGTACGGTGGAGATTACGCAAGAAATGCGTTCGAGGAGAGCTGAGCTGGATGACGGATCTGATCGATACCACTGAGATGTATCTTCGGACCATTTTGGAGCTTGAAGAAGAGAACATCGTGGCTCTTCGCGCACGCATTGCGGAGCGTCTGCGGCACTCGGGTCCCACGGTTTCCCAGACCATTGGACGCATGGAGCGCGATGGCCTGGTGATTGTGTCCAACGACCGCCACCTGGAACTGACCGAAGTCGGGCGCAAGCGGGCCACCGAAGTCATGCGGAAGCACCGCCTTGCCGAGAGGCTCCTGGCGGACATCATTGGTCTGGACTGGGCATACGTTCATGACGAAGCATGTCGCTGGGAACACGTCATGAGTGAACGGGTGGAACGGCGCCTGTATGAGTTGTTGGAGCACCCCACCGAGTCACCGTATGGCAACCCCATCCCGGGTTTGGAGGCGCTTGGCGGCCTCGCCAACCAGCCCCTTGCCCGCTTGGACGTGAACCTGCTGCATGCCATGGACGGGTACGCTGCCGATTCCCGCGTAGTAGTCAGCCGGCTTGCTGAACCCATCCAGGTTGAGCCGGAACTCCTCACCCAGCTCGATGAAGGCGGAATTCGTCCAGGCGCAACTGTCTCCTTGGAACGGGTGGGGGAATACATCTCCGTCCGTGTTCCCGGTATTGAAGGAGCACTGGAGCTGCCTCCCGAGGTAGCTGCGCACGTCTTCGTCGCTGTCAGCTGACCCTAAGGCGTGTCAGATCTCACTTTGGTGCGCCTGGCGCGCGTGTGACCTGCGGATTTCTGCGACTGGTGATATGGGGGCGTCCACAACACGGTCGTTTGACAAGATAACGAATTTATTACTGCGGGCTTTAATCGCCTATAGTTATCTACTAGCGCCGATACCAAAGCGTTACCTGATCTGGAGCCGAGCTCTGCCAGCAGATCAGGTGTGTCATCAACTACTGGCAGAGGCGGGGGAACCACAAGCGGCTGCCTAAAGAAGCAGCCTTGGGGTGAAGTCCGCAGCAGAAGTGCCTACTAACGCAAGTCCTTCCGGGGATACCTGTGTGCCGTTTGCGCTTCGTGCGGACCGGGTCTTTGAACTCTCTGACCCGAATCCGACAGCTAACTTCGCAGGCTTTCCAGAGAGGAACAGAGTTTGACATCGCAGAACGTCAGGGGCCGTCGCCGCGCGTCCGGCCCCGCTGCTGAGCTGCGGCCAGCCCGCGCAGCAATGGAGATCCGGCCACGCGACACCCCGCGTCAGGTGCGCCGCCGCAAGAGCCCATTGCGCCAGGTGGCCGACTTCGCCGCAGCCAGTGGTGTCGGGCAGAAGGCCGGAGTCGCGCTTGCCGCCACCGGACTTGCCCTGACTGTAGGCCTGCCTGTCACAAGCCCCGTCATGGCCACATCCGAATCCGGCCAAGCCGAGGCGGCCCTCTCCGTGCCCGGTGGCAGCCAGCCCGAAGTTTCTGCGGCAGCCTCTGCCAAAATCGATTTCAGTCGCGCAGCAGTCGCTACCGCCGCTGATCCTGACGGCAAGCTCAAGCAGTTGCTGAGCGCCCAGTCAGCGGGGAGCATCCAGCGCGCCTCCTCACTTGGCACGCTGGGAAGCCCTCTGGACAAGCTCGTCACGGCATCGCCGTTTGGCTACCGCGTCAGCCCCCTTACCGGCGGCACCGGTGACTTCCACCGTGGCCAGGACTTCGTAGCCCAGTGCGGAACTGCCGTTCACGCCGCAGCCGCAGGCAAGGTCACGTTCGCAGGTTGGCATGAGTACGGCGGAGGCAACCGCGTCGTGATTGACCACGGCAACGGCCTCGAGACCACGTACAACCACCTGTCGTCCTTCAACGTCAAGGTGGGCCAGACTGTCAGCCGCGGCGATACTGTCGCGCTGAGCGGCACTACAGGCGCATCTACGGGTTGCCACCTCCACTTCGAGGTCCAGGTAAACGGTGAAGTCGTAGATCCCATGGGCTGGCTCTGAGCCAGTTGATGGTTGTCTATCGCATTCATGACACGCCCGTGACCTGAATGTGACATTCACGAACATCTGTTGTACCGTCTAAAGCGCATCGGCTTTTTAGGGGGCCGATGCACTTGAGTGGATTGCCTAGCTCTGCCACCACTCGAGGTCCGTTCGCAAAAATCGTCTGGCAGGGGCGGGGGAACCAATTTTGGCCTTCGAATCAGAAGGCCTTGGGGTTAAGTCGCAAAAGCTTCCTTGAAGCGGCGCGGCCGGATGACTCCCATCCGAATCCGACAGCTCACCTCGCAGGCATTGGGAGAGGCTACCTTCGTGTCATCACGCACTACCCCTGCGCGCCATCGCGCCGAATTGGTTCGTACGAACCCGTTGAACACCCTTTCCAAGGCTGTCTCAACCAATGCAGGCACCGTAGGCCGCCAAGCCGCCGTTCTGGCTGCAGCCTCGGGACTTGTTCTCAGCGTTGGACTCCCGGCCCAGGCCGCTGACACCGACGTTTCCAAGTCGGAATCCTCCAGCACCCAGCAGCTGGTCGCCACCGCAGTTGTTACCGCTGAGCCAACGGCAACCGTTTCCTTCGAAAGCCCCGTTGTGGTTACCAAGGAAGCCCCCAAGGTTCAGCGCGCCTCCCAACGCACGCAGGCAGCCGAAGGCCAGACGGGCGACACCCTCGCTGCCCTGTCCTCCACGGCCAAGGATGCCGCATCCAGCGCGGCAGCTTCCGGACTCGCAGCAATTGCCTACACCGGCATTGGCCACCCCTATGTCTGGGGCGGCACTTCCCCCAACGGCTGGGACTGCTCTGGATTTGCCCAGTGGGTCTACGCCCAGGCCGGCATCAGCATCCCCCGGGTCAATGCCTGGACGGCCATGAAGCCCACCAGCACGCCGGCCCCCGGCGATCTCGTCATGCAGAACGGCGGAGCCCACGTGGGCATCTACGTCGGCAACGGCATGATGATCAGCGCGCTCAACCCCAGCCAGGGGACGCTCCTGACCCCGGTCGCAGCCACCGGCACATCCTCGTTCTTCACCCTCCGCTAGGAAAATCCCATTCGGGGTAAGCCAGCATGCCCCCCAAGTGCTGGCCGCCCATAACCTGCGTGCGTCCCCACCGTGCGCGGATACGAAAAGAGAGTAATCATGACCAGTGCAAACAAGGTTGCACGGCATAGAGCTGAGGCCCCCAAGACCAGCTCACTTGCCGTCATTGCCAAGGCTGTCAGCGACAACGCCGGTGGCGTTGGCCGTCAGGCAGCAGTGATCGCAGCTGCATCAGGCCTTGTCCTGACCAGCGGCGTGGCTGCAAATGCTGCGGATACCAATGTCCAGCGCGAATCCACGTCTGCGTCCACCCTTGATGTGCAGTCGGTTGCCCAGGCCACCATTGCTGCCGATTCCAGCGTTGCCATCTCCTACGAGCGCCCCGTAGTCAAGACTGTCGAAGCCCCGGCTCCCGTCGTCGAGAAGGCACCTGCCAAGGAAGCTCCGGCTGCCGGCGGCACCGCTACTTTGGCGGTCAACACTGATACCTCCGCGGCAAAGGCGCCTGCTGCATCCAGTGGCCTCGGTGCAGCTATCGCTGCAGCGGCCTACGCACAGCTCGGTGTCACGCAGGACTGCACCATGCTGGTGACCAACTCGCTGGCCGCCGTCGGTATTCACTTCCACGATTGGCCGGCCGGCTACCTCTCCCTCGGCCGCACGGTCAGTGCAGCTGAAGCGCAGCCCGGCGACCTCGCTTACTACGCCAACGGTGGCTACGGCGGAATGGCACACATCGCTGTTTACGTCGGCAACGGCATGGCAGTCCACGGTGGATGGAACGGATCCACCACGGCACTGTTCAGCGTGAACGTTGGCTCCGGCCCCGTTTTCATCCGCGTCAACGGCTGATCAAATACTCCACAGAACACCCCGAGGCTCAGGCCGGCGGGGTGTTCTGCTTTAACGAGCAAGGTGTCCCGCGCATGAACTTTCGCCAACACCGCAGGTGAAACGGCAGAAAAATTCGTTGATATGGCATATGAGTGCTTACCCTTGTGTTGTCGATCCACAGCCCGTACAAGCAGAGGGCAGCCGGCCCTCGTGCCCCTGACGGGTGCGGCCGTGAAGAGGTACGTGCATGCGCACACTCGTTCTGAATGCTGGATATGAACCGCTGGCGGTAGTAACCTTCCGCCGGGCGCTGGTCCTTGTGCTGACTGGAAAAGCTAGCGTGGTGGCCGAAGGCGACGAGCCTGTCGTCGGGCCACAGGAGATTCTCGGAAGACCATCCGTGATTCTTCTCAATCGCTACATCCGGCCCCGGTACAACAAGATCACTGCCGTGAGCCGCCGCGGGGTACTCCGCCGCGACGGCCATCGCTGCGCCTATTGCGGGAAAACAGCGCACACCATAGACCACGTCCACCCCAAATCCAGGGGCGGCGCGGATTCCTGGGAAAACCTGGTTGCGGCGTGTTTGAAATGCAACAACGCCAAGAGTGACCACACGCTCGCCGAGATGGGTTGGAAACTTCGTTTCAAACCTGGCGTGCCCACAGGAACCATGTGGCAGATCAAAGAACTCGAGAAACCTGCGCCGGACTGGGATCCGTTCCTGTTGCCGGAATCCGCCGCCTGATCGATTTCTGTTGCCCTCCCGCCGTCCGGGTACTCTGGGCGGATGGAGTTCAACGCTGTGATTCTGGCGGGTGGCAGGGCCACCCGCCTCGGTGGCGTGCCCAAGCCCGGATTAACGTTCGACGGCGCCAGCCTCCTTTCGCATGCCCTGCAGGCGGCGCGGGGTGCTTCCGCAGTGGTGGTGGTTGGTCCAGACACCTCTGGTATCGGTGGCGTCCTGCCTGATGGAGTTCTTAGCGCCCGGGAGGAGCCGGCCTTTGCCGGCCCTGCCGCCGCCATTGCTGCCGGTCTGGCGGCCTTTCACCACAATGGGGAGCCAGCGCCGTGGACGCTCGTCCTGGCATGCGATATGCCGCACGCCGCCAGGGGCATTGAGCCGCTATGGGAAGGACTGCGTGCGCATCCTGAAGTAGAAGGCGCAATGGCCGTCTCAGCCGACGGCCGGCAACAGCCCCTCCTGGGCATCTACAGCACCCGGGCATTGGAAAGGGAAGTTGCGGCAGCTTCGGGGTTAACGAACTCTTCAGTGTTCCGGCTGCTTGCTAGGCTGAACCTGCTGGCCGTTACCGTCCCCGATGGGTCTACCGATGATGTGGACACGTGGGAGGACGCCGCGGCCCTGGGCATACACAACGAGCAGGAGGCGGACATGAAGAGCCAGGAAGAGACGCTCGAGGACTGGTGCCGCACACTGTTGCAGGCCTTTGAGCTTGAGGGCGTTGAAGTGGACATCAATGAAGTCCTTGCCGTGGCAGGAGTTGCAGCCCACTCCGTGGTGCGGCCTGCTGCGCCGCTGACAACGTTCATCGCAGGTTACGCTGCCGGCATGGCCAGGGGGATCGGGCAAGCCGCGGACGACACCGCCATGAGCGCTGCCCTGGATCTGGCCCGCCAGGTTGCCAAGCAATACCTGGAGCCCGGGACTGAGGCGGAATGACCGAGGCCCCCGGACAGGGCCACCACCACGCGGCACACACATGGCATGAGGCCCGGCAGCGTGCCTTTGACGTCGCCGCTCCCATCCCGCCAAGCCCAGTGCCGTTGAAGGCTGCCTTGGGAAGGACATTGGCCTCGGATGCAGTGGCCATTCAGGACATGCCGCACTATGCGTCCTCCGCCATGGACGGCTGGGCTGTCAACGGAACGGGTCCATGGATTCTTGTTGAGCCCGGCCACAGACTTGCTCCCCACCAGGCCAGTCCCATCGTCACCGGAGGACTCATTCCGCCCGGCGCCAAGGCCGTTCTGCGCACCGAAAGCGGCGTTATTACCACGGACGACGACGGCCTGCCGATCCTTGCGCTCGGCGGCTTGGCGAAGCCGGGGGAGCCACGCAATGGCCAGCACATCCGCAAAGCTGCCGAGGAAGCGGCAGAAGGGGACGTGCTGCTCAAAGCCGGTACCGTCCTGAATCCTGCGCACATTGCCTTGGCTGCCCTGGCGGGCCTCGATGAGCTGGAAGTCCTGGGGAAACCCTTGGTGCGATTCCTCCTGACGGGCTCGGAAGTGGTGACGCAGGGAGTTCCCCTACCGGGGAAGGTCCGGGATACCTTCGGACCTCAGCTTGGCGCCGTCGTCGAACTCCTTGGTGGCATCGCAGGAGAGCAACTCAAGGTTGGCGACAACTACGACGACTGGCTTGCGGCTTTGCAGGACACCGAGCCTGAACCCGCGGAACCATATGCAGCACCGGAGCCGCCGGCCGACGTCGTTATTACTACGGGCGGTACCGGACGCTCAGGGACGGACCATTTCAGGAGGGCCGTGGCTGAACTGGGCGGCCGGCTGCTGATCGATGGCATTGCCATGCGCCCTGGCCACCCGGCCGTGTTGGCGGAGCTTCCGGACGGACGCTTCGTGCTGGGCCTGCCCGGGAATCCGCTGGCGGCCATGATGGCATTGTTCACCGTTGGGGGGCCGCTGCTCGCAGCGCTTGGCCACGGGAAGCTGGAGGACGTTGGCGAGGTTCCCAGCGGTGCAATGATCGACGCCGATCCTGGACGGACGCGCCTGATGCCTTTCAAGCTGGTCTACGGATTGGCATCGCCCGCGCAGCATGCCGGCCCGGGGATGATGCGTGGGCTGGCGGGAGCAGATGGCGTCTTGGTGGTGCCGCCGCATGGTGTCCAGATGGGCGAACTGGTCCCGGCCTTTCCCTTGCCGTGGGGTAAACCTTTGCCCACACCCAACGCCGCTGAAGGAAAACCACGCAAGTCGCCGGCCCGGCAACAAAAGAAGGCCCCGTCCGGTCCTGTTGACTGGAGCGCGCTGGAAGCCTAGGGGCCGCCGGGTGGACGCAGGTGGCAACTGGGTGCCCGGGCTTGCAATGATGGACCCATGAACAGGCATGCTCCCGAACAGGACATCAATGAAGATGACCTGCAAATCCACCCGCCCAAGAAGGCTGCGGCAGGCCTCAAGGCTGTCACTGTCGCCCTTGAAAGGGGCTACTCCCAGGCAGGAGTAGCCCGTACGGTCCGCTCCATGCTCAGGGTCAACCAGCATGACGGCTTTGATTGTCCGGGCTGCGCCTGGCCGGAATCCATCACGGGACGTCGCAGTCCCGCGGAATTCTGTGAGAACGGCGCCAAGGCAATCGCTGAGGAAAGCACCACACGGACGGTGGGGGCAGATTTCTGGGCAGCACATTCCATTGCCGATCTTGAAGACAAGACCGAATACTGGTTGGGGAGCCAAGGGCGAATCGCCGAGCCTGTAGTCCTCAAACCGGGAGATACCCACTATTCCCCGATCAGCTGGACTGAAGCCTTTGCCTTGATCGGGGAGCATATCAATGCCACCACACCTGATCGCTGCGTTTTCTACACCTCCGGCCGGACGGCCAACGAGACCGCGTTCATGTACCAGTTGTTCGCCCGCAGCCTGGGCACCAACAACCTGCCGGACTGCTCCAACATGTGCCATGAGTCCTCGGGCAGCGCGCTGAACCCGACCATCGGAATCGGCAAGGGAACGGTTTCGCTGGAAGACATCCACCACGCCGAACTCGTGTTTGTGGTGGGCCAGAACCCCGGGACCAACCACCCCCGCATGCTGTCCGCTTTGCGTGACTGCAAGAACAACGGCGGAAAGATCGTTGCCGTGAACCCGCTTCCGGAAGCCGGGCTGCTGAATTTCAAGGACCCCCAGTCTCTCAACGGTGTGATCGGCGGCGGCACTACTATCGCGGACGAGTTCCTCAAGATCAAGGTCGGTGGTGACCTTGCGCTGTTCCAGGCACTGGGCCACTTGCTGCTGGAGGAAGAAAAACGGAACCCGGGGACGATCGTCGATAAGTCATTTATCGGGAAACAGACCGAAGGCTTCGAAGCGTACGCCAAGGCACGGGCCCAGCTGGACTGGGACGAAACCGAGCGGGCAACAGGCTTGTCGCGCGAGGAAATCGTCACTGTGGCCGGGCTGATGGCCAAGTCCAAGGCAACCATTATTTGCTGGGCGCTTGGCTTGACCCAGCAGCCGCACTCCGTGGATACGCTGAAGGAGATCATCAACCTGCTCCTGCTCCAAGGGAACTTCGGCAAACGCGGAGCCGGGGCTTGCCCGGTGCGTGGCCACTCCAACGTCCAAGGCGACCGCACCATGGGTATTTGGGAGAAGCCGGGCGAAACGTTCCTTGCCGCGCTGGACGAGGAGTTTGGTTTCCGGATGCCTCGCGAGCATGGATATGACTCCGTGGAGACCCAGCACGCCCTGGAAAAGGGGGACGTGGATGTCTTCGTGTCCATGGGTGGGAACTTCGCTGCAGCCGGTTCTGACACTGCAGCTTTGGAAGCCGGGCTCAAGACCGCTGGACTGACCGTCCACATCTCCACCAAACCGAACCGTGCCCACGTGGTGCACGGGAAGACATCCCTGATCCTGCCCACACTGGGACGCACGGACACGGACGACAAACACCCCAAGGGCAAGCAGTTCCTCTCCGTGGAGGACTCAATGTCGGTCATCCACAAGACCCAGGGCAGGCTAACTCCCGTCTCCGAGCACCTCCTGAGCGAACCGGTCATCGTTGCCCGCATGGCGCAGGCGACCCTCGGGGATGACCACGGCGTGGACTGGCGTGCCATGGCAGAGGACTATGACGTGATCCGGGACCACATCTCACGCGTTATCCCGGGGTTCGAGGACTTCAACGCCAGGGTCCGGACGAAGAACGGCTTTGTCCTGCCGAACCCGCCACGGGATACCCGTACCTTCGCAACTGACATCGGCAAAGCACGGTTCTCCGTAAGTCCGCTTGAGTATCTTGAAGCTCCACAGGGCCACTTGATCCTGCAGACGGTACGCAGCCACGATCAATACAACACCACGTTCTATGGCCTGGATGACCGCTACCGTGGGGTCTCGGACGCCAGAAGGGTGATCCTGGTCCACGAGGAAGACCTCGCTGGCCTGGGCTTCAAGGACCGTGACCTGGTGGATGTCATTTCCACTTTTGCCGGCACTGAGCGGCGAGCCAATAAGTTCCGGCTGATCGCGTACCCCACGGCCAAGGGATGCGCTGCCGCATACTTCCCGGAGGCTAACGCCCTGGTCCACCGCGAGCTTGTGGCCCGGGAATCCAACACGCCCGGCTACAAGGCGATGACCGTGCGGTTCGTGAAACACCCCGAGGAGAACGGATCCTGACATGGGACGTGTGACCCAGCGCCGAAAGCTGCATAAGTTCGTCCTGGACGGATCGCCCCAGGCCCTGGAACACCCTGTCCGATACAAGGAAGACATCCTCGCGGTCGAGGAACCCTTGGAGATCCGTCTCGGAGATATGTCGTTCTCGGTGACCATGCGGACCCCGGGAGACGACTTCGATCTGGTGGCGGGATTCCTTGTCTCGGAGGGCATCATCTGGGAGCCGGGGCAACTGGTCTCCGAGCGTTTCTGCGCGGGGGAGGACGAGGACGGCGTGCAGACCTTCAACGTTGTGGACGCACAGCTGCGGCCCGACGTCGAACGTCCGGACACCGGCCGTAACGTCTACACCTCAAGCTCCTGCGGCATTTGCGGCACCGACTCGATCGACGCCGTCCGGAAGTCCTCGCGGCACAGTCCCCAAGGCGATGAGGTCACGGTCCCCGTAAAAGCGCTGGCTGCCCTCCCGGACCGGTTGCGTGAGGCGCAGGCGGTTTTCGCCAAAACAGGTGGCGTCCATGCCGCGGGCCTTTTCAGGATTCACGACGACGGTACTTCCGAGCTGCTGTGCCTGCGGGAAGACGTGGGCCGTCACAACGCCGTGGACAAAGTGGTGGGTTGGGCTTTGCGGGCCGGCAAGCTGCCATTGAAAGGAACAGTTCTTCAGGTATCCGGCCGGGCATCTTTCGAGCTCGTCCAAAAAGCTGCCATGGCGGGCATTCCCGTCCTTGCGGCCGTCAGCGCTCCCTCCAGCCTCGCGGCCGAGCTCGCGGACGAAACAGGTATCACGTTGGTGGGCTTCAGCCGTGGGTCGAGCCTGAACGTGTACGCGGGCAGGGACCGGATCGTGGGAGAAGAGGCTGGCTAGCGCCGCTATTCCCTGTGGATAGTCCTCGTTCACTTGGCTATTGAGCTGGAACAACGTAGATTTTATCCATCGATTGGAATCGCTGTGTCCTCGAATAACGCCGTCCATAAAGTGCCGGCTCGCCCGCCGGCCATGACGCTTTGCCACCAGCCAATGCCTAAGGGGATTTAATTGCACGACGATCGCCGGATCACTGAACAGCGTCTCGATCGATTCGTTCGGGAACGTCTTCTTCCGGCCATTTACGGCAGGTCCGTCCCACTGCAGCTCAGCAGCTGGGATGCGCCTGGAGAACCCGTGCCCGCAGCCGAGGCCATGCGCCAGCTCTTCACGCCCCAGGAGCCGGGCGCACCTTGGGGTAAGCCGTGGAGCACTAAATGGCTCCGCCTGCAGGGTGAAGTTCCAGAAGGCTGGGGTTCTGCCGAGGGGACGGCGGTGGAAATCATCGTGGACCTTGGCTTCAACAGCGACGTGCCGGGGTTCCAGTGTGAAGGCACAGCCTGGCGCGCCGATGCCAGCATCATCAAGGCCATCTCCCCACGTAACTACCACGTTCCGCTGAAGCTGCTCGGTGGCGGATTGTCCGTGGATTTCTATGTGGAAGCAGCAGCCAACCCGGATGTGTCGCAGGGTTGGTCATTTGCGCCTACTCCTTTGGGGGACAAGGCGACATCCGGAGACGAACCCCGGTATCGCCTCGGCCGGATTGCCATTGCCGAACTCAACGAGACGGTGTGGGAACTGAACCAGGACGTGTGGACACTCAGTGGTCTCATGCACGAGCTCCCCATGGAGCTGCCGCGCCGCCACGAAATCCTGCGGGCCCTGGAACGGATGCTGGACATCATGGACCCGGACGATATCGCGGGAACTGCTGCCGCAGGCCGCCAGGCACTGGCAGAAGTACTGAGCCGGCCCGCCTACGCTTCGGCCCACCAACTCGTGGCCACCGGTCATGCGCACATCGACTCCGCTTGGTTGTGGCCTGTCCGTGAAACCATCCGCAAGTGTGCCCGTACATTCTCCAATGTCGTGGCTCTCATGGACGAGAACCCCGACTTCGTCTTCTCGTGTTCCTCGGCCCAGCAGATGGCCTGGATCAAGGAATTCTTCCCTGAGCTTTTTGTCCGCATCCGGGAAAAGGTCAGGGCCGGGCAGTTCGTTCCCGTCGGTGGCATGTGGGTTGAATCGGACACCAACATGCCCGGTGGCGAGGCCCTGGCGCGTCAGTTCGTGGAAGGCAAGAGTTTCTTCCTGAAGGAATTCGATGTGGAGTGCCAGGAAGCCTGGCTGCCCGATTCGTTCGGCTACTCCGGCGCACTCCCACAAATCGTTAAATCTGCAGGTTTGCGATGGTTCCTTACGCAGAAGATTTCCTGGAACAAGGTGAACCGGATGCCGCACCACACGTTCACGTGGGAAGGCATCGATGGCACCCGGTTATTCACCCATTTCCCGCCGGTCGACACGTATAACGCAGAGCTTCATGCCCGCGAGCTTGCGCATGCGGAACGCAACTACCGTGAGCACGGGCGCGGCACAATGTCACTGGTTCCCTTCGGTTATGGCGACGGCGGTGGCGGCCCCACGCGCGAGATGGTGGCCGCTGCACACCGCACGGCAGATCTCGAGGGTTCACCCAAGGTAAAGTTGGGCACGGCCAAGGACTTCTTCACGGCGGCCGAAGCCGAGTACCGCAACCTCCCGGTGTGGGTGGGCGAGATGTATCTGGAGATGCACCGCGGAACGTACACCAGCCAAGCGAAGACCAAGCGGGGCAACCGGCGCAGCGAGCACCTGCTGCGTGAGGCAGAACTGTGGTGCTCCACGGCTGCAGTGCGACTGGGCGACGCCTATGCCTATCCCGAAGCGGAGCTCAAGAGGCTCTGGCGGTTGGTGCTCCTCCAGCAATTCCACGACATCCTGCCGGGCAGTTCCATCGCCTGGGTCCACCAGGATGCCGAGCGGAACTACGAGGCAATCGCCCGCGATCTCGAGGCCATCATCACCCAGGCTGCTCAGGCACTTGTCGGCCAGGGAGACAGGCAGTTCCTGCTCAACGCGGCCCCACACAAGCGGGCTGGCGTGCCGGCACTCGCCGCTGCGGAAGCCGTGAAGCCGGACGCAGTTGTTGATGCCGGCGAAAAGGACGGCGGCTACGTCCTGGACAACGGAATCATCCGAGCCGTGGTGGACAGTGATGGCTTGTTGACCTCGCTTACGGATCATTCCTCTGGCCGTGAGGCGATTGCCCCCGATCAGCCCGGCAACCTGCTTGAGCTGTTCAGGGATACTCCCAATGAATGGGACGCCTGGGACATCGAGGAGTTCTACCGTCGCAACGTCACCAAGCTGACGCAGGCGGAAACCATCGATCTTGAGCGTACGGCGGCAGGCGCCGTCGTGGTGGTCAAGCGTACGGTTGGTGCCTCCACCATCACGCAACGGATAACGCTCGACGCCGGTGCGGAGTCGCTGGGGATCGCCACCACAGTGGACTGGCAGGAACGCGAAAAGATGCTCAAGATCGCCTTCCCACTGGATGTCCGGGCGGACCGTTCGGCCTCCGAGACCCAGTTCGGCCATGTGCTCCGGCCGACCCACACGAACACATCATGGGATGCTGCGAAGTTCGAGATCTGCGCACATCGCTGGATCCACGTTGCCGAGCCAGGTTATGGCGTGGCGGTCAGCAACTCTTCCAGCTATGGGCACGACGTCACCAGGGCTGTCCGCGGAGACGGGGGGACGACGACCACCGTCCGTGTCTCGCTGTTGCGCTCCGCCAGGTTCCCGGACCCCGAAGCAGACCGCGGCGAGCACACGCTTGAACTGTCCATCAGGCCTGGAGCGGGGATCGGGGATGCCGTGGAGGAGGGCTACCGCACCAACCTGAAGCCCCGCTATGTCACTGGCAGCAAGCCAGTGGAACCCCTGCTGTCCGTGTCCAACCCTGCCTTGGCAGTGGAGGCAGTGAAGCTGGCCGAGGATGGCTCCGGAGACGTCATTGTGCGTCTTTACGAATCCCTGGGACAACGCTCAGCCGGCGTTGTCAGGGCCAATTTTAAAGCTCATGGCGTCCTGGCCACGGACCTGCTGGAACGGCCGGTAGAGGCCCCTGGAGTGACTGTGGGGCAGGACTCAGCTGAGCTGGTCCTGCGCCCGTTCCAATTGGTGACGTTGCGGTTCGCCCGATAACGGCTGGCCAGCACCAAGAGGACCCGCGCCAAGAGGTTTAGACGTCGTGCTGCAGCCGCTTCACGAACAGCTTGGTCCGTTCCTGCCGGGGTGCGCGCAGCACCTCGGCAGCAGGGCCGCGCTCCACCACAACGCCGCCGTCCATGAAGATGACCTCGTCTGCCACGTGCTGGGCAAAGGCCAACTCATGGGTCACGATCACCATGGTCCAGCCTTCCTCGGCGAGTTCCTTGATAACGCCCAGAACGTCACCGACGAGCTCGGGATCCAATGCCGACGTGGGCTCGTCGAACAACAGCAGTTGGGGCTGGAGYGCCAAAGCACGGACAATGCCCACGCGCTGCTGTTGTCCGCCTGAGAGCTCAAACGGATAAGCGTCCCGCTTGTCAGCCAGGCCCACCCGCTCCAGCAATCGCTCGGCTTCGGCGATGGCCTCTGCCTTGGGCCGCTTCTGGACTTGGACGGGGCCTTCAATGATGTTCTTCAGGACCGTCATGTGCGGGAACAAGTTGTAGTGCTGGAACACCATGGCGCTGCGGTCCCTCAGCGCTGCGATCTCCTTCTTGCCCACTTTGGCGCCGAAATCGATGGAGAGGCCATCAGACGTCTCGCTCCCGGAGCCGGAGCCTGAAGCCGAGCGCGGACCCCGGCCGGTGCCGCCGAAGGTGACGGTACCGGCGTCGGGGATTTCAAGGCCGTTGAGCGAACGCAAAACAGTGGTCTTGCCCGAACCCGACGGCCCGATCAGGGCTACCACCTGGCCGCGCCGGATGTCGATATCGATGTCGCGCAGAACCACGTTGCTGCCGAAGGCTTTGGCGAGGTTCCGGGCCTTCAGGACTGAGGTGACGCGCGGTTCGCGCTGTTGAGGTGCATCAGTGGGCGACATAGCGGTCCAATCTCCTTTCCACGGCGGATTGCGCAGTGGAAAGGATCAGGCAGATGACCCAGTAAACCAGGGCTGCCTGCAAGTACAGGGCCATGAACTCCTGGCTGAACGCAGCGATTTGCTGGGCATTGCGGAAAAGTTCAGTAACCAGGATGAGGGAAGCGAGCGAGGTGTCCTTCACCAGGGAAATGAAGGTGTTGGACAACGGTGGAACAGACACCCGTGCCGCTTGCGGAAGGATAATCCGCACCAGCGCTTGGGGGTGGGACATTCCGATGGTGTGGCCGGCTTCCCACTGTCCCTTGGGGACGGAAAGAATTGCGGCCCGGATGATCTCGGCCGCGTAGCCGCCCACGTTCAAGGAGAACGCGATGATGGCGCTCGGCCAGGGATCCAGCCGGATACCAATGCTGGGAAGGCCGAAGAAGATCACAAACAGCTGCACCAGCAGGGGAGTTCCGCGGATGACCGAGACGTAGAAACGACCTATGCCGGACAGCAGCCAATTCGAGCTCAGCCGCAACAGCGCCACCACCAAGGCCAGCACCAGGCCAAACGCAAAGGAGGCCAGAGTAAGGGGGATGGTGCCCGTTACGGCCCCCGTGATGATTGGCCCGAAGGAACTCCAAATGAGGTCCCAGTTCATTTATTTGGTGACATCCGCACCGAAGTACTTTTCGGAGATCTTTACCAGGGTTCCATCTGCCCGGAGATCATCCAGCGCCTTGTCTACAGCCTTGGCCAGCTCGGTGGAACCCTTGCGGAACACCAGTGCACTCTCGGTCTTGTCCGGTGCTTCGGCGGCCACCTTCAAACCGGAATCCGGGGTGGTTTTCGCGTAGTCCAAGTAGGTGAGTTTGTCGTTGACAGTAGCGTCCACGCGTCCCTGCTGTACGAGGGTGGCAGACTGGGCCCAGCCTTCAACGGCCTGAACGTTGGCGCCGGCCTCCACGGCCATTTTGTAGAAGTTGCTGGTCAGCGACTGCGCGGTGGTCTTGCCCTTGAGGTCAGCGAAGCTGTTGATGCTGGAATTGTCCTTCTTGGTCACCACAACGCCGGTTGAGACCGTGTAGGGCTTGGAGAACTCGTACTTGGCTTTGCGTTCGTCATTGATGGAGATCTGGTTGGCGATGGTATCGAACCGCTTGGCGTCCAGCCCCGCAAAAATGCCATCAAATTGCGTCTCTTGGAAGCTCGCCTTCACGCCCAGCTTTTCAGCCACGGCTTTGGCAATCTCAACGTCGTAGCCCGTCAATTCACCAGCGCCCTCGGCGTGGAAACTGAACGGCCGGTAGGTTCCTTCCGTTGCGATGACGAGTTCGCCCTTGGATTTCACGTCGGACAAGGATGTATCGCCACCGGACTGGGCAGGAGTGGAACCGCCACCGCAGGCAGAGAGTGCAATGGCGGCGGCGGCCAGGGTAGCGGCGAAAAGAGAACGGCGGGAGCGAAGGCTGGTCATGGAGCCATCTTAGTCACGGGGCACCACGGATTCCCGGCAGGAAAGGCTTGGAGGCCTGCGGAAAGGGTGGTTAAAAAGGCTGAGTGGGGGCGGTCCCCAACAGCCCGCCACCACTCATCCCCCCAATTGTGATCACGTGGGCGCCACATTCACCGGAAACCCGTTCTCTGATTCCGGTGCCAGGCTGCAACCGCGTTCACACATTCATGATTGTGCCACGATCTAATGGTTTTGTGAAAGTCTTACGCTGTGCGTCTTGCTTTCCGCCGGGCAAACGCCTTGGAAAACCAGATCCCGGCGAGCCCAATGGCCGTCGCCAGCACGGCGGAGTAGTTGATCAGGGAACGCAGCCACAGGTGCACCAGCGGGATCAGCGGGAAGAGTTGGGACACCAAAAGCAACGCCAGCCCAACGAACAGGAGGGCCGAGGCGGCACGCAGCAAGGCGGGGTAGCGGCCCATGATGGTGCGCCAGATCGCGGGCAGCAAGCAGGCTGATACGTATCCAGGATAAAAGCGGCCCAGAGCCGCGTAGGCCTCCATGGAAGGTCCCCAGGTCAGTCCTGTCATTCCCGCCGTGGAGCCGCGGGTGTCCGTGATGACAAAGAAGAACGTGGTCAACGCCACCGTGATTCCGAGGACTGTCAGCCCCCAAGGGCCACGAATGGCCCGTTCCGCTGACCTGGAAGCGAAACCCATGGCAATTTTGATGCCCATCAGCAGGAGCGTGCCGTACAGCAGGAACCGCAGGATCAGGTTGGTGACGTTAACCCCGCCGAGAAGGGCATCGATGGCGAGGTATGGCGCCTCGATGCTGAGAAGGATATCCAGGGTGATCAGCGCGAAAATGTAGAAGACCACCCGGTTCTCACCCCTGAGCAGGCTCGGAATCCGCGCGATGGTAATCGCCAGGCACACCAGCAGCGTTGCCCAAGGCAGGACAGCCGTCATCCGAGATTCTCCCAAATTCGTTCAGTTCGTTCGTGGTCTTGTTCTTGGCGGCGCAAGGTCTTGCCCAGCGACTGAAGCCTCTCACCGGCCAGGGTCACCAGCTCGCCCAAGGTCATCCGGTCAAGGGCCTCCTGCCGCCCGTTGGGGGACCAACCGGCCTCCGCCTCCGTGATCAGCCCTCCAGCAACCAGCCCGCCCGCTGGTCCGACGCCGGCAGCCCGCGACGTCGCGATGGCCAACTCGGGAGGAAGCCTGTTGGCGGTCAGGTGGGCGGAGAAGTTCTGTGGCGCGATGCCGGTGGCTTCGCTGACCCGGTGCCGCAACTCGCCGTCGTCGATTGCATCCACCCAGTTGCGAACTGCGGTGGGGTGCGGTGTTGGCGACAGTCCTGTGACGGAGACGGACCCCGGTTCACTGCGTTCCACTACCGCGCGCAGCAAATCCATGGTGGCAATCTGGCTCACCAGTTCATCCGGCGTGGGCGGGACGGCGTCGCCCCGAAGATCTGCGTAGAGGTCAAACGTGGCAAGGGCTTGCACGGGATTGATGTGATAGCCCCGGCTGATGCTGACCAACGTTGACTCTGCCACCTTGCCCCGGACCAACTGTTGGGCCAGCGTTGTCCGTTTTATCCCGGAAATCCTGCAGACGTCCGCTGTGCTGGCGTTGGGTGCAACGCCGTGAAGCCAGCGTTGGAACGCCTTGGACGGTAAGGGCATGGGGGGCTTTCTGGGGTATTTCAAACGGGCAGTCCGGCCGGGCCCAAAAAGGAGCCGAAGCGAAGGTACGGATTGATTTTACGCCGACGCCACATTGAATTATGCTTGATGCTTGAACCCGTTGGTCCGTACACCCCCCAAGTCCGGACCAGCGGGTTTTTCCATGCCCATGGGAATCACGGGCAGTGTGGCCGCGTTTCGTAGGTGAACCCGCACTTGTTTTACCGTGCTGGTGATGTAGACGCGAGCGCCTGATGGCGCTGCGAGAGGAATAGAGAATGACTGCAACACTCGTGGCCAAGGATCTTTCCGGTGGTCATGGCCACCGCACGCTCTTTTCAAAGCTTTCCCTCACCGTTGCGCCCGGCGATGTGGTGGGCGTGGTAGGCGCGAACGGCGCCGGCAAATCGACGCTCCTGCGCATCCTCGCCGGCGTGGACCAACCGCAGGAGGGGACCGTCAACCTGGCTCCGTCGGACGCCTTTGTGGGCTGGCTGCCCCAGGAACATGAGCGCACCGCAGGCGAAACCATCGCAGCGTATATCGCCCGTCGTACGGGGTGCGCACAGGCGACGGCGGAGATGGAAGCTACTGCCGAAGCCCTCGGTTCCGGAGCTCCCGGAACGGATGACGCATACTCCCTGGCCTTTGACCGCTGGATGGCATCCGGCGCTGCAGACCTCGAGGACCGGATTCCGGCCGTGCTGGCAGACCTTGGCCTGGAGCTTGGTACCGATGCCCTCATGACCGGGCTCTCCGGCGGGCAGGCTGCCCGGGTTGCTTTGGGTGCACTGCTGCTCAGCCGCTTCGATGTTGTCCTTCTTGATGAACCCACCAATGATCTGGACCTTGATGGCCTGGCCCGGCTGGAGGCTTTCGTGCAGGGCCTGCGCGGAGGAGTGGTTCTGGTTTCCCACGACCGTGAGTTCCTGGCCCACTGCGTCACCACCGTTGTGGAACTGGACCTCGCCCAGAATTCAGTGGCTGTCTACGACGGCGGCTACGAAGCGTTCCTCGAGGAACGTGCGGTCGCCAAGCGCCACGCCCGCGAACGTTACGAAGATTTTGCCAACACCAAGGCCGATCTTGTGTCCCGCGCACGGACCCAGCGCGAGTGGAGCTCCCAGGGCGTCCGCAATGCGATGAAGAAGAATCCGGACAACGACAAAATCCGCAGGGCCGCGAGCACCGAGTCCTCCGAAAAGCAGGCACAGAAGGTCCGCCAGATGGAGTCGCGCATCGCCCGCCTCACCGAGGTAGAGGAACCGCGCAAGGAATGGCAACTGCAGTTCAGCATCGGCCAGGCGCCCCGCTCAAGTGCCGTCGTCGCAACCCTTCGGGACGTCGTGGTCCGTCAAGGCGACTTCACGCTGGGACCAGTCAACCTCCAGCTCAACGGCGGTGAGCGCATCGGGATCACCGGGCCCAACGGCGCCGGCAAATCCACTCTCCTCCGCTTGCTGCTCGGCACCCGGAAACCGGACGACGGCGAAGCCTCCATGGGCGCCTCTGTCGCCGTCGGCGAAATCGACCAGGCCCGCGGACTGCTCGACGGCGGACGGCAGCTGGGCGACGCCGTCGAAGCCGTGCTGGTGGACTGGAATAGCGCGGACGTCCGCACACTCCTGGCCAAGTTCGGCCTGAAAGCGGACCACACCTCGCGGACCGTCGATTCGTTATCCCCGGGAGAACGGACCCGTGCCGCGCTGGCCCTCCTGCAGGCCCGTGGCGTGAACCTGCTGGTGCTGGACGAACCCACCAACCACCTTGACCTCCCCGCGATCGAGCAACTTGAAGAGGCGCTGGAAAGCTACGAAGGCGCCCTCCTGCTGGTCACCCATGACCGGCGTTTGCTTCAGAACGTTCGGCTCGATTCGCGTTGGCACCTGGAAAACGGCCGTGTCCAGGAGCTTCACCACACCCTCGGCCAGGAGAAGTAACCATGAGTATGGACCGCGTAGCGTGGAGCTCGCTTTACAACATCACCACAGCCAAGAGCGGTTCACAGCCGTTCTCCAAGGAAACGCTGAAGCGCGTGCTGGGCTTTGCCGCGCCGCACAAGGCCAAGCTCATCGCCTTCGTCATTGCCTCGATCGCGGGTGCCTTCCTCGCCGTCGCCACGCCAGTGCTCGCGGGGCAAGTGGTTGACGCCATCATTGCCAAGGCGGATGTGGGCACGGTCATCTGGCTGGCCGTACTCATCGCGATTGTGGCTGTCGGCGAGGCTGGGGTTGGCCTGGTGACGCGATGGTTGTCCTCCACCATTGG
This sequence comes from Paenarthrobacter sp. RAF54_2, assembly GCF_052113945.1. NCBI lineage: Bacteria > Bacillati > Actinomycetota > Actinomycetes > Micrococcales > Micrococcaceae > Paenarthrobacter > Paenarthrobacter sp. RAF54_2. Next base: position 50,415 of record NZ_JBFRDV010000021.1, read on the forward strand.
CGAGGGCGTCATCGTGGACCTGCGCAGCCGCGTGTTCGACCACGTGCAGCGCATGCCCATCGCTTTCTTCACCCGGACCCGGACAGGCGCGCTGGTCAGCCGCCTGAACAACGACGTCATCGGGGCACAGTCTGCCTTCGCCGGCACGTTGTCCGGTGTGGTCAGCAACGTTGTGGCGCTTGCCTTGACCCTGGTGGTCATGCTCAACACGTCCTGGCTGGTCACTGTCCTGGCCATGGTGTTGCTGCCAATCTTCCTCGTACCAGCCCGGCGTATGGGATCCAAGCTGGCCGACCTCCGCCGCGAGGCGGCCGCGCATAACGCTGCCATGGGTACGCAGATGACCGAAAGGTTCTCCGCTCCCGGCGCCACACTCGTGAAACTCTTCGGCAGGCCGGACGAGGAATCCCAGGAGTTCGCTGCCCGCGCCGGCCGGGTGCGTGACATCGGCATCCGAACCGCCATGCTGCAGTTCACCTTCGTCACGGCGCTGACTTTGGTCTCGGCCCTGGCCCTGGCCCTCGTTTATGGACTGGGCGGCTGGCTTGCACTTGGTGGCCAACTGGCACCTGGCGACGTAGTGGTCCTGGCCCTCCTCCTGACCCGTCTCTACGCTCCGCTGACCGCCCTCTCCAACGCTCGCGTGGAAATTATGAGCGCACTTGTCAGCTTCGAGAGGGTCTTCGAGATCCTGGACCTGCAGCCCCTCATCACGGAAAAGCCGGACGCCGTAGCCGTTCCATCCGGACCCGTCGCCGTGGAATTCCACGACGTCCGCTTCTCCTACCCGTCGGCTGACAAAGTGTCCCTTGCCTCCTTGGAAGATGTGTCCACCCTGGACACGCGCGGCGGCGAGGAAGTCCTGCACGGTGTCAGCTTCCGTGTTGAGCCAGGCCAAACCGTCGCCTTGGTGGGCTCCTCCGGCGCAGGAAAATCCACGGTGGCCCAACTGTTGTCGCGCCTGTACGACGTCGACTCCGGAACCGTGCGCCTTGGCGGGCAGGGACCTGGCACCGGCGTGGATGTCCGGGACCTCGGCTTTGACTCACTGCGCGACACGCTGGGCATGGTGACCCAGGACGGCCACCTGTTCCACGAAACCATTGCATCCAACCTGCGCCTGGCCCGGCCGGATGCCACGGAAGAAGACATGTGGGAGGTGCTCCGGCGTGCACGCCTGGAACCCATGATCCGGTCTCTCCCGGATGGCCTGGAAACAGTTGTTGGCGAGCGCGGGTACCGGCTCTCCGGCGGCGAAAGGCAACGGCTCACCATCGCCCGTTTGCTCATCAAGCAGCCTCGCGTCGTCATTCTTGATGAGGCGACCGCCGCGCTGGACTCCACTAACGAAGCCGCCGTCCAGGCGGCCTTGGGGGAAGCGCTCGAGGGGCGTACCGCCGTCGTGATTGCGCACAGGTTGTCCACGATCCGGGCCGCGGACGTGATCCTGGTGGTAGAGGACGGCAGGATCGTGGAGCGTGGCACGCACACCGAACTGCTTGTTGCCGATGGCCGCTATGCGGAGTTGTATCGGACCCAGTTCGCGGAAGCCACGGCGGTGGCTGAGGAAGCGCTTCCGGAACTCTAACGCTGTCCGCAACTAGCTGGCATTAGTGGTTGTTCTGAGCCCTCAGAACAACCACTAATGCCAGCTACTTGGGCGGGGTGAGCAAAGGCAGCACGTGATCCGTCAGGAGCGGTGCGAGGTCCCCGGGTAAAGGTGCTGTGAGGTCCAGCCAACGGATCTCGGCGATCTCGGCCGAAGGGTGCGCTTCCCAGGTCCCAGGAGCGGTGAAGACCGTGGCTTCGATGTTGGTCGCGGCCTCGTTGGCGGCCACTGCGAGCCAAGCGCCCAGGGGTTCGAGGTCTTCGGGGGCAACCTCGATGCCCACTTCCTCGAGCAATTCCCGGGCTGCAGCTTCTGCCGCGGTTTCACCGGCTTCGGGCTTGCCACCGGGATGCATGAATTTGTCCGTGCCGCGCTTGCGGACGGTCAGGAGCTGGCCCTCCTTGTTGTAAACGCACACGGCGCTGACCACGATCACATCAGTAACGCTCACGCTTGCCTCCCATTGTTGATTCGGACAAGGCGTTCATTCGGACCAAGTGCGATTCCAGCAGCAGATCCTTGGCCGGACCGCGGACATCCCACGTGAAACGGAACGCGTCCTGGCCTTCCCAGGTGTAGTTCACGTAGTAGTCGTCGGGATCGCACCAGTGTTTGTCCTGGTTGGCTTGCTCCGCAAAACTCATCACATGGAATGGCCGGCCATCGGGGAAGAAAACGTCCATGGAATCCGCTTCAGGGCCAGGTTTGAGGAGATATTCGCGGAACGCCGGGCCTGTGTGCGTGGGCCAGTGCATGGTTCCATCTTCGCGGTAGTGAAGGCCGCCGTCGGGCTCTTCCGTGTAACGCACGACGCCGGTAAAGGTTCCGCGGGTGCCGGAGGCCCGGTCCAACAGAGTCCGCTCCACATTCCACGTGCCAGCCAAATAGGCACGCAAGTCCTGGATGGGCTGCTGGTGGTTCAAGTGCCCTCGATTGGAATCGAACCAACGACACCGGCTTTAGGAGAGCCGTGCTCTATCCACTGAGCTACGAGGGCCTGCGTGTCCATGGCCCGGAGTACCGTTACGGAGCTCCATGGCCGGACACGACTACAAGCATACAAGCTGCCGGGCCAGTGCCCGAACACGGCTAGGCTGGCGGTCATGAGAGGGCATGCGACAGCACGGGAAAGCACCGGCACGTTCCTTCCGGACGTTCGCGCCACGCGGGCAAACATCGGCGGCTGGGCCCAGTTGAGCGTGGTCCAGTATTTCGTCGCAGAGTCTGCTGTCATCGAGGTTTGGGCCGGTCCGCAACCCTACAGCAGGGCCACCGGGTTCATCAGCGACCTCGGCGCAGTATCGTGCGGCGTCTACGAGGACCGGGCAGTGTGCTCGCCTTTACATGTGCTGATGAACGCCTCTTTTGTTGTCCAGGGCCTGGCATTGATCCTTGGCGCGGTGTTCCTGACCGCAGGGCTTTTGTGCGTGGCAGCGCGTCCGGGTTTGCATGCCCAGCGTTTCCACACCGCCACAGCCGATGACGAGCCCCGGACCCGGGTCCTGGCCAAGCCATGGATCATGGCTGTGGCCATTCGCATACTGACAGGTGTTTCCGGCCTCGGGACGGTCATTGTTGGACTGGTGCCCGAAGACGTCGGCTCCCCATGGCATTTTGCCGGCGCGCTGATGTTCTTCATCGGCGGCGGCTTCGCCTTGCTTCTGCTGGGCATCCTTTGGTTCCGGCAGACGCCGATGAGCTGGTTCATAGCTGCCTGCGGCTCCCTCTGTATCGGGGCGCTCATCGTTGGCGGGATCACGGGAATGGACGTGCCGCAGCCCGGAACACTGGAACGGCTGATGGGCTACCCCGTCACCATTGGCTTGGCAACTGCCGGCCTGGTCGTCGCCCAGCGCGTGCACGCGGTACGAAAGGCGGCGAAGGCCCTGCGGTGATTCAGGCATGGGGGCAGCAGGAGCGGAAAATCCGCTCGGGGGCCTAGTCTTGATGTGTGGGCACCAAGGATTAGTCCCTTGATCGCACAACATAGGCGCCCTGCGCCTAACAATGACCCGCTTGCCGGCGGGTCAATTGTTTTAACGAAGGGGTGGGCGGTTGGCCCACTGGTATAACACTATCGTTTTTATTGCGCCCGCTTCGTACAGCCTTGCCCATCCGAAGTCAGCGGTCCGCATCACTGAACGGGTGCGCCTGCCGGGCTGCGGGACTATTCTGACGCTATGACGACGGCGGCTGGTCCGCGCGGCGGCGACCGGGGACTTCTGCCTGACCTCGCCAGCCGGCGCGAGCTGATTGGGGGTTGGGCCGCGATCACCCTCATCCACTATTTCGTGGTGGAAGCCACTGCGATGGCTGTCTGGCAAGGCAATCCAGGTTATGACCGGCGTGCCCACGTCATCAGTGATCTGGGCGCTGCCCACTGCGGTCCGTTCAACGGTTACGAGGTGTGCTCGCCGCTTAATTGGCTCATGAATGCTTCGTTTGTGCTTCAGGGAGTTGCCATGGTGCTCGGGGCGGTGCTGTTGAGCTCCGCTGTCCTTTCTGTGGCGGCTGAGCCGGGCGTGCGGGTCATCCGGCCAAGGATGGCATCAAGCGTCGCGTCACCCGACGCCTTTCCCTGGCTTGCAGCCGGGGCCGTCAGGGTGCTGATCCTCGTGGCGGGCATAGGCCAGGCAATGGTTGGCCTGATCCCCGAAGACACCGACCTCGCCCTGCATCTGACGGGTGCGGGACTGTACTTCATCGCAGGACCGCTGTCCTTGGTGATACTGGGTCTCGTCTGGCGGGGTCATACGCAGATGTCGTGGATAGTGCTGTTGTTCGGGGTTGTTTCTCTGGGAGCAACCATCTACGTCCTTGCCGTGCAGCTGCGCGTCGAGGAACCGGGGGCCATCGAGCGCACTATGGCGTATCCGATCATCCTGGGGTTGTCCTTAGTAGGGCTGGTAGTGGCTCACCGCGTCACAAGGGAACGGAAAGCTGTCAGGGCTGTTTCGCGTTCTTCCGTCCGAGGAACACCGCCGCCACGCCGCACAGCAGGCTGATAAGGAACAGCACCCACGACGCAATGGTGACGGCGGAAGCCAGGGCAACCGAACCGGCGTCGGGCGTTTCCGCAGCCAGCATGGAATCAATGGCGACGTTGGACCACAAGTGAGCCACAGCAAAAAGCAAGGTAGCGGCCCACATTGCCCAGCGCCACGATTTGCGTGCAACGTTGATGCCGATCAGCAGGAGCCAACTGAAACCGAAGATCAGCGGAAAGAGCGTGCCGGCAGTCTTATGGACGTAATTCAACTGACCGCGCGCGGCTTCGTCCATCGCGGCGCGAAGCTGGGCGACGTAGTCCTGTGAGAACCCACCAATCAGCGAATCCGGCATTGCCAGGCCGCCTGAAAGCTGCGTCATCTGGTTCAGCGTCAGCAAGTGCAGGTACCAAAACAGGAACAGGCTGGCCACTACGCCTGCAATCACAATGAGCTTGGAATTGCTCTGCGCCTTCTCTGGGGTCCGCCGCGTGGTGGGATTGATCACGGGTGGGAGGGTGTGATCCGGGACCACCGCCTTGGCTCCGTGCTTCTTGATGCGCTGCGCTGGTGTCTTGGCCATGTCATTCATTATCCCGCCACATAAGCTGGGACCATGACCACCGGCAGGCACACCGCAACTGAACTCGATCCATCACTTGATGACTACCAATTGGCCAGCGCACTGGTCCGCGAGGCAGGCCAACTGGCGCTGCTCATGCGGATGGGCGGACTGCAGGGCACGCGCAAGACGTCAGTGTCCGACGTCGTCACGGCAGCCGATCATGCGGCCGAGGCGTATGTCCTGGAACAGTTGCAACGCTGCCGCCCCGAAGATGGCATCCTTGGCGAAGAAGGCACCTCTGTTGCCGGGACGAGTGGCCGGACCTGGGTGATCGATCCGGTGGATGGAACATACAACTTCCTGCACGGCTCCACTTACTGGTGCTCGGCCATTGCCCTCAAACGCGACGGTTCAGACCCCTCAGATCACCGAGTCAATCCAGTTGCGGACCCTGACGTGCTGCTCGGGGCCATCTATCAGCCCGAACTGGACAAGCTGTGGCTCGGCGGGGACGAGCATCCGGCAAGCCTGAACGGCGAACCTATTTCAGGTTCCGGAGACCTCCCTGTTGGCCAAATCTGTGCAGCAACCTACATCCACCCCACCTGGTTGGCGGACCCCCGCACTGCCATGCCCTGGCATGCCGCAGCTGTCTCCGCCGCATCGCTGCGCATGTTCGGTTCAGGCTCATGCGACCTCGGCCGCGTGGCTGATGGCGAGCTCGGCTGCTGGTTCCAGCACAGCTGCCCTGAGTGGGATTGGCTCCCCGGCAAGGCGATCGTCCGCGCTGCGGGTGGGGACACCGCCGTCGTGCAGGTCAACGGTCTTAACTGGTTCATCGCAGGAGGCCCGACGGCGGTCCGCGAGCTGAGCGGGGCCCTCACCTCTGTACCGCAGTTTGCGTAGTTCTTGATCGCCGGGGCCGTGCTCTCTTTGGGGTGGCCCTTGAGTGTCAGAGGCACCGCCTAGACTGGTAGTCACCATGGATATGTTGTTCGACCCCTACGCAGACGGCCCCTTCAACGCAGGCTCCAAAGCCGCAATCAAGGCTGCCCCGGAGCTCTCGCACGCGGGCGGCGGCGCTTCCCGCGCCCGCTTCGGTGAGGGCAGTGGTGGGTCCAGCAGTGGAACAAACGACGCTCCTGCTCCCGGTGGTTGGGGCAACCAAGGGACTGGAAGGCTTCCGTCCGCCGACGCCCTCCTCCAGGGCCTGAACCCCCAGCAGGAAGAAGCTGTGAAGCACGCCGGCAGCCCGTTGCTGATCGTTGCGGGTGCAGGCTCAGGCAAGACCCGCGTGCTGAGTAACCGGATCGCCTACCTCATTGCCACCAAGCGTGCCCACCACGGCGAAATCCTGGCCATCACGTTTACCAACAAGGCCGCCGCGGAGATGCGCGAGCGTATCGAGGCCTTGGTGGGTGGCCGGGCCAAGAGCATGTGGATCTCCACGTTCCACTCCTCCTGTGTGCGCATCCTTCGCCGCGAGGCTGCCAATGTTGGCCTGAACTCGAACTTCTCCATCTATGACTCCGCGGATTCCCTGCGACTGATCACCCTTGTGTCCAAGAATCTGGATCTGGACCCCAAGAAGTTCCCGCCCAAGGCCATCCAGCACAAGATTTCCGCACTCAAGAACGAGCTAATCGACGCCGACTCCTACGTCTCCTCGGCAAACCACAACGACCCCTTCGAACAAGCCGTGGCAGAGGTCTTCAAGGGCTACACGCAGCGCTTGCGCCAAGCCAATGCCATGGACTTCGATGACCTCATCGCGGAGACCGTCTACATGTTCCGGGCGTTCCCCGCGCTCGCGGAGTCCTACCGGCGCCGGTTCCGGCACGTGCTGGTGGACGAGTACCAGGACACCAACCACGCCCAGTACGCGCTGGTCAGGGAAATCGTTGGCCTTGGCACTGATACCGACGTCGAGCCCAGCGAACTCACGGTGGTCGGAGACTCCGATCAGTCCATCTACGCTTTCCGTGGCGCGGACATCCGCAACATCGTGGAGTTTGAAGCCGATTACCCCAATGCGCGCACCATCAAGCTTGAGCAAAACTACCGTTCCACGCAGAACATCCTCACCGCTGCCAACTCCGTGATTTCCCGCAACCCCAACCGCCAGGAAAAGCGGCTGTGGACGGCAGAGGGCGATGGCGAGAAGATCGTCGGCTACGTAGGAGAAAACGAGCACGACGAAGCCCAGTTCATCGCCAAGGAAATCGACCGGCTTCAGGACGAGGAAGGGCTGCGTCCCGGCGACGTCGCCATTTTCTATCGCACCAACGCCCAGTCACGGTCCATTGAAGACGTGCTGGTGCGGGTGGGCCTGCCGTACAAAGTGGTGGGCGGCACTCGGTTCTATGAACGCAAGGAAATCAAAGACGCCCTGGCGTACCTGCGCGTCCTGGTAAACCCCGACGACGACGTCAACCTCCGCCGTGTCCTGAACGAACCAAAGCGGGGGATCGGCGACCGTGCAGAGGGTGCAGTCGCTGCCTTGGCTGAACGTGAGCGGACGTCCTTCATGACCGCGGCCCGCCGTGCTGACCAGGCGCCAGGGATGGCAACGCGTTCTGTGAACGCAGTCCTCGGCTTTGTGAAGCTGCTGGATGACCTCGCTGAAGTGGCTTCCGGATCCGGTGCTTCCGCTGCCCTGGAGGCCGTGCTTGAGCAGACCGGATATCTCGAGGGTCTGCGCGCCAGCAACGATCCTCAGGACGAGTCCCGCGTGGAAAACCTCGCCGAATTGGTGGCCGTAGTCCGTGAGTATGAACGCGACAACCCGGACGGTTCGCTGGGCGAGTTCCTGGAGCAGGTTTCCCTGGTGGCTGACGCTGATCAAATTCCTGATGCTCCCGGCGGAGACATTGACGCCGCGGTGGCCGAAGCCAAGCGCATGGGCGTTGTCACGCTCATGACATTGCACACCGCCAAGGGCCTGGAGTTCCCGGTGGTTTTCCTCACCGGCATGGAACACGGTATCTTCCCGCATCAGCGCTCGGCCACGGACCCCAAGGAACTGGCCGAAGAACGCCGCCTGGCCTACGTGGGACTTACCCGTGCACGCAAACGGCTCTATGTCACGCGCTCCGAGGTCCGCAGCATGTGGGGCCAAAGCCAGTACAACCCCGCCAGCCAGTTCCTGGAAGAGATACCCTCCGAGCTGGTGGACTGGAAACGTGAAGGCATGAGCCGGCAAGCGGCAGGTAGTGGTTGGGGAAATGCTCCAATCGGCTCCAACCGCTACGGCGGCTCTTTCTGGGGAGCAGGCACGTCCCGCGGCGTTGCCGCCAGCCCAACCGCAGGTTTCGACGCCGACGTCCCGGCTGCCGTCGCACGCAACAGGGTGCAGCCACAAAAGGAAGTCATTTCAGTGGTGGTGGGGGACAAGGTCAACCACACAAGCTTCGGCAACGGCGTTGTGCTGGGGGTCGAGGGCTCGGGTGACAAGACCGTCGCCAAGGTGAAGTTCGACGTCGGTGAGAAGCGTCTGCTGTTGCGGTACGCGCCCCTGACCAAACTGGATGCCTGACCGAGGCTCAACTGCAGGCAAGGCCGCCTCCTCGTTGACGTCCCGCCGGGTTTGTTGCCATAAGTTCAGGCCACCCCTAGACTGACGGGGCGTTGCACTGGGGCCGGCGTCGATTGTTTTGCCTACCTTGCAGCGCCAACAAATGTTGCATTCCTGTGGGGGAGGACGCGCGTGGGCGCAATGGCTGGGCGGCATGGTTATGCCGGTAAATCTCTGAGGTTCTCGCTTGCTGTGCTCCTCGTTGGCGGCTTCGCCGGGGGCCTCGCCCTGCAGGGCGCAGAGCCGGGAACTGCTGCTGATCTGCCCGCTCCGAGTAGCGTCCCCACTCCAAACCCGGCCGCCACGCCCAGCGCGAGTCCCACCGCCAGTGCGAGTCCCTCGCCCAGTGCCAGTCCCAGCGCCAGCGCGACAAACACGCCCAGCCCGACACCAACTGCGAGCCCTACCGAAACCCAACCACCCGCCGTCGAAAAAGTCGCCGTTGAGGCGGCAGCCCCGCTGTCGGTAAGGCTCAGCGAGGACCGCGCGTTCGTGGGCAAACCGTTTGAGGCTGAGTTGCAGGTTACCGGCGGGACCGGCCCATATACCGCTACGGCGACGGATATCCCAGCAGGTTTGGTTTTTGACCCGGTGACCCTGAGCTTCAGCGGTACTCCTACTGAGCTGTACAGCCCATCTCTGACGGTCACTGTTTCGGACTCCTCGGATCCCCGGCAAACCCTGACCGAACAGATATACATCGACATCAAAAGCTACTATCCGCCGAGCGTTTACGTGTCGGACGGAGAGCTGCTGCCGGGTATGGGCACGTTCGACGACGGTGTGGTGGGGTGGTACTACCAAGAGTTCCTCGACTATTACGGGTTGGACCGTGCGAACACCTCGATCTCAATAGTTTCCGGGCAACTTCCCCCGGGCCTGGAACTTCGCGAGTCATCGGTTTCCGGAGTGCCAACCACTCCGGGTACCTATGGATTTACTCTCCATATCCAGGACCGTTTCGGCTTCTCGGACAAGACATCCAGAATCATCGTCCATGCCTTGGGAATGCAAACCACTGGTTTTGACGTTCCGCCGGCCGTGTTGGGTGAGCCGTATGCGGCCAGGATTGCACAAGCTACCGGGGGAGTAGCACCTTATGTTTACGGCTATTCCACGCGGAGGTACTTTGCCGGCGGATTGAGCTCGAGTGATCCCTCTCCAGAGGGCCTGACTGTGGATGCGAACGGTTTCCTCACTGGGATACCCACACGCGTTGGCTCTTTCCGGATTGCCGTGTGGGTCCGCGACGCGGACCAGCTGACGCAGCGCATTTTCTGGACAACCGTGACTGTACTCGAAACGCGGCCTCCGGTCGTCGAGCAGCCGCCCGCGGTAAGTCCACCGGCGGCAGTGGAGGCTCCAGCAGCTCCAGCACCTCCGGCCGCGGTGACTCCGGCAGGAGCGGTGGCGTCGACGTCGGGCGCTGAACTCGCCGTAACCGGACTGCAGTCCGGAAGCCTGAAAACCACTCTGGGGGCCGCCGTGGGCCTGCTGGTTGTGGGCGCTGCGCTGATCGTCCTGAACAGCTTGCGTCGGCGGCGAAGCAGTCCGGTTTGAGGTCACCGGCATAATTAGTGCCATGCGACGGACTGTATTGGGGATTCTTGCCGCCTTGCTGATGGTATTGGCCACGGGCTGCTCCTTCGCCACCAAGGACCCTGATTACGTTCCGCCGGCGCCGTTGCCTCCGCTGGAACAGCTCAAGCAGGTCCCCGTTACCGAGCAGACCGCCCTGGCTGCAGGCGAGGGCGTCACCGCGTTTGTGACGCCGGACCGCAACATCGTGTGCGCCATGACGTCTTCCAAGGGCGGGCACCTCAACGTGCCGTACGAGGCGAACTCGTATTCTGATGCGGCCAATAATAAGTTCGCCGTGGTGCCCGTGGTGCACTGCGAATTGGCGAAGTATGCCAAACCGGAGATCGATGACATCTCCGACGACTGCGCCGGCACAGGCCTGGGCTACCTTGGCGGCACGGTTCTCCTTTCTCCGGATAAGGCCGTCTATGGCTCGTGTCGTTCCGGCGTAACACAAATGGAGTCAGAGTTCGGGCCCAAAGGTAGCCGGAGCGGCCCCATTTCCAAGCTGCGCGAGCTGGCCGACGGGCAGAACATCGAGCGCAACGGCCTGCGGTGCTCGGCCTATAACGACGGCGTAGCCTGCGGAAATGTCTCCGGTGGCGTGGCGTTCTTTGTTAGCCGGGAGGGCTACCAGCTGATTTCCGACGGCGGCAAAACGGTCCGCGGGAACCTGAAACCGGCGTCGTGATCGCCGTCGAACAGACGATGAGCGGCCAAAAAACCGCGTCATTCTGCGGGTTTTCTACAGCCGATAGAAGTGTAAGGTTACTCACTTAACAGGTAGTGTGTAGCTGGCGGGACTCCTCAAAGGGCTAAAGTTCCGAGAGGACCTTACGCAATGTGACCGGCTTCAATCCCGGTTGTTTACCGCGTACTTTCCGCAGCTGGCTATCGCGGTCATCGCGGTTCCCGGCTGAACAGAAAACTACTTCGACGTAGAAGGACACTAAACCGTGGACCTGTTTGAATATCAGGCGCGCGATATGTTCGAAGCGCACGGTGTACCCGTGCTCGCCGGCATCGTGGCGCACACTCCTGAAGAAGCAAAGGCAGCTGCCGAGAAGATCGGCGGCGTTACTGTCGTAAAGGCACAGGTTAAGGTTGGTGGCCGCGGCAAGGCTGGCGGCGTCAAGGTTGCCAAGACCGCCGAAGAGGCGCTTGAGCACTCCACCAACATCCTGGGCATGGACATCAAGGGCCACACCGTCAACAAGGTGATGATCGCCCAGGGTGCGGACATCGCCGAGGAATTCTACTTCTCGGTCCTCCTGGACCGCGCAAACCGCAACTACCTGGCCATGTGCTCGGTTGAAGGCGGAATGGAAATTGAGCAGCTGGCTGTTGAGCGTCCCGAGGCCCTGGCCAAGATCGCCATCGACCCCGCTGTGGGCATTGACCAGGCCAAGGCTGACGAGATCGTCGCAGCTGCAGGCTTCGCTGAAGAACTGCGCGGCAAAGTGGCCGACGTCATTCTGAAGCTCTGGGACGTTTTCAAGAAGGAAGACGCAACCCTGGTTGAGGTCAACCCGTTGGTCCGCACCGGCGCAGGCGACATCATTGCCCTCGACGGCAAGGTTACCCTCGACGAAAACGCCGACTTCCGCCACGTGCACCACGCACTGCTCGAGGACAAGGAGTCAGCTGACCCGCTCGAGGCCAAGGCAAAGGCGCAGGACCTCAACTACGTCAAGCTGGACGGCGAAGTAGGCATCATCGGCAACGGCGCCGGTCTTGTGATGTCCACCCTGGACGTCGTTGCATACGCTGGCGAAAACCACGGCAACGTCAAGCCTGCCAACTTCCTGGACATCGGTGGTGGAGCATCCGCCGAGGTCATGGCGAACGGCCTGGACGTCATCCTGGGCGACTCCCAGGTCAAGAGCGTGTTCGTGAACGTCTTCGGTGGCATCACCGCTTGTGACGCTGTGGCAAAGGGCATCGTGGGTGCACTTGCTGAGCTCGGATCCGCTGCGAACAAGCCGCTGGTCGTTCGCCTCGATGGCAACAACGTCGAGGAAGGCCGCCGCATCCTGACCGAGGCCAACCACCCGCTGGTTACTCTGGCCGCCACCATGGACGAGGGCGCCGACAAGGCCGCCGAGCTCGCCAACGCAGCTAAGTAAAGGGACGCGACAATGTCTATCTACCTCAACAAAGACTCCAAGGTCATCGTTCAGGGCATCACCGGCGGCGAAGGCACCAAGCACACCGCACTGATGCTCAAGGCCGGCACCAACATTGTTGGCGGCGTCAACGCCCGCAAGGCCGGCACCACGGTCCTGCACGGCGACAAGGAAATCACCGTCTTTGGCACCGTCAAGGAAGCCATCGCTGAAACCGGCGCAGACGTCTCCATCGTCTTCGTTCCGCCGGCATTCACCAAGGATGCAGTCGTTGAAGCCATCGAAGCCGGCATCGGCCTCGTTGTAGTCATCACTGAAGGCGTTCCGGTTCAGGACTCCGCCGAATTCTGGGCACTCGCCCAGTCCAAGGTTGACGCCGACGGCAACCAGGTCACCCGCATCATCGGGCCGAACTGCCCCGGCATCATCACCCCGGGCGAAGCCCTGGTTGGCATCACCCCGGCGAACATCACGGGCAAGGGCCCCATCGGCCTGGTGTCCAAGTCCGGTACCTTGACCTACCAGATGATGTACGAACTCCGCGACCTCGGCTTCTCCACCGCCATCGGTATTGGTGGCGACCCCATCATCGGCACCACGCACATCGACGCCCTGGCTGCGTTTGAGGCTGACCCGGAGACCAAGGCGATCGTCATGATCGGCGAAATCGGTGGCGATGCCGAAGAGCGCGCTGCTGACTTCATCAAGGCCAACGTCACTAAGCCGGTTGTTGGCTACGTTGCAGGCTTCACCGCTCCTGAGGGCAAGACCATGGGCCACGCCGGCGCCATCGTCTCCGGCTCCGCAGGTACCGCACAGGCCAAAAAGGAAGCTCTCGAAGCTGCAGGCGTGAAGGTCGGCAAGACGCCGTCCGAAACCGCTAAGCTGCTGCGCGAGGTTTTCGCAACGCTCTAGTTCCTAAAGCAACGCGGGGTCACTTATGGCCCATTCCTGAACGTGGAATGGGCTCAAAGTGACCCCGCGTTGCTCTTTAAAGCACGACGGCGGCCCCGCCCTTTCCACACGGAAGGTGCGGGGTCGCCGTCGTGCTTTAACGCGGAGCCCCTGTACCTTCATGCCCTTTGTTTGTTAGTATGTCAGGACAAACTACTTCGAAGGAGCGCACAAGATGCCACTGGTAAGAATCGACGTCAATCAGGGCCGGTCGGCGGAGGAATTGGCCGCTATCAGCCGGGCCATCCACGATGCAATCGTCTCTGAGTATGAAATCCCTGAGCGTGACTACTTCCATATCCTCACCGAACATCCGGAGGCGCAGATAGTGGCCCAGGATGCCGGGTTGGGCTTTGAGCGGAGCCTTGGCGTGATCATGATCCAGATCTTCACGCAGGCCGGACGAACCCAGATGGCCAAGAGTTCGCTCTTCGAGGCCATCGCCGGAGGGCTTAGCGAGCTTGGCGTCAAGGGCGAGGATGTCTTCATTGGCTACATGGAGAACTCGCCCGGCGACTGGTCTTTCGGCTTCGGGCGCAGTCAATATGTCACCGGAGAATTGGCCGTCCCACGCAAGTAGATGCAGTCCGTGTCATGTTGTAAATATGTCAGTACAAACCTTTGACAGGACATGAAATCTGGGGCAAAGTAGTCATGTGGCCCCGCTCACTGAGGGGTGGCAAGGCATTGGGGCCCAGCGCTCAAAGGTTCAGAGTTCACAAGAGAAAGGTCAACGATCATCGTGACCCACGAACTGCTTACGATCGGGCGCATCAGCGTTGATATCTACCCGAACGATATTGGGGTGGACCTGGAGGACGTAACGTCCTTCGGCAAATATTTGGGAGGCTCGCCCTCCAACGTGGCCGTCGCCGCTGCACGCCACGGACGCCGGACCGGTGTCATTACCCGCACGGGCGATGACGCGTTCGGAAAGTACCTGCACCGGGAACTGCGCAAGTTCAATGTTGATGATTCGTTCGTCTCCCCAGTGAAGGAGTACCCGACGGCGGTGACTTTCTGTGCGATCAAGCCGCCGGAAGATTTCCCGCTGTACTTCTACGGACGGTTCCCCACGGCGCCGGACCTGCAGATCAAGGCCGAAGAGTTGGATCTGGACGCTATCACGGACGCGGGCATTTTCTGGTCCACGGTGACCGGCCTTTGCCAGGAACCGAGCCGCAGCGCTCACCTCGCCGCCCACGAAGCCCGGCCCCGGACTGGTTTGAAGGAAGGCCAGTTCACCATCCTGGACCTGGATTACCGGCCGATGTTTTGGGATTCGGAAGAGGAAGCCCGCGCGGAGGTTGCCAAGATCCTCCCGCACGTTACGGTCGCGATCGGCAACGACAAGGAATGCGCCGTTGCGGTAGGGGAGGGGACGCCGGACGAACAGGCAGACCGCCTGCTGGCCGCCGGCGTCGAGATCGCCGTGGTGAAGCTCGGCCCGGAAGGCGTCATGGCCAAGACCCGCACTGAGCGTGTTGTCTCGGCCCCTGTGCCGGTGGAAACCGTCAACGGCCTGGGCGCGGGCGATTCCTTCGGCGGGGCTTTCTGCCACGGGCTGCTGTCCGGCTGGCCGTTGTCCGAGGTCCTGGATTACGCCAATGCGTCCGGCGCGATCGTCGCTTCGCGGGTTTCCTGCGCGGATGCGATGCCGACGCCGGATGAGGTCACCTCGCTGCTGGCCGAACGCGGCCGGCGGATCCCGGGAGCTTCCCCTGTTGTGGCCCCTGCCCCGGCAGCACCCACGTTCGCAGAAGGAGCAGTCCGTTGAGCTTGAACGATGACCCCCGCCGGTATGAGCATTTGAGCCGCATCCGGCTTGAGGACCCGGAGGCCGTCGCGCGCGCGGCCGCCACCCGGCGTCGCCATCCGGGCTTGAAGCACGGTGTGCAGAATTTCATTGTTGCGGCGGACCACCCGGCGCGTGGCGCCTTGTCAGTCGGGGCGGAGCCGATGGCGATGGCCGATCGCCGGGACCTGCTGGACCGGTTGCAGATCGCCCTCGCGAACCCGGCCGTGGATGGCATCCTCGCCTCACCGGACATCATGGACGACCTCCTGCTGCTGGGTGCGTTGGACGGCAAACTCGTCTTCGGCTCGATGAACCGCGGTGGCCTGGCTGGTCTGGTCAACGAGTTCGATGACCGGTTCACCGGCCACACAGCCGCCGCGTTGCAGGCACTGGGCGCAGATGGCGGCAAGATGCTCACGCGGATCTGCCTGGGTGACCCGGACACGGTGGCCACGCTGGAAGCGACCGCCAAGGCCATCGATTCGTTGGCCGAACGCAAGCTCATCGCCATGGTGGAGCCGTTCCTGTCGGTGCGGGACGCCCATGGCAAGGTCCGCAACGATCTTCGCGCGGACGCCGTGATCAAGTCCGTCGGGATCGCCGAGGGCCTGGGTTCCACCAGTGCCTACACCTGGATGAAACTTCCAGTGGTGGCAGACATGGAACGCGTCATGGCCTCCACCACGCTTCCCACGGTGCTGTTGGGTGGTGACCCTGATGGCTCCCAGGACGAGGTCTTCGCCAGTTGGCAGGCTGCCCTCGCGCTGCCGGGCGTCCGCGGCCTCACGGTGGGCCGGACGCTGCTCTACCCGCACGACGGCGATGTGGCAGGTGCCGTAGCGACGGCCGCCTCGCTGCTGAACAGCACTGCACCTGCGACCGGGCCCGCGACCGGCCCCGCGCCAGCTGCGGGGGAGCCCACCTCGTCTGACCGTATTCCAGTGAAAGTATCGGAGTAGCCCCGCCATGCGGACCTCAACAGGAACAGTAACCCGTCGGATGACCGTGGCCCAGGCCGTGGTCGAGTTCCTCTCCAAGCAGTACACAGTGGATTCCATCAACGGGGTGGACTATCGCGAGCGCCTGATCCCGGGCATGTTCGGTATCTTCGGGCACGGCAACGTTGCCGGCGTTGGTCAGGCTTTGAAGCAGTACCAGGCCCTGGACCCGTCCATCATGCCGTACTACCAGGGCCGCAATGAGCAGGCCCAGGCCCACCAAGCCGTGGGCTACGCCCGGCACACGCGCCGGCGCCAGACGTTCGCGATCAGCACCTCGATCGGACCGGGTTCCTCGAACCTGCTGACGGGTGCCGCCTTGGCCACGACCAACCGTTTGCCGGTCCTGCTGCTGCCCAGCGACACTTTTGCCACAAGGGCAGCGGACCCGGTGTTGCAGCAGTTGGAGTTGCCGTACGCCTACGACATCACGGTCAATGATGCTTTCCGTCCTTTGTCCAAGTTCTTTGACCGGGTGTCCCGCCCGGAGCAGTTGTTCTCGGCCTTCCACCACGGCCTGCGTGTCCTGACGGATCCGGCCGAGACCGGTGCCGTAACCATTTCCCTGCCGCAGGACGTCCAAGCCGAAGCCCTCGACGTCCCGGAAGAATTCCTGGCCGAGCGTGACTGGCGGATTCGCCGTCCCGAGGCTGAGGACGATGACATTCGCCGCGCCGTCGAGGCCATCCGTGCCGCGAAGCGCCCCCTGATCATCGCTGGCGGCGGCGTGCTCTACGCCTACGCCAACGAGGAACTCGCCAAGTTCGCCGAACTGACCGGCATTCCCGTGGGGAACACGCAGGCCGGAGTCGGGGTTCTGCCCTGGGACCACAAGCACTCCCTGGGTGCGATCGGGTCCACGGGCACGACGGCGGCCAACGCCATCGCTGCCGAAGCGGACCTGGTCATCGGGATCGGCACGCGCTACGAAGACTTCACCACCGCCTCCCGCACCGCGTTCCAGAACCCGGACGTGAAGTTCGTGAACATCAACGTCGCCCCGATCGATGCCTACAAGCACGGGACCACCATTCCGGTCGTCGCTGACGCCCGCAAGGCCCTGGTCAAACTGAACCAGGCACTGGGCGGCTACCGTGTAGGTGCCGACCTTGAAGAAAAGGTCGCGGCGGAGAAGAAACGCTGGAACGCGATCGTGGACGAAGCCTTCGAGACCCGCTACACACCTTTGCCGGCCCAGAACGAGATCATCGGCGCCACGAACAAAGCCATGGATGACCAGGACGTCGTCATCTGCGCGGCGGGTTCCCTGCCCGGGGACCTGCACAAAATGTGGCGCGTCCGGGACCCGTTCGGCTACCACGTGGAATACGCGTACTCCTGCATGGGCTACGAAATCCCTGGCGGGCTGGGCGTGAAGCGCGCAGCACTGGCCGAAGCCGCTGCCGGCGGTCCCAACAGGGATGTCGTGGTGATGGTGGGGGACGGTTCCTACCTGATGATGCACACCGAACTGGTCACCGCCGTCGCCGAACGCATCAAACTGATCGTGGTCCTGATCCAGAACCACGGCTACGCTTCCATCGGTTCGCTGTCCGAGTCGCTCGGTTCCCAGCGTTTCGGGACACAGTACCGGGTCCTGGACAAGGAACAGCACAGTTTCGACGCCGGTGAGCACCTGCCGATCGATCTGGCCACCAACGCCGAGTCCCTCGGCGCCAAGGTCATCCGGATCGAACCAGGCGAGAACGTCATCCAAGCCCTTGGCTCGGCCATCAAAGAAGCCAAGGCAGCCCCCGAAACCGGCCCGATCGTCATCCACGTCGAGTCCGATCCTCTGCTGGACGCCCCCAGCTCCGAATCCTGGTGGGACGTTCCCGTCTCCCAGATCTCCGAGCTCGAATCCACCCAGCAGGCCTACACGACGTACACCGAGCACAAGAACCGCCAGCGCAAACTGCTCGGCTGATTCCCAACACACAGCCCCCGCCTCTAAAGCCACAGCTTTCAAAGCCACAGACCAAAGGAAGTCCGCATGTCAACGACGACCACACTGACCACCATTAACCACTTCATCAACGGCGCCGAAACCGCAGGCGACGGCGACCGCACCCAGCCCGTGTATAACCCCGCGACAGGGCAGGTCAGCGCCGAACTGCGCCTGGCCAACGAGGCTGACCTGAACACCGCGGTCGCTGCGGCGAAGAACGCTGCCGAGTCCTGGGGCGATATTTCCCTGGCCAAACGCACCGGCGTGTTGTTCAAGTTCCGTGAACTGGTCGCCGCGCACGTGGACGATCTCGCCGAGCTGATCACGGCCGAGCACGGCAAGGTCCTCTCGGATGCGAAGGGCGAGATCGGCCGGGGCCTGGAAGTCATCGAATTCGCCTGCGGCATCCCACAGTTGCTCAAGGGCGACTACTCGGACCAGGTCTCCACCGGCATCGACGTGTTCTCCTTCCGCGAACCCCTGGGCGTGGTTGCAGGTATCACCCCGTTCAACTTCCCCGTCATGGTGCCGTTGTGGATGGCGCCGATGGCGATCGCCACGGGCAACGCGTTCATCCTCAAACCCTCCGAGCGTGACCCGTCCGCCCCGATGCTCCTCGCCAAGTTGTGGAAGCAGGCCGGGCTGCCGGATGGGGTGTTCCAGGTCCTCCACGGCGGGAAGGAAACCGTCGACGGGCTCCTGACCCACCCGGACGTGGACGGCATCAGCTTTGTTGGTTCCACCCCGATCGCGCAGTACGTCCACGAAACCGCCACGAAGCACGGCAAACGGGTCCAGGCCCTGGGCGGGGCGAAGAACCACGCCATCGTGTTGCCAGACGCGGACCTGGACAACGCCGCAGACCACCTCGCCGCCGCCGCTTTCGGCTCCGCCGGGGAACGCTGCATGGCGATCTCCGTCGCGGTCGCCGTCGGAGACGCAGCAGACCTGATCGTGAAGAAAGTCGAAGAACGCGCCTTGGCCATCAAGGTCAGCAACGGCACCGAACCCGACGCCGACATGGGCCCGGTCATCACCCCGGCCTCGAAGGAACGCATCCTGAAGATCGTCACCGAAGCCGAAACCGCCGGCGCAGCCATGGTCGTCGACGGCCGGGACCTCGTCGTCCCGGGCCACGAAGAAGGCTTCTGGGTCGGACCCACCGTGATCGATCACGTCAGCACCGAAATGACTGCGTACACCGAGGAAATCTTCGGCCCCGTGCTGGTGGTGGTCCGCGTCGCCGACCTCGAGGAAGGCATCCGGCTGATCAACGCCAACCCCTACGGCAACGGAACCGCAATCTTCACCTCCTCCGGCGCCGCCGCCCGCAAATTCCAGCGCTCCGTGACCGTGGGCATGGTCGGCATCAACGTGCCCCTACCCGTCCCCGTGGCCTACCACTCCTTCGGCGGCTGGAAGAACTCCCTCTTCGGCGACAAACACATCTACGGCCCCGAAGGCGTCTCCTTCTACACCCGCGGCAAAGTCATCACCTCCCGCTGGCCAGAACCCACCCACGCCTCCGGCGCCTCCTACAACTTCCCCTCCAACTGACCCATCCCGAAGAAAGACACTGCTGTCATGACTGACGTCGAGAACAAGCTCATCATCGGCACCGCCCCCGACTCCTGGGGCGTGTGGTTTGCCGATGACCCCCAGCAGACTCCGTGGGAACGGTTCCTGGATGAGGTTGCTGAATCCGGCTACAAATGGATTGAACTGGGTCCCTACGGCTACCTGCCGAACGACCCCACCCGCTTGGCGGAAGAGCTCAAGCAGCGCGACCTCAAGGTCACTGCCGGAACGGTGTTCACGGCATTCCACCGGGGTGCCAAGCAGTACGACGAAGCCTGGGAGCCGGCACGCAAGGTGGCCGAACTGACTGCGGCCATGGGTGGCGAACACATTGTGGTTATCCCCGCGATGTGGCGGGACGACGTCACGGGCGAGGCCGTAGAGAATGGCGAACTGACCGACGAACAGTGGGCTGATCTCTTCGCGGGCCACAACCGGATGGGCAAGGTCCTGTTGGAGGACTTTGGTCTGCACCAGCAGTTCCACTCCCACGCTGACTCCCACGTTGGCGCGCAGCAGGACATCGAAACCCTCTTGGCGGCAACGGATCCCCAGTACCTGAACCTTTGCTTGGACACGGGCCATGCGGAATACTGTGGCGCTTCCAGCCTGGAGCTCATCAAGAATTACCCGGACCGCATCGGCTACCTGCACCTCAAGCAGATCAACCCCGAGATCCTGGCCGAGGTCAACGAGAAGAACATGACCTGGGCTGCGGCGAACCTGGCCGGCGTCATGACCGAACCGCCGAACGGCCTCCCGGACCTGCGCGCGGTCATCGAAGCTGTGGAGGGCCTCAACCGGCCGATCTTTGGCATCGTGGAGCAGGACATGTACCCGGTAGCGTTCGATGTGCCGATGCCCATCGCCAAGCGAACCCGGAACTATCTGCTCTCCTGCGGATCCCGCACACGGGTCCAGTAGCGCGGTCCAGTAACAAACCGAACCTCACGAAGGATAGAAAAGTGACAAAGATTCTCCGCGTTGCCGTCATCGGCGCAGGCCGCATGGGTGCGGACCACATCAAGCGCCTCAGCACCCGCATCCACGGCGCTGAAGTAGCCGCCGTCGTCGATGTTGACCTYGCCCGTGCGCAGGCTGCCGTTGAAGGAATCGACGGCGCCGTGGCGCTGTCCAGTGCCGATGAGGCGCTGAACAATGGTGACGTCAACGCCGTCCTGATCGCCACGCCGGGCTTCCTGCACGAGGAAATCCTGTACAAGGCGTTGGAGAAGGACTTCCCGATTCTCTGTGAGAAGCCGCTCACGCCGGATGCAGAGAGCGCGTGGAAGGTTGTCCAGGCTGAGCTGGCTTTGGGCCACAAGCGCATCCAGGTGGGTTTCATGCGCCGCTTTGATGCCGAGTACTCGGCACTGGGTTCGATCATCCGCAACAGTGAATTGGGGGAGCTGTTGATGTTGCACCACCAGCACCGCAACCCCAGCACACCTGAAGGCTTCACCAACGAGATGCTGATCAACGACTCCGTGGTCCACGAGTTCGATGCCATCCGTTACTTCACCGGCGAAGAAATCACGTCGGTGCAGGTCCGTCTGGGGAAGCCTACGCGCAACGCCCCGAATGGCCAGCACGACCCCCAGCATGTGCTGCTTGAAACTGAATCCGGCGTGTTGGCCGACGTCGAGATTTACGTCAACGCCAAGTTCGGCTACCAGGTGGCCACTCAGGCGTCCTTCGAGGACGGCATTGTGAGCATCGGCGGGGACAGCGGCCCTTACATCCAGTCGGCTGGCAAGTGGGGCGGCAGCGTCACTCCGGGCTTCGAGGAGCGCTTCGGAGCAGCGTACGACGTCGAGGTACAAGCTTGGGTTGATGCCGCCCTTCGCGGCGACATCGGTGGTCCCACCGCCTGGGACGGTTATGCCACCGCTGCCTGCTGCGAGGCCGGCGTCGAGGCCCAGAAGTCGGGCGAAAAGGTCAAGGTCCAGTTGAACACCAAGCCGGATCTCTACAAGTAAGGGACTGTTATGAAGATCGCCCTTGATCCCACTCCGTTCCACCACAGCCATACGCTGCTGGAGTTCCCGCGCGTGGCAGCTGATCTCGGCTACAAGTACTTGCAGATGACCCCGCATGCGGACCTCATCCCGTTCTTCAACCACCCCAAGGCTGATGACGAGCTTGTGGCCAAGTTGAAGGCCGCGTGTAAGGACGCCGGCGTCGAAATCGCCTCGGTCCTGCCCGTCCTGCGGTGGTCTGGACCCGATGAGGACGCCCGGGAAGCTGCGGTCCGCTACTGGAAGCGGGCCATCCAGATCGCCGTCGATCTCGGGGTCCAGACCATGAACACTGAGTTCAGTGGCCGTCCGGAGAAGGCCGAGGAGTCTGAACGCGCGTTCTACCGCTCCATGGAGGAACTCCTGCCGATCATCGAGCGCGAAGACATCGATGTGCTCATTGATCCCCATCCGGACGACTTTGTGGAGGACGGACTGGCCGCGCTGCGCGTGATCCGAGGCGTGAACTCCCCGAACATCGGCATGGTCTACGTGGCTTCGCACTCTTTCCATATGGGCAACAAGCCGTTGGAGATTATGCGTGCGGCCGGCGACAAGCTCCGCCTGGTGCACGTGTCAGACACCATGAACCACCACGCCTCACACGGCCTCCGGTACATCACCAACCCTCCGGGCAACGCTGTGCGCGTCCACCAGCACCTCAAGATCGGTGACGGGGATGTGAACTGGGACGAGTTCTTCGGCGGCCTGAAGGAGATCGGGTTCCTGGACAAGGAGAACACCGTCATGGTCTCTTCGGTGTTCGCAGAGGACGAGAATGCCGAGGACGTTTCCCGGTACCAGCTCAAGACGATGAACGACTACATCGCAGGAACAAAATAGGTAGCTTGTGTACGGCTAAGGCCCCCTGGATATCATCCAGGGGGCCTTGGCTTTGCAAAAGGTCGGAAGGTTAGGCGCCGAACGGGAGCCTTGGGTCCACGTCCTGGCCGTCCCAGGTCTGGCGGATCCAGCCGTGGTGGGGGTCATCGCTGATGAGCCAGTCGCGCACGCGTCCGGGGCCTGCCATGACGTTCAGGTAGTAGAGGTCATAACCCGGAGCTGCCATGGCAGGTCCATGCCAGCCGTAGGGGACCAGGACTACGTCACCGGTGCGGACCTCAGCCGAAACATCGATGGGCCGGTCATCGGAGGCGTAGACGCGGGCGTAGCCGACGGCGTCTGAGTTTTCCGGGGCGGGCGAACCTTCAGCGACGCGCGTTTCGAAGTAGTAGATCTCCTCCAGGCTGGTCTCGCGTTCCTTCTCCTCATCGTGCTTGTGGGGAGGGTAGGAGGACCAATTGCCGGCAGGGGTGATGACCTCGCAAACAATGAAGCGATCAGCTTCCAGCGCGGCCGGGGTGCCGAAGTTGTGGACCTGCCGGGAGCAGTTGCCCGCCCCACGCAGCTCTACGGGGGTCTCGGCTGCCGTGATCAGGCGGATTGGGTACTCGGCCTTCGCCGGTGCGGTCGCGACTGCCACCCTGCCGCCGTCGTGCGAGCTGATGGTGACGGCCTTATTGATACCTGTGTACAGGACGTCACTTGGCCCGTGGAAAACTGAAGGCCGGCCCGCGAGGCTGTACTCGCCGTCGTCGACCGTGACGGTAAACGAGCCGCTCAACGGAACCACAATGCGTTCTTCCGCAGCGGCAGGAAGCTCGACGGCGGCACCAGGCACGAGCGTCGCAACCTTCAGTCCCGTATGGGCCCAGCCGTCGATCGCGAGAGTGGAATCGGAAGTGCCGAGCGAGATGTCCCACTTGCCGTCAGTGGCGGTTCCCAGCGGGTAGACCCAGTTGGCCATAAGTATGTGTCCTTGCGTTAGCGCTGTACGAGTGTCATTTCAAAGCTGTAGGAATCGGCGCGGTAGACGTGGTGGCCCGTTTCAACCATGCGTCCCGTGTCGTCCACCGCGGTGCGCTCCATGGTCACAAGCGCCGAACCTACTTCGGCTTCGAGGAGCGGAGCCTGGTAGTCGTTGGCGATCATGGCGCCGATACGCTGGGACGCCAACCGGAAATTCACGCCGCCGCGGCGAAGGATGGAATACAGTCCCTCGCTGGAGAGCTGGGCTTCATCCATGCTGGTGATGTCGTCACGCACCCAGTTCTCCATGAGCGCCAGGGGCTTGCCGCCAACTTTGCGCAGGCGGGTGAAGTGGTAGACCTTTGACCCGGGCGGCAGCTGAAGTGCCGTGAGGGTGGCGGCGTCGGCCTCCACGTGGGAGAAGCTGAGCACATCCGTGGTGGGTTTCTTGCCGTTATTGCTCAGGTCATCGTAAAGGCTGGAGAGCTCCAGCGGCCGCCGGACCTGGCTTGAAACAACCTGCGTGCCAACGCCGCGTTTGCGGACCAGGAGGCCGGAGCGGACCAGTTCGTCCATGGCCTTTCGCATAGTGGGGCGGGACAGGTTCAGCTGCGCTGCAAGGTCGATTTCGTTGTCCAACCTGCTGCCCGGTTCCAGGACGCCGCTGTGGATGGCGGCTTCGATTCCCTGGACCACTTGGTGATAGAGCGGCACCGGGGACGAACGGTCGATGCTGAGGCTGAGTTGGTTCGCCACGGGATTCTCCTAGCCTGCGGAAGCCCGGCCGGGGAAGCAGTATCCCGGCCGGATGGATGAGTATGTCCGCCCATGTTCTCTTGATAGGACATACTGCCTTTTTCTGATAATAGCAGCCGGGCTGTGCTGGTCAAGGAAGTGACTTCCGCCCACGCTGCGGCGTCATCTACTCGAGGAACTTACGTAAAAACATCCTAATGTCAGGACAAACTATTGACAAAGTGTGAGACGAGTCACCATGATCGAGGTAGCAGGCGATCCGGGCACGAGTCCCCGGACGTCCGAAGCTGACATCAAAGGAGATAACGGTGGCAAAATTCTCGTGGCGCAAAGCGGCGGTCGTCGCAGCAGTGGTTCCATTGGTGGCCCTGAGCGCCTGTTCGAGCCAGGGCGGCAAACCGGCTGATTCCGGGGGAGGTGCAGCTGCCGGACAAGCAGCCAGCACGGCACGCATCAAGGTGGCCCTCATTACGCACGCAGCGGCGGGTGACACCTTCTGGGATATTGTCCGCAAGGGCGCAGAGGAAGCATCAAGCAAGGACAACGTAGAACTCCTGTACACCAGCGATCCCGAAGCCGGGCGCCAGGCGCAGCTTGTTCAGCAGGCCATCGACCAGAAGGTGGACGGCATTGCTGTCACCCTGGCAACTCCGGACGCCTTGAAGGATGTGCTGAAGAAGGCAACCGATGCAGGTATCCCCGTGGTGAGCCTCAACGCGGGTGAATCCGTGTCCAGCCAGCTGGGCGCTTTCACGCACTTCGGATCCAACGAAAAGCTCGCAGGCGAGGCGGTTGGCACGCGGCTCGCTGCAGAAGGATACAAGCACCCCGTTTGCGTTATTCAGCAGCAGGGCCACGTGGGCCTGGAAGCTCGCTGCGCCGGCGTGAAGGCCAAGGTCCCGGCAACGGAAATCCTCTACGTTGATGGCAAGGACATGACTGCGGTCCAGTCAACGGCCACAGCGAAACTCCAGGCGGCCAAAGATGCTGATGTGATCATCGGTCTCGGTGCCCCCATCACCCTCACCCTGCTCAAGTCAGTTACTGACGCCGGCAGTTCGGCCAAGGTGGCCAGCTTCGACCTCAATGCCGATCTCGCCCAGAAGATCGTAGACGGCCAAGTGATCTTCACCGTTGACCAGCAGCCATGGCTTCAGGGCTACATGTCAGTTGATGCCCTGTGGCAGGCAAAGCGCGGTGGCTTCAAGATTGGCGGCGGCCAGCCTGTGCTGACCGGCCCGACCCTCGTGGACAAGGCCAACGCCGCCGATGTCCTCAAGTTCGCCCAGCAGGGCGTCCGCTAGATCCAGGCATTCGGCTGCGCGGCGGGGAACCGCCGCGCAGCCTGACCAACAAGGAGTCATTCCTATGGCAAATACAACAACTCTGCCGCCGGCGGGGGCTTCTGCCCCTGGCGACGAACGGGTCGGACGCCGTAGTCCGGTCCAAAAGTTCCTGGCGAGGCCCGAGGTCGGTGCACTGGTCGGAGCAGTTGTCCTTTTCATCTTCTTCGCGTCTGTTTCCCAGACGTTTACGCAGCCGAACGCGCTCGCTACGGTGCTCTACGGTTCCTCAACCATTGGCATCATGGCGGTAGGGGTTTCCCTGCTGATGATCGGCGGTGAGTTCGACCTTTCCACAGGTGTGGCCGTGATTTCTTCCGCCCTGACCGCCTCTCTCTTCAGCTGGAACTTCTCAACGAATGCATGGGTTGGTGTCACGCTGGCACTGGTTGTCTCCTTGGGCATTGGATTCATCAACGGCTGGATTCTCGTCAAGACCAAACTTCCGAGCTTCATCGTCACCCTGGCGACCTTCCTCATGCTGACGGGCCTGAACCTGGCACTGACCCGCCTCATCGGCGGCAGTGTCTCCTCGCCGTCGATCTCCAAGCTGGACGGGTTCGAATCGGCACGAGCGGTATTCGCGTCCTCCATCAGCATCGGCGGCGTGGAAGTCAAGATCACCGTGTTCTTCTGGATCATCCTTGTGGCAGTGGCCTCGTGGATCCTGTTGCGCACGCGCGTTGGCAACTGGATCTTCGCAGTGGGCGGTGACGCCAATGCTGCCCGCGCAGTTGGCGTCCCGGTGACCAAGACCAAGATCGGCCTCTTTATGGCCGTTGGTTTCTGCGGCTGGATCCTGGGCATGCACAACCTCTTTGCCTTCGATGCCGTGCAGTCCGGTGAAGGTGTTGGCAACGAGTTCCTCTACATCATTGCTGCCGTCATCGGTGGTTGCCTCCTGACAGGCGGCTACGGCTCGGCGGTGGGTGGCGCTATCGGTGCCTTCATCTTTGGCATGGCCAACAAGGGCATCGTGTACGCACAATGGAATCCGGACTGGTTCAAGTTCTTCCTGGGCTTGATGCTCCTCCTGGCCACCATCGTGAACCTGATCGTCAAGCGCCGGGCAGAGCTCAAGTAAGGGGCCGGAACAATGAACGCACAACAGATCGACCAGCAGACACTGCTGAAAAACGAGAAGGACCCGTTGACGCACACACCCGTGCACCTGCTTTCGCTCGAGGGAGTAGGCAAGCACTACGGCAACATCATCGCCCTGCGCGATGTAACCATGGCTGTGGACAATGGCCGGGTCACCTGCGTCCTGGGCGACAATGGCGCCGGCAAGTCAACGCTGATCAAGATCATCGCAGGCCTGCACCAGCACGACGAAGGCACCTTGCACGTGATGGGCGATGCCAGAAAGTTCAATTCGCCCAGGGACGCCCTCGACGCCGGTATCGCCACTGTCTATCAGGACCTGGCCGTGGTCCCGCTGATGCCCATCTGGCGTAACTTCTTCCTTGGCTCGGAACTGATCAGCGGATTCGGTCCGTTCAAGAGCATGGATGTCCAGAAGATGAAGGACATCACGCTGAAGGCGCTGGCCGAGATGGGCATCGACCTCCGTGACGTTGACCAGCCCATCGGCCAGCTCTCCGGCGGCGAGCGCCAGTGTGTCGCCATTGCCCGGGCCGTGTACTTCGGCGCGAAGGTGCTGATCCTGGATGAGCCAACAGCCGCACTTGGCGTGAAGCAGTCCGGTGTGGTGCTTCGGTACATCCTGCAGGCCCGCGACCGTGGTCTCGGCGTAATCTTCATTACCCACAACCCGCACCACGCCTTCCCTGTGGGTGACCGCTTCCTGCTGCTCAAGCGCGGCAAGTCGATCGGCTACTACGACAAGAAGGACATCACCTTGGATGAGCTGACGGCCCAAATGGCCGGCGGTGCAGAGCTCGCGGAGTTGGCCCATGAGCTGGAGCAGCTCGGCGGGCACTCCGATGCGCTCGAGGAGGTTAAGGCTGAAGTGGCGGGTGTGGCTGACGCTGCACCGGAGGGTGCCACGAAGCGGCACTAGGCTTGGTCGGCTGTCTTCTGCCCGGAGCGCCTGATGGCTCCGGGCAGAGTCGTTTCGAGTACCTCTAGTGAGCGGCCCCCTGCAGCGTCCGCCTCTACCGAACCGCCGATGTCGTGCCGCGGAGTACCAGCGTCGGCTCGATGAGCTTCCGCTCTGGCTCCAACGTCGGATCCTCGATGCGGGCCAGCAGCCTGCGTGCTGCATCTACGCCAACAAGATCGCTTCGGTTATCGATGGATGTGAGGTCCAGGAAGCGCGACTTAGCTAACGGGGAATTGTCGTACCCGATCACCGAAATATCGTTGGGCACGGAAAGCCCACGGGCTTTGATGGCGGCGAAAGCGCCCAGCGCCATGGTGTCGTTGGCGGCGAAGATGGCGGTAGTGCCGGGATGGTGGTCCAGTAGCCAGCAAGCGGCTCCGTACCCGTCTTCTTCAGATGTTCCTTCAGTCTCACCGATGACGACTTCGACGCCGGCAGCCTCCAGCGCGCTTTGGTAACCGGCACGCCGGTGTGCTGACGCGCCGTCGGACCCCGAAAGGTGGCCGATGCGGCTGTGGCCCAACCCCAGCAGGTGGTCCGCTGCCATGCTGCCCCCGCGGTCGTCGTCGTTGGTTATCAGGTCCGCGCCTGTCGGGACGCCGTTCCGCCATCCGGCAACCACGATGGGGACCCACGTTCCGGCGAGCATTGGTTCGCTGGGCTCGGCGGCCAGGACCAAAGCGTCCACGTGCATGGCCAGCAGGCCGTCGGTGGCTTCCTTGATGCGGTTCGCGCCAGGCCTGGAGTCCGCGAGCATGACGTGGTAGCCAAGATCCGAAAGGACGGATTCCATACCCCGGAGGAGATCGACGAACCAGGGGTTGCGGTAATCGTCGATGACCAGGCCGATGCTCTTGGTGCGGTGGCTGGCAAGAGTGGTGGCAGCCCGGCTTGGCCGGTAGCCCAAATCGTGTATCGCCTTTTGGACGGCCTGCCTACGCTTTTCGCTGATCCTCGCCGGATCCTTGAGGAACAAGGAAACCAACGACGGCGAGACTCCGGCCTGGGTAGCGACGTCGTAGAGGGTGGGGCGTCGGGTCTGTGCGTTGTTCAACGGAATCGGTGTGCCTTTCGTGTCTGTCCTTGAGGATAGTCGCTCTAGGATTGACAGGACATATAGACGTAGTTACGATCGAGCCCAGTGCAAAATTGTAGCGCTACAGAATGCCGTTCATGCCTCATGGCACGGCGAAATTTCAAAGGAGAAATCAATGGCTGAAAGCCTCGGCGTCGCCGTCATCGGTGCAGGGATGGCGGGCAAAGCCCATGCTGCCGCATATCGCACGGCATCTGCCCTCTACAGCCCGGTACTGCCGCAGCTCCGCCTCGTCTCGATCGGCGACGTGAATGCAGAATTTGGTTCCCTGGCTGCTCGACGCTTCGGCTACGAGCGCAACGACACGTCCTGGCAGGCAATCGCCGAGGCCGATGACATTGACGTGGTGAGCGTGGTCATCGCCAACTCCCTCCACCGCGAAGTCGTGGAAGGCTTGCTCGCCGCCGGCAAGCACGTGCTGTGCGAGAAGCCGCTCAGCGATACCCTGGCCGATGCCCGCGCCATGGCAGACGCCGCCCGGCAAGCAGAGGCACATGGAACGCTTGCCCGCATCGGCTTCACCTTTCGCCGGACTCCGGGCATCGCCTACATCCGTGACCTGATCCAGAACGGCGTTCTCGGGAACGTCCTGCACTTCAGTGGCCGGTACTGGACCGACTACGGCTTCAGCCCCTCGGCTCCCATGAGCTGGAGATACAAGGGCGGGCCCGGCTCCGGTGCGCTGGCCGACGTCGGAAGTCACCTGACGTACGTATCCGAATTCCTGTGCGGCGACATCAAGTCCATCAGCGGTGGCCGGCTCGCCACGGCGATTGCCAAGCGCCCTCTTCCGCTGAGTGCCGTGATGGGTCACGATCACGTGGCCGTCAGCGACACGTTCGAAGCGGTGGAGAATGACGACTACGCAGCATTCAACGCAGAGTTCACCAACGGCGCCGGAAGCTTCGAGGTCTCCCGCGTTGCAGCCGGCCACGCCAACAGCCTCCAGTTCGAGGTCTTCTGCGAGAACGGCGCGGCCAAGTTCGATCAGCGCCGCCCGTCTGAAATCCAACTGTTCCTCAATGACGGCTCAGGTAACGAGAACGGTTACCGCCAAGTCATCCTCGGCCCGGGTCACCCTTATATCTCCGGCGGACTCGCCATGGACGCCCCGGAAGTTGGCTTTGGCCAGAACGACGCATTCGGCTATCAGGCCCGCGCGTTCCTCGAAGAAGTTGCCGGACTCAGCGCAGAAGCATCCTTGCCCCGTTGCGCCTTCGATGAAGGCGTCCGCAACATGGAACTACTCAATGCAGTCACCGAATCCAGCCTGAGCAACGGAAAGAAGATCACGCTATGAAGCTCGGCGTCTACAACTCGATCCTGCACGACCGCCCGCTTCCCGAAGCGCTGAAGGTCATCGCTGATCTTGGCCTCACGGGCATCGAGATCAACACTGGCGGGTTCCTGCCCGCCGTGCACGTCCCCACCTTTGACCAGATTCTGAAGAGCGACGCAGCGCGCGACGACTATCTGGCGATCTTCGAGGGCACCGGCGTTTCCATCGCTGGCCTGAACTGCAACGGCAACCCGCTGCATCCCAAGCGCGAAATCGGTGAGAAGCATGCCGAAGACATCCGCCGCTCCATTCGCCTGGCCCATCGACTCGGACAGAACCGGGTTGTCACCATGTCCGGCCTGCCCGGTGGCGAGCCTCGAGCGAGCACCGTCAACTGGGTAGTCAACGCCTGGAACTCCGCGGCCCTGGACGTGCTGGATTACCAGTGGGATGTGGCCGCTGCGTTCTGGAGGGAAACGGACCGCCTTGCTGCTGATCACGGCGTCAAGGTGGCGCTGGAACTGCACCCGCAGAACCTCGTCTTCAACACCGCTGATGTCTACAAACTCATCGAGCTCACCGGTGCCACCCATGTTGGTGTCGAACTCGATGCTTCCCACCTGTTCTGGCAGCAGATGGACCCCGTTGCTGTGGTTCGCRAACTTGGCCCACTGGTGTTCCAGGCAGCTGCGAAGGACGTCCGCGTGAACAAGGAAAACGCTGCGCTGTACGGAGTTTTGGACAACAGCTTCCGACGGCTTTCACCCGAGGAAAACCGCACCAACCTGGGCGGAGACGAGTGGGCCAACGAATGGCCCAAGAACTCGGCCTGGGACTTCGTTGCCTTGGGCCGTGGACACGATACGGCCTTTTGGACAGAGTTCCTCCGGGCGCTCCATGAGGTTGATCCCAACATGCTGGTGAACATCGAACACGAAGACGTTTCCCTGGGTCGCATTGAAGGACTTGAGGTGGCGGCTCAGGTCCTTAAGGATGCTGACGCGGCACTGGAAGCGTCACTGAACGCTTCTACCGCTAGTGCCATTTGACAGGACAAACTGACAAGGTTTAGTGTCGCCTCAAGAATCCCTCTTAAGACTCAACTTCTGCTGCACTGACGGAGACAGATAATGATGAAGCAAGTGACCCTCGGCCTTGTGGGTGTCGGCCGGATCGGTGTAATGCACGCCAAGAACATCAGTGCGCTCAACCAGGTCCTGAACCCGGAGGGGGTCCAGGTCCAACTCAAGCTGACCGATGTTGCCGGCGAACACGCCCGTTCCGTGGCCGCTGAATGTGGAGCGGAATTCCTGGGTTCAGTGGCGGAGCTGATCTCCTCGGGTGTGGATGGACTGGTGATCGCCACCGGCACGGCGACACACCCGGACCTCATCCGCGCCGGTGTGGATGCTGGGATTCCCGTGTTCTGCGAGAAGCCGGTGGCTGTGAATGTCGCCCAGTCCCTGCCGGTCCTTGAGTACATCCGGGAGAAGGGTGGAACCGTGCAGATCGGCCACCAACGCCGCTTCGACGCCGGCTACCTGGAAGCCAAGCGGGCCTACGAAGCCGGAGAATTGGGCTGGATCCACTCCGTCCGTGCCCTCACATGCGACATGACACCGCCGCCGGTCCAATTCCTGGCAACCTCGGGCGGCCTGTTCCGGGACTGTTCCGTGCACGATTTCGACATCCTTCGCTGGCTCACGGGCAAGGAAATCGTGGAGGTCTACGCCAAGGGCTCCAACAATGGCGACCCCGCAATCGGTGAGGTGGGCGACGTCGATACCGCCCTGGCGGTAGTAACGTTCGACGACGGCACGGTAGGCACGGTCTCAGCCAGCCGTTACAACGGGGCCGGGCACGATGTCCGCCTGGAACTCCAGGGCTCTGACGGCTCCATTGTGGTTGGCATGGATGAACAGATGGCTGTCCGTTCGGCTGAGCCAGGGGTTGCCTTCCCCTCCGGCAACTCCCACAAGACCTTTGCCGAGCGCTTCGACCAGGCGTACCGCTCTGAGATGGCTGCGTTTGTGGAATTGGTCCTCGGGGAACGAAAGAATCCGTGCACCCCCGAGGACGCCGTCGCCGCTTCCAAGGTGGCCGACGCCGCCCAGGAATCCCTCGAAACAGGCGTCCCCGTCCGCGTCGCCCCCTGATCTTCTCTCACTTCCTGCGCCATTTTTCCTGATCTTCTCTCACTTCCTGCGGGATTGCCGGCGTTCCTCTCTCCCTTGCTTCAGGAAAGCCACGACGCCGGCGCTTGACCTGACTGCCGACGTCGGGGTCGGCCGCGCGGGTAGGTGAGAGAGGATCGGGCGAAAGGGGCCTCGATGTGAGAGAGGATCGGGCGGGTAGCTGCTCTCAAGGTGGCCGACGCCGCCCAGGAATCCCTGGAAACCGGCGTTCCCGTTTCCCGTCCGCGTCGCCCCCTGATCTTCTCTCACATCCTGCGGCTTTTTCCCCGATTGCGCTCGTCAAGTTTTTGAGACAGTTCTCGTTGTTGTTGGTTAGGCGGCCAGGGGTTCCTGGGCGCTGGTGTGGTGGTTTGCGTGGGCTGTGGCTGGTGGGACGCCGCCGG
Organism: Paenarthrobacter sp. RAF54_2; assembly: GCF_052113945.1. Taxonomy (NCBI): domain Bacteria; kingdom Bacillati; phylum Actinomycetota; class Actinomycetes; order Micrococcales; family Micrococcaceae; genus Paenarthrobacter; species Paenarthrobacter sp. RAF54_2. Next base: position 83,077 of record NZ_JBFRDV010000021.1, read on the forward strand.
CGCGGCGGTTTGGTC
>NZ_JBFRDV010000022.1:0-82078 GCF_052113945.1 Paenarthrobacter sp. RAF54_2
CCGGTGCGGAAGAAGATGACCCAGCAGTTTTCCGGGAAGGGGCCATGCTCCTGCTGCCACTGCTCGAAGTGTTCGGGCTCCAGCAGGAAGTCGGGGTCCTGGGCGGCTTCGGCGCTCTTGTCAATCACCACGGCCGGCCCCACCAGGCGGTGGGGCTCGATCCGGTCAACGGACTTCCCGTCCTTGCCCGTGATCCAGTGGACGGGAGCGTCCAGGTGCGTCCCGGCGTGTTCGCCCACCGTGACGTCGTTCCACGCCCAGGCCGGTCCGGCGTCGTCGAAATTGCTGACGGGAGTCAGCGAGAGTCCAACCGTGTTGGCCAGGGGTTGGGGAAGATTCAGAATGGGGGTATCACCGCTGAGCGGCGTGGTGAGGTCCACGACGTCGATGGCGCCGGATGACAAGGCTGCGGTGAGCTCATTTAGAACAGACATTGTTCTCCTCATAGTTTGGTAGGGCCATTCCAAACGAATTAGTCCTTCCTTCACTGACGGTTGTTAGTGAGGGGGTCACACGCGAGCGGATGGTGTTACTTTCCGCGCCATTCGCCTAGTGCCTTCAACACGGCCATGACGTCTTCTTCGACGTTGTAAAAGTGGAAGGACATCCTTACAATCGCCCCCCGGGGGCTCGTGACGATGCCTCGCGCCTTAAGGAAATCGCTAAGCTCTTGGGGATTCTCGTCCACAAGAGCCACCTGTGGCCCGCGGAGCGATGGGTTACTGGGCGAATCGAGAACAGCACCGGCAATAGTTAATTCGTCCTGTAACTGCTGCGTCAGACGTCCAATGTGCTGCTTCACGGCCTGTGGATCGAGTTGTCGCAACATCCTCATACCAGCAACCGCCCCATATACAGAGGGTATGGCAGGAGTACCGGACTCGAAGCGGCGTGCTGCCCTTGGAAAACCAAGAGCACGCGGGTCGAATTCGAAGGGATCTCTCCGTCCAAACCATCCGGTAAGTTGGGGGTCGGAATCGTCCGATAGGCCTCCCCGGACATAGAGGAACGCCACACCCGCTATACCCAGCATGTACTTCAGTGTTCCGCTGACCAAGTAGTCGCAGTCAAGTTCGCGGACGTTGATCGGTTCGACTCCGGCGCCCTGGTAGGCATCCACGAAGGTCTTTGCTCCATGGCTCTTGGCGATGGCTATGACCTCCTCAACTGGAAGTCTTGAGCCGTTCCGATAGGTAATCATCGGGACGGAAACAAGTTTCGTTCGGTCGTCGATCACCGCTGCGTAGTCTTCGGCAAAGGCAAGACCTGCACGGTCTGGTACGTGAAGTGTCCGTGCGCCACGCGCAACTTGCGCAAGCCAGACGTGTCCAATGGACGGGAATTCGAGATCGGTTGTCACGATAGCGTCGCGAGCCGAGTAGGTCTGGGTTGAAGCCACTTGGTAGGCACCTTCCGACGCGGAGGGAACCACTGCGATCTCGTCCCGGGATGCACCGATGAATTCAGCGAACATGGTGCGCGCCTGCTCCACCTTGTTCATCCACGGGCCCCACGGTGCTCCGTGCTCCATGATGCTGCTTTGGAATTCAAGGAGTTCGCCGGATAGATCCCGGGATAGAGCACCCTGACTGCAGCTCGCCAAATGTATTGTGCTTGCAAGTCCAGGGAACTGGCTACGGAAGGCTTCAGGGGTGATGACGGTCATGGATTTTGTCTCCGATCCGGGGGGAAGTCTGGCGGGTCAACCTGAACATGGACAAGGCGACTTCCGACTTGCGCTGTGTCTGGGATCAGTCCTGGTTGTGGTGACAGATCCGGCCGAGCACCTCACAACAAACTGCTTGTGTTGTGCCAATCACATAGTTTCACTGCCTGTGAATTATTTCAATAGAGATGTAAAAGATCCTTTTGACTTCCGACTGCCTTGGCGTCTACATCGGAACTCTCACAACCTCTTTGCGGAACCCATGTGGTCCTCAAGGGAGTGGCTCGATGATCTGATGGATACTGGAGGTATGTTGCCTTCCCGTATCCGTGAGCTGCGCCGAGACCGCGGCATGACGCTCAATCAAGTTTCCCAACGGAGTGGGCTATCCGTTGCGATGCTCAGTCAAGTTGAGCGAGGTCTATCAGATCCCAGCCTGGAATCGCTTCGTCGGCTTGCCGAGACGCTGGATGTGCCGTTGTTCGACCTGTTCCGAACCGAGGACGCGGAGCAAGTCGCTGTGATAAGGAAAGATCAGCGTCGGCTGGTTTCTTCACCCCAGGGCCAAATTGTATATTCACAAGCATCCCGCTCAGGCGGCAAGCTTGAAGTGCTGGAGGCGGTCCTGGAACCGGGCGCTGCGTCGTCTAGCAAACCCAGGACCCACGCATCCGAGGAATGTGTGCTCGTCCTGGAAGGCCGGCTCGTGGTTGAAGTCAGCGGCACGAATCATGAGCTGAACGCAGGCGACAGCTGTTACTTCAGCTCAACCCTGCCGCACAGGTTCGTGAATCCGTCCGAGAATCAGACCCGGATCCTTGTGTCTGTGACTCCGCCGAGCAATTAGTCGCGTTTGGAGGACTCTCAGGCGGATATGTCTTGAGCCATATGGGTGATCCCGTTAGCGGGGAGTTCCTTGCATACAAACCTTCCACATAAGTTCTGGAGTATGCAGCCGAGTCACCAGGTGTCCCAAACTACGCCGGCGAACCAATCCGCTGTATCGGATCTGTGGTCCTCGTCGCCCAAGGGTTCCAGGACACACAACAGGGCACGGGCGAATCTTGCCTCGGGATTGTCCAAGTGCGGTTGCATCTCGAACTCATTCAGGGATTCCGGCATTTTGCTCTGGCTGCTTCCAGGGTCGCCGGGGTTCCCTTGCCCGAGGTCCAATATGCATCCACTGTGGCCATCACGTCCGAGAGCTCTTTCGGTGCTGGAAGTTCCTTGATGTAGTGCAGCAGCACCAGCATCAGGCCCTTCCAACGGTCCGTTCCTCGAGCGGTCGCAAGCTGTTCAGCCGCCGCCTGGAGCTCCAGCGAAGTCATCGGTCCGCTGAGATCAGGCATGCGGGGGTCGCGTTGCGTGCTCAGGATCTTCCTCAGTTCAGTCTTAACAATCTCGGCGGCAGCGGGGTCACCGTCGTAGTAGTCCTCCCAGAAGCCGGGCACCAGCCAGCTGGCCGGTGCGAAGTGCAGCACCCCTCCGTCGCCGATGCGGGCTTGCCAGTTCTCTGGCACAGTTTCGTCCACGGTCATGAAGGCCGTCGAATCGAAGAGACCGTAACTGTCACTGTCATCAGTGAGAAGCCGTAAATACACGCGGCCGTCAGGGTGCGCCGTCAGCGAGAGCACGTGGTACTCAGCGTCGATTGTGAGCCAGGGACTGGATTCCAGTTGTCCCCGCCCGTCGTGGGCGAGGAGCTGTGTGCATCTGACCTTCATGGTCGTTCCCCCAATGGTGCAGAGAGCCAAGTCGCCAGCCGCTCCTGATCATCTGCCGGTGTTGGCCACGTTGCCCGTTCGATCCAGAGGACGGTTCCCATCCCGCAGATGCGAGGGCCTTCGTACATTCGCAGCTCGTCGCCGGGTCGTACTTCGGCCCATGCGGGCACGGAGTCAAGGAATAGCGGCACTATCACCGCTCGGGCTGACTCCCCGAGCTGGATATTTTCCTTGGAGAAACCCAACACCGGCGCTGCCGTCTGCTCGCCGACAGGCCAGCCTGGGAGGCCCCAGTTAGGCCGGTACTTGAATCTGTTCTCTACAGCGTGGCCACCCAAGAGAGGACTTTGCCGACCACCCTCCCGCAAGAGCAGTAAATCGATGCCAAGCGCCCAGGTCGTGGTCGGATCCATGGGCACAGCCTATCGAGCGTTTGCTCGCCTCGGGCCACTAGGGGTGCCGCGGCATTTCGTGGCCTCCCGTTTGCCGCAGGGTTCCTTCAGGGTTTGCTGTTTGAATCAGGCAAGACTGCCCCCGAGGAGACTTCCTGGGGGCTCAGCTTCAGAGCGAGTTCACGCAGCTGGCGGGGCCGGAAAGGTTTGATCAGGTACGCCGTGGCGCCAGAGGCAATGCCATGGAGTTCATCGTCCCGTTCAGCGAAGGCAGTGATCATGAGGATAGGCGCGTTGGATACAGCTGCAAGCAGGCGGGCGGCTTCGCGACCGTCCATGTCGGGCAGTCCCAGATCAAGGGTGATCAATACAGGGTTCAGCCGTTCGACTGCGGTCATGCCTTCATGTGCCGTTTCGCAGGCATGGACTTCGAAGCCGGCGCCCGTGAGGATTAGTGAGATGAGGTCGCGGATGTCAGGATCGTCTTCGATGACAACGCAGATTCTCTGTGATTTCACGTGGGCCCCTTTCGGGACAAGCTTACGGGCGGGATCAAGGGTTGCAGCCGAAATTGGCAGGACCTTTTTCGTGCGGTGCCACTGCGAGTACCGAAGACGTCTTCATCTTGTCTTGCCCTACCCGGCCGAAGTGCTGTCAGGAGCCGGCCATCCGTGGGCGCGGCCGTACTTCTGCACCGTGGTTCCGGATAGTCCCGAGAGAGCTGCCACCTCCCGGACGCTGCCGCCGGCCTTCAGCGCATCAGCGACAGCTTGCTCGACCTGCATCTGGGCGTCAGCACGTGCTGCCAATGCGGCAAGTATGCGCTCAGCCTGCTCTAGCGGGACTGCGTGCTTTTTGCGGGGGCTCATGCGCCGAGTTGGCCGAGGCTCTTGAGGTTGTCTGCACTGGCGGAGGCGATGGCCCGGTTCACTGATTCATTGGTGTGCTCGTAAACCGTCAGACCATTCGGCAGAACAGTATGGGCATAGAACTCCTGCTCGAACGTCACGATCTCTGCATTGACCGCTTCCAGCTTGGCCTTCACCACCAGGGCCAGGGCGCGCCAGCGTTGACGGATGGCTTTCTCGTACTCGGCATCGGCGGCCTTGGGCGCCCGCAGTTTTCGGGTGGCCGGCGTGTGCGTGAACTCCCGGAGATTCCGGTCCGGCAACGGCAGCACAAAACGTACCTGTCGGCCGTCAGCGACGAAGCTGATCGCTGCCCGACTGGCTTCCCAGCCATAGGAGAAGGCAGTTGCCCCGTACCGTGTCAGCGTGCGCTCAATCTCCGCGCGTGACTGATGGCTGTCTACTGTAGTTGAACCCGCATATACGCCGCTCATGGGTCGAAGCGTAACACGTGCTGTTACGTTACGGAGTGTGTTGAACGTCCATCAACTTGCTGCGGCATATAGTGATGGTGGATTTGGGGAAGGTTTCTATGACGGATTCGCAGGGGAGTGGGCCGCCCATTGAGCGCGTCGGCGGCGAATCCACTCAGCGTCCTCTACCCGGTGCCAACCTTTGGTCACTCGCTCTGCCTGGGGGTGTGCTGCTAAAAGCCACCCCCTGCTCAGCAGAGCAGGTGCCCGTGTGGCAGGACAGTTCCCTGCGACGGCGAATGCGGGCGACCATGGTCGGGTTGGCTGTGGCTATGGTCACGCTGCTTGTGGCAGCCGGTTTTGGCCTTGGAGCTGCACTCGCACCTTTAGCTGCTGGCGCCTTGAGGGTTGAAGGTGTGGTGACAAGTCAGCAGGCGAGTCGTTTCAAGGGCAACGACTACTGCACTCTTGAGATCACCTACACGCTGGATGGACAGTTGCGACATGCTGCAGTCGAATCCGGAAGAGCCTGCGCTGCGTCCGCACAAACTGGTACGCCGGTCCATCTGGCTCTCAATCCCAACAACACGGAGGACGTAGTTCTTCAGGGGTACGACTACCCCCGGGAAAACGCCTGGAAGGGCATTGCTGTCATGGCCCCCATGGCCATGGTTACCTTGGTCGTGTTTATGGTTGTCGTTGCAAGGTCGTACTACTCCACGACCCGTCTTTTCATGTACGAAGCAAAGTCCTGGCGTGAACTCAGCGTCACTGTCCGAGCCCGGATGGACGGTCGGGAAGGTACGACATTGTTTTTGGAGGCCAAGGATACGTCAGGGGATGACCGCATCTTCAGCATGTTCTATAGGCGGCCGGGGCTGAGACCCAAGCCACGGACCGATGACGTTGTCGAACTCAGAGTGCTTAGCGACCGGGGGGCCAGGGCAGTCATTACTGTCAACGGTGATGCCCGGATTCATAGTGTGACCTTGGCGGTTCCGAGTAGCTTCCAGCGTCGTTCCATGGGTTTATGAGACCGCGAGGATCCTCATGGTTAGCGTAGTTTGCCCTTTGGGGCCGCTTATCCGCCGAGGGCGCTGAGGGTTGTCCAGATGCCGATGGCCCCGGCAAAGACCATGACGATGGTTGTTCCCCAGCCGAGCGTTGCGGCGAGTCGTCCGTTGCGGTACTGACCCATGATTGCCTTGTCCCGTGAGATCAGCATGACTACGACGAGGAACGGTGCGGCGGCGACGCCATTGATGATCGCACTAAGGATCAGCAAGCCGATGGGATCGGTAGCGAAGAAGCTGATCAGCACCCCGCCGAGTGTTCCTATGCCCAGCAACAGGTAGAACCAGGGTGCCCTGCGGGGACTACGGTCAAAGCCCCATTGTTTCCCGAGCAGGCCGGCCAGGCCTGCGGAGCCGGAAGCGGCCAGGACCGGAACGGCGAGGATGCCGGAACCGATGAAGCCGGCGGCGAAGAGAAATTTCGCGGCCGAGCCCACAATTGGTTCCAGCGCCTTGGCAGCATCGGCAGCAGTCTTGACGTCCGTTCCGTCCTTGCCGAGCGTCGCCGCGGTCGCAGCCATGATCGCGAACATGACCAGCACCGAGAAGGCCATGCCGATGAAGACATCGGCCCTGGCGTTACGGAGCTTGTGGGCGGCCGCCGCTTCGCTTCGCTCCTTCAACCCAACGGCGCTATCCCCGCCTCGGTCCTCGGAGCGGAGTTCCTCGACCCGGTGGGCGCTTTGCCAGAAGAACAGGTACGGGGAGATCGTGGTTCCAAGGACCGCTACGACCAATCCCAGATACTCCATGCTGAAGCGGAATTGGCGGCCCAGCAGTCCCGCCAGTGTGTCGGGCCAATTGACGTTGGCGACGAACAGGACAGCCACATAGGCCAGCAAGGCAAGGCAGAGCCATTTGAAGACTCTGGCAATGGCGGCGAAGGAACCGGTCATGAGTGCGATCGCGATTCCTATGCCGGCGATGGCGCTCCAGAGATGGTCCGGTCCAGCGCCGAGGAGCTCCATTCCCTGGCCCACAGCCATCAGATCGGCGGCAGCGTTGAGGGTATTGGCTGCCAGCAGTGCCACGATCAGGACCGCGATCACGACCCGGGGCTTGCGGGAGAACTTTCGTCGGGCCAGTTTCCCCAGACTGTCCCCGGTGGCCAATGCGGTGCGGTCACAAATTTCCTGGACGGCCATCATCATGGGCAAGGTAGCGGGAGCGGTCCAAAGCATCCCGTTGGAAAATGTCGCTCCCGCCTGCGCGTAGGTGGCAATGCCGGACGGGTCATCATCGGCCGCGCCGGCTACAAGTCCTGGCCCGAGCAGTCCGAGGAACCTGCGCCAACCGGCGCCTTTCGGTTCCGACTCCCGTGATCTTTGGGTGGCTGGGTTTGGGGTTTCACGGTCAGCCGGTAGAGCTGAGGCCTCGGGATCGACAGCTTCTCCGGCACCCATCAGTTCCTCCTGATTTCCGCTGCCGAGCATCAGTTTTCAGCTGGCGCGACTTGGGATCAGACTACGACATCAAGGGCCGCCCACCGGTAGATTTCCGTGGAAATCTTCCCCGGTACGCCGGAACGCTTTAGGGGAGTACGGTGCCCAAATAGTAATGGAGGTACTCTGACGGCACATCCCAACGGGACACGAATGCGGGGCTTCTGAAGAAGACGGCAGACATGTACCGTCAGCGGCTGGCTGACGGCTATGGCTAGGCCGTTGCCAAGAACAGTCCTAAGCGAAGAATTGCCTGCCGAAAACGGTAGGAGCCAAGGCGATGCCGCCGTAGGATGAGGCCCACTACGGAGGTCGGAACCGCAGCAGCCAACACGGGGGCAGGATGCGTGGGGTACGGGGCGGAACCTTGCGGGAGAGTCGGCACGATGAAGCGCTTGTTGGCATTGGTTCTGGTGACGATAGTCGTGGTTGGGTTGGCCGGGTGCTCGGGCCAAGATCAGCAGTCGCAGGCTTCAGCGTCGGCCAAGGCTGTCAGTCCGACTCCTAAGCCTGCGATTCTCGTGCCGGATGTGGTGGGAAAGACATATCCGGAGGCCAGCGAGCTTCTTTCCAAGGCCGGGTTCAGAACGCCTGTGCCGCACGGCCGGGATGGTGCGCGCTGGGACCGTGCACTTCCGGGCAGAGACGACACGGTTGTGGCGACCGAGCCGGCGGCAGGCTCGGAAACGAACGAGGAAACCATCAAGGTCATCCTCAACCGCACCGAGGCGGAACAGCTGGCAGCTGGAAAGGCCGCGATGGAAGCCTACCAAGCCGCAGCGGCAGCCCAGAGGCTTGCGAACAGATACAGCTATAGCTGCGGTGACGGCCTTGTCACCACAAACGAGTATCGGTCGTACAAGGAAGTTTGGGCGAGCCGGGATTACGCCAGCGGGCGCTGCTCGATTCAAATTGACGGCCTGCACCCATCGACCAAGCAGGCATTGGTACCCAGCGAGCAAGCACTGGTTGACCTCATCGCTTCTCACGGTGGAGATGTCAGCCTTCCTACGGCAACAGTCGGCAAGGTCATGTTGATGTGCGCAACAGTAGACCAGGACTTCGCAGACGTGGTGGTCGCCAGAATGGACTGGCGCCGTGCCGACGTTCTAGGGGCGCTCTCCGTCTGTCCCGACGCACCTCATGCGGCGGTGTTCCAGGAGGTGCTGACTGCGGTCAAAATATGGGACGGCACCAACGTTGTAGGCCAGACCATGGAGCCAGGAACGTACAAGACCAAACCCGGGGTGAAGGACTGCTACTGGTCACGATCAACCGGGGGCGGGGACATCATTGACAACAATTTCGTCGGTTTCGCCCCTGACGGCGTGACAGTCACTGTGTACACAGGGGAGGGCTTCATATCCCAGCGTTGCGGCGTGTGGACCAAGATCGGCTGAGCTAAGGAAACGTCCACAAAAGCCAGGTCCTCGGCGATGTTGGCAGGATGCGGGCTTGCCCGATCCCATGATCAGGCGAACAATCCTGTCCATTTTCCGTCGGTGTCGGCGCAGCCTGCATAATTGTCCGATGAGTGGACGAGTGTGGTCAGGGTTCAGGAAGAAGCGGGCTCCCCAGGACGTGTGGGCAGACTGGCAGGCTGCCAACGAGGCCGCCGACGCCGACAGCGCCGCAAAGTACGCTTCTGAGCTCTTGACGGTCACACCGGATTCCTTCTTCACTTGGTTTGAGGCGGGCCTGCTGTCGAAGGCACGCGGCAACTGGGCCGAAAGCGTGGCACGTAATCAGCACGCTCTGGATCTGTTCACCGAATGGGAAGCCGCTCATTTCGACGGTGCCAGCCCGGCTGCCTGGAACCTGGGAATTGCTGCTACGGCATTGGGGGATTGGGCTACTGCGCGCCGGGCGTGGGCAGCGTACGGCCTGTCAGGGTTTGATGGCGAGGATGGGCCCATTGACGTGGACTGCGGCGTGGCCCCTGTCCGGATCAATCCGGACCGCGCAAGTCTTACTCACCAGTTGCTGCCCGATATGGGAGCGACGGAGGTCGTATGGTGCTGGCGGCGAAGCCCGGCGCATGCGGTGATCAACAGCGTTCCGTTGCCTAAGTCAGGTCACCGATTCAGGGACGTCCTGCTTCATGACGGGGCGCCTGAAGGGACGCGACTGCTTGAGGGCCAGGAAGTGCCGGTGTTCAATGAACTCGAACGGCTGGAATCATCCGGGATACCGACGTGGCAGGCCCAGATCACCGGCGCGGGTCAGGAGGACCTGCAAGCTCTGGCGGACACTCTCGGGCCGCGGGGACTGGGCGTTGATGAATGGTCTGGGATGCGCATGATGTGCTCGGACTGTTCTCACGGCTCGCCACGCGACGGACACGACCACGAGGCGCCGGCATCGGATGCTCTGCTGTTGGGTTTGGCCGGCGATGAGTCAGACTTGGGCGAGCTGGTGGAGGTGTGGCAGCAGTCAAGACCGGCTGTGGGCATCGTTAGCCTGGACCTGCTGTGGTGATCGAGAAAATTGATTCTGCGTCGATCGGCGATACTCAATTCATGGTCATTAACATTAGACTCAGCGATCGAAAGACTGCCGAGAGCGACGACCCGTTGGGACGGACGTGGTACGGCTACGATCCCTCCGTGACGCCGGAGCTTTTGTGGGAGAACAACCGCGGCGACTGGTCCCTGAATGCGGACAGGATTTCGGAGCATCGTTGGGCAGTGCTGAACTATCAGGGCCGCATCGTGCTGGTAGCGGAACTCCTGGACCCGAATCACGAGATTCTTCCTAGCACTTCAAGGGTGCCGAAGAAGGCCCTCCTTGGCCGTGTCCTGGAAGGCGGTTCTGCCATCTACGATGCGCTCATCGGAACACAGGTGGACTATCCAGCAGGCAGCCGGAACTCGATCCTCTACACTGCAGACCCTGCCGTTGCAGGCCCAGCTGCTTCTGACTTGCTCAATGGTGGAATCGACCTGCCCGGTGCACGGGGTCAGGGAAAGCAAATGGACGCCGAGATCCGCCGGGTCATCGAGAACGCTGCCCAGGACCGGTTGATGGGGCTCTACGTCGAACAAGGATGGACGGTGACGGACACTCGACTGAACCATCCGTACGATGCACTGGCCGTCAAAGGCAATGAGCGGATCTATCTTGAGGCAAAAGGTACCCAGAGCCGTGGTGAGTCAGTCATCGTTACCCGCAACGAGGTCAATCATGCCCGCCGTCATCCGGGTTCCTGCGTGATGGGCGTCTGGTCCGGCATTCGGTTTGTAGACGGCGAGATAGATCCCGATTCAGGAGAGTTCATCACCTTGGATTTCAGTCCGACCGATGAGCAATTAAGTCCCCGCGACTTTGACTGGACCTTGCCCGAAACTGCTACCTGAGCATCGGGGCGACTGTTAGCACCACACTGAATCCGCCAGCTCTAGTGGCGCACACGCGCTTGCAACAGCGATGACAGCTGCGCCACCGAAACTCTGCAACCCGCCTGCGGGTCACTCGAGATGAACTTGCCATGCCCGCGGAGCTGCCCTTCCACGTTGGCCATTATTCGTCGAACGGAATCTTGGTCCATTCCACACTCTCGCGCCAGCCGTCCAAACCAAAGGACCACGAAGCGATAAGGGCATGGGCGGCGCCCATGTCGTCCACTACCGTGCCGAAGTGCTGGCTCGGGCTGCCTTCACGGAATTCGACGACGTAGGTTCCGTCATCGTTGCGGGTTGACTGTATGAAGGTCTGACCGCTGGGATCAGCCAGTAGCTCCACGATCAGGAATGCCTCTTCACCCTGCTCGATGTCCTCCATGAACATGAACAAGGCATCCTCGGAAGGATCCTCCCATGTCTGGCCGGACTCGTTAGTGGACTTTAGTAGCGGCATCGCAGCCCAACCGTTCTCTTGTGGCGGGCAGTCATCCGCGCCCCTTTGCAAAGGGAAGGCAAGGACGGATCGTTCCCCATGGCCTGAGTCTCGAGTCAATTTCAGGCGAGCCCGCGGCTGATTGTCCTCTTGGCCAGTGCCTCGTTGGCGGCATCCCTGACGAACCAGGACTCGTCATCAAGCAGTGATTCGATAAGCTCGGTGGTTGCTCGGCGGTGGCGGGTGACTGCGGCCGGACGGTGTCGTCTTCGTCCAGGGCGAGTTTTTGCAGGAGATCAATGTTGATCTTTCTTTTGTCGCCACGAAGGAGCGGACGCGCACGTCGGGATCTGACGCGAGTAGTTCAAGGATTTCCAGTGGCACCGTTTTGTTGTGGGCGACCCAGAAGCGCATGTCAGGGTACTTGTCGATGACGTCCAGCCATACCGAAACGTCCGCCTCTTCATGAGCTGCCCGGTGATACTCCGCGGGGTCTTCGCTCGAGCGCAGTCTCACGAACTCTGCGGCCGATTGAATCATGTTCCGACGCTCTTGATCTTGTTCCCGGAAGTCATCCGCAGGACCGGCTGTTCGAAGCCGTCCAGGTTGCTAGCCCAGAGGTCTTCTTCCCGGTATGTCACGAAGCGGAAAGACGCAGAGGGATTCTCCTCGTCGTGGCCGTAGTCGACGTGGATCCAGACATCGATGGGATTGTCCGTGAGCTCAGCAGCTGCGGCGATGACCAGGTGGCCCAGCAGGATGCCCTGGGTCAAACAACCAGCCACCCAGTCGCTGGTCCCAGCGAAATCCCGCCAAGCTGGCGAATCATCGGCACCATCGATAAGCCAGTCCAGGGGGAGCTTGTTGATGTAGCCCTCAAATCCTGTGGGGCCGCCGAAGTCAGCATCGCTGTTCTGGCGGATGTTGTGTATTTGGGAGACAAAGAAGAGGCACCCGTCTCGGATTGTCAGGCCCTCGTCGAGTTCAGCCTTGATTCGAGGATCCAGATAGCTGGTCTCCGAGCGAGGCTGTGCCATGCCGCGAAGGGGCCGCATCGCCTCGTTCATCGTCTCGGTAATCACGGAGCAATCCTGTCATGAACAATTGGGGCTCCCTTTCCCAGACTTGCCAGCATCCTGGTGCGGCTAGGGCACACTCGCCCTGTGTGAGCTGCCTCGGAGAATCAGACGTGCCCTCACAGCGGATGAGGCAGATGGCACCATGCTTGAGACGTACTTCGATGCCAAAGGAGTAGAAGGCACCCCACCGTCTCCGAGCTGGAATGTGGCTCCTACCCAGGATGTGCCGATCATCGCTGAGCGTCTTGACGAAGGCACGATCGACCGGCACCTGCTCATCGCCAGATGGGACTTGTTTCGTCGTGGGCCAAGCACATTCAGGTCGGCTCCAAGGTTCTCTGCACGAATTGAAGCCGACACATCTTCGATCGCCGCCGCCTCTTCCTAACAGGCGGCGGTCTGCTTGGGTGGGGTGTTCGTCAGATTAGGCGGGCCACATCAACCTCAGGGCGGAGAATATTCGCTGCCACCAGGATTCATGACGGGAAGAGGAGCTGCGAGGACTCTTCTAGTGCTGTCCTAAGACCGAGTCCAGTGCGGCACTGTCGTAATAGAGGTATGCATCTGTGATCTGTCCATCTTTGACTGTCACGATGGAGCAGCCCGTGGCGTTCAGTACGGGTGCTGTGGGAGAGGATCCCAGCATCTGCCAGCGGGCGACCGCCCGGTTCCCACAGCTGAGGATCTCTACGAGGATTCGCCGATAGTCGGGGTACATGTCCATGACGTGACGCATTTCGCTTTGATCTTCCTCGGCAGAAGACACAGATTTGATACCGTTCACGGTGATGCTTATATCCGGGGCAACGAGTTTTGCCATGGCGGTGAAGTCCCTCGTGTTTTCTGCCTCGTTGTAGGCCTCCCAGACCTTGTGTGGCTGCGGGGTCATGCCGCCAGCTTCATGCTTTTGCCGGCGGTCGAGCGAGCCGGTTGTTGGGGCAGTGGTGGAATTTCTCAAGGAATTGCTCTTTCTGCTGAATGTGATGCTCAGGTTCCCGTGCCGTGGGCCGGCCCCTGGCGGGGGAGTGCTCAGCGGATTGTTAAGTGACTGGCGAACACGCGATCGTTGCTGCGTGCGTCATGTTTTTTCACGATGGCACTGGCAATGACCAGGTCTTCCCAGGACATACCGGAACTTTTGAACAGGACTGGTCGATCAGGGCTGAGCTGAACGGCTCCTGTTACGACGCTCCGCATTGGAACCAAATTCTCTTCGGTCAATGCGCCTTCGCCTATTGCAAGGACAATGTCACCTGATTCGCGCAGTGCTGTGGGGACGTCTTCAACGACGACCTGCGCACGCTCACAGAAGGCCGCATCTACTTCACGGACGTGCGGCTCGTGGGAACCTACGGCGATGACTATGGCGTTCGAGCGTAAGAGCTCGGAGTCGAAGAGGGGTTCTGCCGAAGACGTCGCACAAATAATGACGTCAGCCGCGGCTACTGCCGCGGCTGCTTCGGGTGAGCCCGAGGCGATAACCTCCTGGCCCAGAGTTGCAGGTACCGCTGCCCTTGAGGGGTTCCGGACAATGTACGTAATGTGCTCGATGCGACGTTTCCCATTCAGGACTCCTGAAATGGTCTCTACGTGGCCCACCCCCTGTTGTCCTGCACCGAAAACCGCGAGCCTTAGTGGTTCCGATCGCTGGGTGAGCACGGGAAGCACACCTGCAACCGAAACGGCAGGCGTGCGCAACGTCGTAAGAGCTGTACCGTCCAGGATCGCCTGTGGTGCGAGTGTTTGAGCATCGAACAAGAGGTAGAGCGCCTGAATGCGCGGCAGCCCACGCTCGGGGTTTCCCGGAGCGACGGTAGCCACTTTCACGCCGGTATGGGTTTGGACCTCCGCGGGCATGATGAGAAATTGTCCATCTTTGAGCGGGATGAGGCTGCGTTCAGGATCATCTGCTGGATCCAGCCCGGCAATGAGGGCGTCAGCGATGGCCGCCGTGGCTTGGCGGGGTGAGAGCAGAGCTCGAACCTGATCATCGGAAATGAAATTAAGCTGCATCGGGAACCCCGCACTTCGCGCGCAGATCGGGTCCTTTTCGTGTTGGAATCACTGTTTCCACCTGTCTTTTCGCCACTTACCTAAGTGGTTGGTTGTTCAACTGAATGCTCGAAAGAGCTGTCGCGGCGTTCGCAACTTACGCCGAACCTGGGACTCAACGCTGAGTCTGCAATCGTCCCGCGGTCCCCACTGTAAGGTATTACACCTAAGTATAACCAATCTACCCGTCAACGGGCTCTGGAAACGAAAAGCTCCTTATGGAGGACCTGCGGCATCCACTCACAGCGGCGGGCGAATCTGTGAGGGGTAAAGCGGCCGCTGTGGTCGTACTTTGTCTGCGTTTCCATGCAACGGGTCTAAAATGGGGTGTCAGACCTTATAGAGGAACAGGAGTGGCCATGGCTACGGCATTGGCGTGGAACGAGGGAGCTGGCGATGAAGTCAGAACCCAGAGTTTTCGGGAACAGGCAGTACGCATCATCCGTTCGCAGATCGTCTCCGGCCGTCTGGAGCCGGGTTCCATGCATTCCATCGGTGCGGTTGCTGAACGCCTGAACGTTTCCATCACCCCCGTTCGCGAGGCGCTGCATGACCTCGCCAAGGAGGGGCTCATCGAGATGAAGCGCAACAGGGGGTTCCTTGTCCGAAAGTTGACCAACAAGGAGCTTGACGACGTTGTGCAGATTCGCGCGATGATCGAGGTGTCCTCGGTGCGGGAGATTACGGAACGTACACTCATCAAGGACTTCACCAACCTCAGGTACCTGTGCCGGCGGACGGATGCATTTGCTGCAGCTGGGGAGTGGGAGGACTTCGTGGAAGCGGACCGGGAATTCCATTTGACGCTCCTTTCAGCGCTGGAGAACGAGAAGCTCCTCGAGATCATTGGAACCCTGAGGGACCAGAGCAGGCTTCTAGGGTTGGGAGATCTCGCGGGGAAGGAAGTCTTCGTCCAATCGACAAAGGAGCATGAGCTCCTTTTGGATGCCATGGAGGCCAAGGATGCAGGAAGGGCCGCGGAAATAATGAGCAGCCACATGCGGCACGTTCGCGGTATTTGGGCAGGGCGCGACGAGGCTGCCAAGCAAACCAATTAGGCTCCCGCAGCCGGCCAGCCCCAGGCTGGCGCCGGGGCCGGTGCTGACTTTGGGCTAGAGCTTGAAACGGTCGGCGGCGAGGCTGGAAAGGTGCCGGGAAGATGCTTCACCGACAGCCAGCTCCGCTATGAGCCGGCCCGTCGGGGGCGCCAGGCTAACTCCCAACATTGCGTGTCCCGTAGCTATGAGGACATCGTGGTGCTTTGGTAAAGGGCCGATGATCGGTAGCCCGTCGGGGGTCATGGGGCGGAGACCCGTCCAAGGCTCCGCCGGTGTCGGGAGAGATGGCCATTGGGTGAAGTATGCCGGGAGGCTCTTCAGCAGCCCCTCAGCTCGCACCCTGCTGATGCGTTCGTTCGTGCCTTTGCCGAAGCCCATGGTTCCAGCGATGCGGACCTTGGAATTCAGCGGTGTAATGGCCACCTTTGCCTCAGCAAGATACATCGGATGCTGTGGGCCATCAGGCTGGAGCGGAAGGTCATAACCGTATCCCTTCCCGGAGGCCAAGGCGATGGAGCTTCCAATGCCGGCAAGGATTTCGTTGGTCCATGCCCCCGCCGCAACAACAACCTTGTCCGCGCTAAGGGCTTCCTGACCAACTTCAACTGTCACTGACCCATGTGTTGCGCTGCGAAGACGTGCGCGCCGGCCAAGGCGAAACTCCACCCCGTCCCGTCGGCAGGCAGCCGTCAGCCCCTGGGTTAAGGAAGCTGGGTCAAGGGATCGATCGCCGTAGGTCTGTAATCCCCCCGCCAGTTGCGGAACAGTGCCAGGTACTTCCCTGGCCAGGTCGGAACCTTCAAGAAGCCGCCATTTGAAGTCCTCGATGTGCCCTTCCATCGTCTCGAGTTCGGCCGCGTGCTTATCCAGGTTGGATGCGCTGGTGTACAGCATCGTGAGGGGGTCGTTGTGGGCTTCGAACGATACCCCGTCAGCGGCCATGTCATCGAACAACTGCAGCGTCTCACGACTCAGATGCGACAGGACCTCCAGACCCGCTTCAAAGCGCGCGGTCGTGCAGTTGCGCAGCATCTGCAACATGAAGCCAAGATACTTGGGGCTGATGCTGGGGGAGACATATAGGGGACTGTCTTTGCGGAGCATCCAACGCAAAGCCTGCGGCATCATTCCAGGAGCGGGAACGGGAGTGGACATACTGGGTACCACCCAGCCTGCGTTATGTCCCGAAGCCTTGGCGCCTGGCTGGCCCGCATCAATGACCGTTACTTCATGTCCCGCTTTGCGCAGGTAGTAGGCCGAAGACAGGCCAATTGCGCCCGCCCCAATCACTATTGTTTTCATGGTTCTTCCGGGTTGTGATTTGTGCTGACGCTGGCGCAACGGCCAAACACAGCGGTTCAATGTCGAGCTGGGGGTGGGGCGGTTCAGTACAAGTTGTTGCCGAATGTGGCGCTCCTCGCAGGCCGCCCGGCTCAGCGACGCATGCTGAATCTAGCCAATATCATCCTCAAGGTGTAATACCCCAACGAATCAAGCGAGGTATCTTCCAGGGTGGATATTTGTTGAGTCCTGAGGAAGGCGCTTTTGCGGGAATTCCCATAGCGGTGCTCATTCGGTCGCGGTTTGAAAGCGGGATGATCCCTCTGACTGATCGTGGGCAATGAGGACACCCTCCCGGAAATCGAAAGCGCGCCTGCCGGGGGATGTGTTGACCCACAGGATTGTGGGAATCAAGCGTCTTGGCGTCGACCGTCGCCTGGTAAAAGTCCTGCCCGGGTTCGGTGACGGTGACAGGGTCGCCGATATCCAGATCCGTCCAATCTTGCGGTATATGGTCCAAAATGCCTTCCACAGTGCCCCTTTCGGTTACGGATAGGAGTGGGATGTTCGGGCGTTAGTAGGCCTTAACTCGTTGTTCAACGACCATGTGGATCAGCGCGAAAATGCCTTGGTTGTCGATGGCCGAGAGTGCGGCATCCAGAGCCGCTGGTACGTCCTTGTCGTTCTCCACCCGGGTTCCAAACCCGCCAAAGGCCGTAGCCACGAGTGCAAAGTCGGGGTTTTTCAGTTGAGTGCCGGAGACCCGCGAGGGGTAGTGGCGTTCCTGATGGGTCCGGATGGTTCCGTATTCCTGGTTGTCCATGACGATGACCAATGGGGTTGCGCCGTACTGGGCCGCAGTTGCCAGTTCCTGGCCGTTCATCAGGAACTCTCCGTCGCCGGCTATGGTTACGACTCGTCGTCCGGGTTGGGCCAGGGATGCTGCGACCGCGGACGGGATGGAATAGCCCATGGATCCGTTTCGTGCGCTGATCATGGATGAGTACAGGCGGGTCGGAAAGTACCGGTGGGCCCAGTTGGTGTGTTCGCCGGCGCCGAAAGTGACCATGGCGTCGCGGGGAAGGGCTGGTACCAGGTTTGCCATCAAGGTGTCCATGCGCGCGGGGCCGTCGGCTGGAGTTGCGGGGGGAAGTGCTGCGAAGTCTTCCTGTTCGCGTCGCATCCGCCCGCACCAGGCTTTCCATTCATCTCTTACGGGCAATTCAATGGCCACGAGGTCCCGGACGAAGACATCTGGTTTAGCCACGATTTGGTATGAAACAGGGCCGGAGCGTCCGCGCAGGGAAGGGTCGATGGTGACCAGGAAGTTCTTCTTGGTCCAGTCCTGCCTGCAGAGGAAGCCGTCCGTGATGACATCGCCCGGGACGGTTCCAACGAAAATGAGAAGATCTGTCTCTTCGAGCAGGTCGTAGGTCGGTTTGGGTCGACCATAGCCGATCGGCCCCACATACGACGGTGAGTCGAACGGTATGGTGCCCTGGGTCCTCCATTCCGCTGCGGCGGGGATGTGGTTCCGTTCGAGCCAGCGGGTGAGTTCGTAGGCGCCTTGTTGGGTCCAGTCGTTGCCGCCGGTGACGAACAAAGGTGAGGAAGAGGCAGCCAGGGCTGTGCGGAGCGTTTCGACGTCCACGGTGGTCATGCCGCCGGTGGCGACAGGGATGGGAGGATGGATTGCTGCTGGCACGGATTGTTGCAGCACATCTTCGGGTAGACCCACAACGACCGGGCCGGGCCGGCCGTTCATCGCGGCGAACATCGCTTCGGCGACAATTTCCGAGGCCCTTTCCGGATGGTCCAGGATCATGACCCTCTTGGCCCCCGAGCTGAACCAGGCCTTGACGTCAAATTCCTGGAAGGCTTCCCTGTCCCGGTGCGCAAACGGAATCAGTCCAACAAAAAGGACCATGGGAGTTGAATCCTGCCAAGCGGTATGGAGCCCTACATGGGCATTTGCGGCCCCTGGACCTCGGGTCACCATTGCCACTCCGGGCACCTGATTCAATTTTCCGTCGGCTTCTGCCATATAGGCGGCTCCGCCTTCATGGCGGCACACGACAGTAGCTATTGACGATTCATGGAGGCCATCCAGAACGTCAAGGAAGCTCTCACCGGGAACGACAAAGGCTCTCCGGACTCCGTGAGCCGCCAGCGACTCCACTATCAAATGTCCGGCAGAAGTGGATGGAGAGCTTTCGATGACCTCCAGCCCTGTTTGTTCGGAAGTGCTGGCTGCCGTTAAAAGCGAAGGTGTGGGCGCAGCAAGGGTCGTCGGATCCGACGCCGCCGAGAGACTCATGAATGTCCTATCGATATTTCTGGGTCGTCCTGCGGGGTGCCCCCGGTGGAATACGTGCTGAACCACCCTGACCGTGGGAAGACGCGCAGGTCCCAACGTGTTCTGCCTCGGGCATCGCCTGGCGACCACGGTGTCGCCGGGGCGCCAAGGCCTTAAGTATTGATATGTAATACCTTACTATGTATAAACAGCCTGGCAGCCCTTGTCAATGTTGTCCCGGGGGTCATCGGCAGGAGGTGCCCGCCCGTAGGTAGCCGAATCAACACGGCTCAGAGGAAACCACGTCCAATGTTGTGCGGCGGGATGGAGAAGAAGTCATGCTGGAGATTCGCCGCCTGCGGCTGCTGCGCGAACTGGGTATCCGTGGAACACTCGCCGAAGTAGCTGCGGCCCTGGCATACAGCCCCTCAACGGTTTCCCAGCAGCTCGCCTTGCTGGAGAAAGAGGCGGGGGTCGAGCTCTTCCGTAAGGCGGGTCGCCGGGTCGCCCTGACCCCCCAGGCCATGGTTCTTATTGAGCATACTGACGCTCTTCTCGATGCCCTTGAGAAGGCCGAAACTGCCCTGGCGGCCAGCCGCCGACAAGTGCGCGGCACGGTGCGCCTTGCGGTCTTCCAGACGGCCACCTTGGCGCTAATGCCCATGACGCTGCGGACTTTGAGGGAGTCGTATCCCGAGCTGCGGGTTGAAATGGTTCAGCATGAACCCGAGACGGCACTGCATGAAGTGTGGGCCCGTGACTTCGACCTCGTCGTGGCTGAGCAGTACCCGGGGCACGCGGCGCCCCATTATCCAGGCGTGGACAGACAGCATCTGACGCTTGACACAATCCATTTGGCCGTTCCCTCCGTGACGGCAACAGCTGGCTTCGCCGACGTGACCAGCCTTGCGGAAGCGGCCAATGTTCCTTGGGTCATGGAACCCCATGGAGCTGCGTCCCGTCACTGGGCTGAGCAACTCTGCCGCGCTGCGGGATTTGAACCCGACGTCCGCTATGAAACCCCGGACTTGCAGGCCCACGTGCGGCTGGTGGAGACGGGTAATGCCGTGGCGCTGTTGCCTGATCTCGTTTGGGTGGAGAGGTCGATCGGAGCCAGGCTGCTGGGTCTTGAAGGGGACCCGCAACGGCTCCTTTTTACTTCAATGAGRCGTGCCAGCGCCGGGCATCCGGTATTGAGGGCAGTCCGCGCAGCACTTGCTGAAACCGTACGGCTGCTATTGCCGATGTGAACGGGCAACCTGGCGGCGCCACGTCAGCGGAAGTCGGGATCGCTATCGAAGAAGACCGGCAGCGGCTCCGCGAAGGGACGCCAGGCCACCACCTTGCCTTCAATGGTGGGCATTGACTTGCCTTCCAGAACAAGGACCGGGAGGGCGTTCTGGCCATCAGCGGACCACCATCCCGACCGAGGGCATGGCCGCCCGGTCTGTAACTGCCTGACGGCGATCGGCGAAGCCTGCCAGTCCACATCTCTGCGTTTCATAGACCCATAGTAGTCATAAGGCGTAATACCTTACTAGTAGATAAGGCAAGCTTTTTCCTTATTTCGTGTAAGGGATACCCAGTTTCCAATGAATGCCTCGAAATGTAGGGCCTCACTTCAATACGTCGCTTTTCTCGATCGGTACCCTCCACTAATCATCGCTTTTTCTTAAGGGGGAGGGGTTCCATACTGATGTTCAGACCGGCCAGGGAATCCCGCCCACACAGCCCGGTTCCTCTCCCTTCGCAACACCAGCTCCGACTGAACCGTTGCGTGTTTCCAACTAGGAGTACAAATGACTGAAAACTCAACAACCCGGGTCCAGCTTGTCCAGCCGGAAGACCTCGCAGATGAAGCTGTTGCCTTGGTCCGTCATTGGTTGGCCGAAGGGGCCAAGATTCCGGTGGATGCCTCCGCGGCTCAACTGGCTGGTGTTTTGAAAGACCCTAACGGCCTTGAATTCACTGTTGGCTTTGTCGACGGGGTGGTACGCCCGGAGGACTTGAGCGTGGCGGCCCGGAACCTGAAGGCCATTGCTCCGAAGGTTCCATCGTTTCTGCCGTGGTACATGAAATCAGCTGTGGCCGTTGGCGGCTCCCTTGCGCCGCTGATGCCCGGCGTCGTTATTCCGGTGGCACGTAAAGTGCTCCGGGAGATGGTGGGGCATCTGATTGTGGATGCAACGGATGAAAAGCTCGGCCGTTCGATCGCCAAGGTCAGGAAGGATGGGATCCGCCTGAACGTCAACCTTCTGGGTGAAGCCATCCTCGGCGAAGGCGAGGCGTCCCGCAGGCTGGAGGGAACACGGAAGCTGCTTGCGCGCGAGGATGTGGACTACGTATCCATCAAAGTCTCCTCTACCGTCGCCCCCCACAACCATTGGGCTTTCGACGAAGCAGTGGAGCACATCGTGGAAAAGCTGGCCCCGCTCTATCGACTGGCTGCGACGGCGAAGCCGCGAAAGTTCATCAACCTCGATATGGAGGAGTACAAAGACCTTGGTCTGACTATCGCTGTGTTCACCAAGCTGCTGGAGCGTCCGGAATTCCGCGAGCTTGAAGCCGGCATCGTACTCCAGGCC
This sequence comes from Paenarthrobacter sp. RAF54_2, assembly GCF_052113945.1. Taxonomy (NCBI): domain Bacteria; kingdom Bacillati; phylum Actinomycetota; class Actinomycetes; order Micrococcales; family Micrococcaceae; genus Paenarthrobacter; species Paenarthrobacter sp. RAF54_2. The sequence goes on from NZ_JBFRDV010000022.1 coordinate 21,804, forward strand.
TATCTTCCAGACGCTCTCGCGGCGATGATCGACCTGCAGGAGTGGGCTGCCAAGCGCTCAGCGGGCGGTGGAGCCCCCGTTAAAGTCCGGGTGGTCAAGGGTGCGAACCTTCCCATGGAGCAGGTTGACGCCGACCTCCATGGCTGGCCTCTGGCCACATGGGGAACCAAACAGGGTTCGGACACTTCTTACAAAGCCGTCCTGGACTACTCGCTGACCAAGGAACGAATCGCAAACGTCAAGATCGGCGTTGCCGGGCACAACCTCTTTGACGTGGCACTGGCGCACCTGCTGGCCAAATCCAGGGACGTTACCTCAGGTCTCGAGTTCGAAATGCTCCTGGGCATGGCGACCGGCCAAGCAGAAGCCGTCAAGCGCGACGTAAAATCCTTACTTCTCTATACCCCTGTCGTGCATCCCAGCGAATTCGACGTGGCTATCGCCTACCTCATCCGCCGTCTTGAAGAGGGCGCAAGCCAGGAAAACTTCATGTCCGCCGTCTTCGAACTGGACAAGAATGAAGGCCTGTTCGAGCGCGAAAAGCAGCGATTCCTGGCCTCCTTGGATTCTTTGGCCCGGCTCAGAAACACCGTCCCGGGACCCAACCGCGTCCAGGACCGTACCCGATTCAACGCTGAGGCAAAACTCGCTGAAGAGACCGGGCGGGCATCTTTGGAAATGGGAGGCTCCGGACATGGCGGGCCAACGGCAAGCTTCGAGAACACTCCTGATACGGACCCCGACCTGCCGGCCAACAGGACATGGGGCCGAGCAATTCTCGAACGCGTGCCTGCTTCAAACCTCGGCAGGGCGACGGCCGATACCTTTGAACTGCATTCCAAGGATGCTCTCGAAAGCGTCATCCGCACCGCAACGTCTCACGGGACAAAATGGGGTGCACTCACTGGCGCCGAGAGAGCGGCTGTACTCCATCGTGCCGGTGTGCGCCTGGAAGCCCGCCGCGCGCAGCTACTCGAGGTCATGGCCTCTGAATGCGGCAAGACCCTTGAACAAGGTGATCCGGAAGTTTCGGAAGCCATCGATTTCGCCCACTATTACGCCGAACTGGCCAAAGAACTGGACACCGTTGATGGTGCACACTTCGTCCCGTCAAAACTGACGGTTGTCACCCCGCCCTGGAACTTCCCGGTGGCTATCCCGGCCGGTTCCGCATTGGCGGCGCTGGCAGCCGGTTCTGCTGTCATCATCAAGCCCGCCCGCCAGGCACGCCGCTGCGGCGCGGTCATGGTCGAAGCCCTCTGGGAGGCCTTCGACGAAGCAGGGGTCGACCGGGACGTCCTGCAATACGTCCAGCTCGCAAAACGGGACCTGGGCGCACAGCTCGTCTCCCATCCGTCCGTTGACCGGCTCATCCTCACCGGCGGCTACGAGACTGCTGAACTGTTCCGATCCTTCCGCAAGGATCTGCCGCTATTGGCGGAGACCAGCGGCAAGAACGCCATCATCGTTACCCCGAGCGCGGATCTGGACCTTGCGGCCAGGGACGTCGTTCAGTCCGCTTTCGGCCATGCCGGGCAGAAGTGCTCGGCCGCTTCACTGGTCATTCTCGTCGGATCCGTGGCCACCTCCCGCCGTTTCAACCAGCAGCTCATCGATGCCGCCCGCTCACTCAAGGTCGGCTACCCGGTGGATCCGCAAACTCAAATGGGCCCCATCATCGAACCGGCCAACGGCAAGTTGCTCCATGGCCTCACCAACCTGGGCCCCGGGGAAAACTGGGTTCTTGAACCCCGCAGACTCGATGACAGCGGCAAGCTCTGGAGCCCTGGCGTCCGGGCAGGTGTGAAGCGGGGAAGCGAATATCACAAGACAGAGTACTTCGGACCCATCCTGGGGGTCATGACCGCTGAAACCCTGGAAGAAGCGGTCGGCATCGTCAACGACATCGACTATGGCCTCACCTCCGGGCTGCACTCCCTGGACCCGGCTGAACTGAAGTACTGGCTGGAGAACATCCAGGCCGGCAACCTCTACATCAACCGTGGCATCACTGGTGCCATCGTTCGGCGCCAGCCCTTTGGTGGATGGAAGAAATCGGCTGTCGGCGCTGGCACCAAGGCCGGGGGACCGAACTACCTGGTCGGACTCGGATCGTGGAAGGACGCACCAATCCACGCCCCTGGTTCCGGACACTTGCCTCCACACTCCGCACAGATCCTTGGCGCAGCGAAGACCCTTACCGCGGCAGGGGCCCTTGCTGGCCCGGATGTTTCGTGGCTGCAGTCGGCCTTGTACTCGGACGCGGAAGTCTGGAGCGCGGACTTCGGGATCGCAAGGGACGTTTCCGGGCTGCAGGCCGAACGGAACGTCTTCCGCTACAAGCCGGTTCCTGTGACTGTCCGTTTCGAGGGACCTACGTCGGGACACGGATTGGCCGAGGTGCTGCGCATCGCCTCTGCCGGAGTTACGGCCTGGAACGGTACCGCACCACGGGAGGCCATCATCATCAGCAGCGACAATTCGCTACCCGCGATGGTGACGAAAGTACTCCATGATGCAGGAGTCGTCGTGGTCACCGAAGACGAGCACGCCTTGGCAGAGCGTCTTGCGTCCTACGCTGCCAAGAACGGGCCGGATGCTGGTGCCCGAATCCGTCTGATCGGAGCGTCATCGCAGGCCGCGGCATCGGCGCTTGATGGCAAGCCCGATGTAGCCCTCTACGCCAACGACGTTGTCGCTGCCGGCCGTGTCGAGTTGCTGACATTCCTTCAGGAACAGGCTGTCTCTATTACCGCGCACAGGTTCGGCACGCCCAACGACCTTTCCGACACGTTGATCTGATCGCGGCAGTGGTTGGCCCGTTCAGAAACACCTGGGCGGGCCGACCGTGGCACTGTCAGCGCCACGTTCGGCGATCCCCGAACTGTCCGTTTTCAATTACCCAGCAGTAGCCCCTTCGAGGAGTAGCGGATGACACCCAGAATCAGGCCCCTGGCACGTAGCTTAAAGACCGGCTTCTTGAGCCTCAGCGCATCAACAGGCAGCCACTGCCCCCAGAGCGGTGCTTGGTCCCCGGCTGAGTGCCCCTCACGGCAGAGGATGGTCAGTGAAGGTGAGCTGATGCCGGCGCATGAGGGCGAGACCGTTTTGTGGGTCTATGCGGGACCAGCCCAGGAATCCGTGAATGACGATCAGGAAGCGGCCGCCGTACGCAGGGACGCCAAGAACCAGGAGAATCCATGATGCGCGCCTATTCTGTGGCAACCTTGGTGGCCATTGCAGCTGGCATCGTTTGCATCATCACGGCGCAGTCGACTTTAGTTCTGGCAGTGGGATTGGGATTGCTGACCTTCGGCGCTGGAGCCGTCACGGCGGCACTCATGACCGGAGTTGATCAGTAGGGCGCGGACCTTGTGCCGCAGACTTTGGCGCAGATACCGACCGGGCAGCGTCGGGGGCGCTCAGGGGGACAGGGCCAAGGGCTGCTGACTTGCCCGGGCGGCCTGGCGGATACCGTCGAGGACCATTGCCTCGGATTCGTTCAGGTACCTCATGAGCAGGGCGTCCGCTTCATCCCGCTGACCGGAGAGGATTCTGTCGGCGATCTCCCGGTCCCGGGCAGACCACTGACGTTGGAAGCGGCGCTCGTCGGGCATGAAGGCAAACGCGAGACGGAGCTGGGCAACCAGATTCTCGAAGAATGCATTCACGCGGGTTGAGTTGGCGAGCTGAACAAGGGCCTGATGGAACGCCAAGCTCGATGTACCGGCATCGTTCCAGTTTCGCTCGATGATGAAACGCTCAGTCGCGTTTGCGACGGCGTCCAGATGCGCCAATTGTTCTTCGGTTGCGCGGGCACTCTGGATGACGGCGGCGCCCTCCACCAGACGCCGGGCTGTGTAGATATCCCGCACGTCCTTAACCTCAAGGCTCCGGACCGAACTGCCCGCATTGCGGATGCTTGCCACCAGCCCGTCGGCGGTCAGTAACCGCAGCGCATCCCGGACAGTGTTTCGGGAAACCCCATAACGATCTGCGAGCGATGAATCCACCAGCCGTTCACCCGGGACAAGACGTCCTTCGGTAATTTCCCGACGCAGGTCAGATTGCACAAACTCCGCTGCAGAAAGGGGTGAGCGCTCAGGCGCATCGCTTATGGTCATACCGAAATACTAGAGACTGTTCAACGATCCGGCAACCAAAAAATCCAGATGGAACCTAGGTATGACGCAGAAAAAGCAAGACTGATCTTCACCAGCGATACCTTACGCCCTACACCTTGACGGGATCGTTGAACAATCGCTATAGTCTGGTTATGACCTGCTTCACATACCCAGAGGGTTGCTGGCGAGATCGTGTGTTTGAACAGAGCCTTCGCTCTTTGGGTGACCAATGAACATCCCCGCTCTGCCGGCCCCATTGTCATAGGGGCGTGGTGCCCGCCGCGCAGTCCGGGTCAGCGGACACGGACCCCTCCGAAACAGCAACCTGCCTTAATCAAAGGCACGAATGAAGGAACCCGGAACGATGAACCAAACGTCATTGGCCACCTCTCAGGGAGTGAGCGCACCCCAGGGAGGGGTCGCTCCGGAAGCTGCGCAGCGTGCGGAGGCTCTCCACAGGACATCGATTATTGTGGACGGCACCTGCCCTGGGGATCACTGGAGCGAAAATTTCGATCAGTGGATCACCGGCGGAGCCACATGTTGCGTGGTTACTGTCGCTTCCACCGAATCGGCCCGAGAGACCATGAAGAGCATCGGCGGCTTCTATAAGCTGCTCAGTGAAAGCAGCGACCGTCTTGTTTTGGCCACGACAACTGAGGAGATCCGTCAGGCTAAAACTGACGGAAAACTGGCGGTCGTCATGCAGTTCCAAGGCACTCACCCCATTGAGTACGACTACAACCTTGTCGAGCTGTACGGACGACTTGGTGTCCGGATTGTGCAGCTGACATACAACCAACGCAGTGCCGTGGGCGATGGCTGCGAGGAACCCGGAAACGCAGGCTTGAGCGAGTTCGGCCACAAAGTAGTCGAAGAGCTCAACCGCCTAGGCATCGCAGTGGACCTTGCGCACACGGGAGTACAGACTTCCCTGGATGCGATCGAGGCCTCTGCCTCACCGTGCATCGTTTCGCACTCGAACTGCAGCAGTGTGCACAAGAGCAAACGGAATCTTTCCGATGAGCTGATCCGGGCCGTCACAGGAAACGGCGGAGTGATAGGGCTGAACGGCTTTCCAGCCTTCGTCCGGGACGCAGGAGCGCCGACGCTGGACGATCTGATCGACCACATGGTCCACATTGACTCACTCGCAGGCTCGGGACATGTGGGCTTGGGCCTTGACTATTACCAGTGCGGAATCGTCCAGTACGAGCAGTTCATCTCTGATGGGTTGTGGCACCCCGGTAACTACCCACCGCCCCCGTGGAACTTTCCGGCAGGCATCGAAGATCCCTCAACTCTGCATCGACTCACGGACCGCCTTGTCGAACGTGGCTACACCGATGAGGAGATCAGAGGGGTCCTCGGTGAGAACTGGATGCGTATTTTCGACAAGATCTGGTCCAAAGCGTGAACAAGCCCAACCCAATGACAGAGGTGTTCAGCATGACAAAAGAAGACGGAATCCTTGCCCCCGAGGGAAGCGACTCCAGGAGGTTATGGGCGGCAGCAAGTTTTACCCGGCGCCAACTTCTCCTTGGAGCCGGCGGTCTGGGCGCTGCCGCGGCTTTGGCCGCATGTAGCCCAGGCGGGACATCAACCAGTCCCACTGGCGGGGCCAGTGGGACACCCAAGCGCGGAGGGAATTTCCGGGTTGGTGTGATCGGTGGCGGATCCAAGGACATATTCGACGGCCAGAATTTCGTGGTGTTCCCTGATGCGCCCCGGTTGATGACTGCCTTCGAAACACTCCTGACACGGGATGAAAACTTCCGCCTGTCCAATGACGGTCTTGCCGAAAGCGTCGTGGCAGACACCCCCACCCAGTACACGATCAAGCTGCGTCAAGGCGTCCAATTCCATAACGGCAAGACGATGACCGCCGATGACGTCATTTACTCGCTACAGCGGATTGGCACCGACAAAACTCTGCGGGGCCACACTGCGACGGCCACCTGGGACATCACTGGCATCACCAAGATGGATGACTACACCGTTCGTCTACCGCTGAAAACGGCAGACTCGACGGTCCCCGACACCTTGGCCGCGTATTACTTTGGCATTGTCCCCGTGGACTACAAGGCCTTCTCCGGAGATCCTTCGACGCAGATCGGAACCGGGCCCTACAAGCTCAAGAGCTTCACGCCAGGTCAGGAAAGCGTCCATGAGCGCAATCCGAACTACTGGCGGGAAGGCCAACCCTACTTCGACACCGTCACGATTACCGACTTCGCAGATGCGACCGCGCAGGTAAACGCACTCCTCGCCGGACAAGTCGATGCAGCGACGGATTTGCCGGCGGCACAGGTTGCCGCTGTTCAGGCCAGCGGCAAGCAGGTTCTCGAATCGCAGACGGGCTGGTGGGTCGGTCTGTCCATGGTGACAACCATGGCACCGTTTGATGACAACCGGGTCCGAGAGGCATTCCGGCTGATCGTYGATCGCCAGTCCATGCTCGATCAGGTCGCCTCCGGCAAGGGGCAGATCGGCAATGACGTCTATGGCCGCTACGACGCCGCATATTTCGACAAGCTGCCCCAGCGCCAGCGTGACATCGAGAAGGCGAAGTCTCTGCTCAAGGATGCCGGCAAAGAGAACCTTACGGTTGACCTTTATACGGCGGACTTGACCGATGGCATGGTCTCCATGGCGACAGTGTTTGCCAGGCAGGCGAAAGATGCCGGAGTCACCGTCAACGTCAAGACCCTCCCAAGCGACAAGTTCTACTCCGACGAGTACTACCTCAAAGTGCCCTTCTCATCGGTGTACTGGGCCGGGCGCCCGTACCTGGACCAGGTCAAGCTGTCCGGACTGTCCAACTCCCTGTACCCGGAAACCCAGTGGGCAAAGAGCGACAAGGGGCCCGAATTCGAGAAGCTCTACAACCAGGCGCTCGAAGCAACAGACGAAGCCCAGCGCGCTGAGGTTCAGCACAAGATGCAGCAGCTCGAGTACGACAACGGCGGTTACATCATTCCGTACTTCCCCAGCAAGTTTGACGGTCATACCCCCACTTTGCAGGGACTGACGCAGGCCAAAACCACCTTGGGCCTGAACAACTATGGCTATGGTTTCCGAACCATTTGGCTCGCCTAAGGAGGAAGATCATTCATGACCTGGTTTAGGCACGGCGGGATCCCCGCCTTCATCCTGCGGAGAGTGCTGCTCGGCATTCTGGTGCTTGCACTTGTCTCGGTGCTTGTTTTCGTGGCGACGCAGGCGCTGGGCGACCCAGCCAAAGCGCTCCTTGGCCGGGACGCTACGCCGGAGCGGCTGGCAGCCCTGCGGCAGGAACTCAACCTCGATGTCTCTCCGTTCGAGCAGTACTTGAACTGGGCAGGGGGCCTGCTGCAGGGATCACTCGGAGATTCGCTGACAAGCCAAAAGCCGGTGGCCGAGCTGCTCTCCGGGAGGCTTGTAAATTCGGCGGTCCTGGTGCTCTGCGCGGCGCTGGTCGCCGTCCCGCTGTCCATCGCCGTGGGCTCGTGGGCCGCTTTGCGTCGTGAGAAGCTTGTCGACACCATCAGTTCAAACCTGATGCTCGTCTTCGCTTCCCTGCCGGACTTCGTAGTTGCCGTGCTGTTGGTCATCTTCTTTTCCACCACCGTCTTCCACGTCCTCCCGGCTATCAGCCCCGTGCCGCCGGGACAGCTTCCGTGGAACAATCCAGCGATCCTCGTCCTGCCGACGCTCACGCTCGTCATGACTGTCGTTCCCTACATTGCACGCAATATGCGGGTCTCCATGATCGAGGTACTCGAAAGCGATTTCGTGGAGATGGCCAGGCTCAAAGGACTTTCTGAGCGGATCGTCCTTGTCCGCCACGCGCTGCCCAATGCGATCGGCCCAGCCTTCCAGTCGATCGCACTGAGCCTGGCATACCTGGCCGGCGGCATCGTTGTAGTTGAATACGCCTTCAATTACCCCGGCATTGGAGGCGCCCTGCAGGATGCAGTGGCGAACCACGACGTTCCGGTCGTCCAGGCCCTCGCCATGCTGATCGCGGCCGTCTACGTGGTCGTGAATCTGATGGCTGACGTAGCCACAATTCTTGTTACTCCGCGCTTAAGGACACGTCTGTGAGCACCACTGAAGAAGCCATTGCTCGCCTTGAAGGCGCAGGTACGCCGACGCCGCCGGTAAAGTCCTCCACGCTTCTGGCCCGGTCCTTGAGATTGTGGCGTACCAGAATCGGCTCGCTTTTCGTGCTGGTGCTGGTAGCCGTTGCAATTATCGGCCCCTATGTCGCTCCGCACGACCCCAGCGATTTCGTCACCTTGCCCAATACCCCTCCCACGGCTGAAGCGGTGTTTGGAACGGACTACCTTGGCCAGGACGTACTAAGCCGTTTTCTGCACGGTGGACTCGACCTCATGGTCACGGCAGCGGTCTCGACAGGTCTTGGGCTCGTCCTTGGAATAGCCATCGGCCTCATCGCAGCTTATTCGCGCAACGCCCTGGATGATGTCCTTATGCGCGGCATGGATGTCGTGATGGCATTTCCCCAGATCATGCTGGTGCTTCTGGCTGTCAGCCTCGTGGGACCACAGAAATGGGTTGTCATCGCTTCCATCGTGCTTACCACTGCCCCCCGCGTTGCCCGTGTGGCCCGCGGCGCGGCACTTCCTGTGATTGAACGCGATTTCGTTGCTGCCATGGAGACGATGGGGCAGTCCCGGACCCGCATCATGACAGATGAGCTGCTGCCCAACATCCTGGGTCCGATGATGGTGGAGGCAAGCCTGCGGCTGACGTATTCCATCGGCACCATCGCTGCATTGGCGTTCCTGGGGCTGACCTCTGACCCGAACGCCCCGAACTGGGGAACGATGATTCAACAGAACAGGATTGCCCTGTCCTTCCAGCCCTGGGGTGCGCTCCTCCCCATCATCGCCATCGCCTTGCTTACCCTGGGTACCGGCCTGATTGGCGACGGAATCGCACGCACCGCAGCAGGCATCGATCGAAAGCGTGAGAACGCATGAACATTCAACAGCCGACATCGGACGCAGCCAACAGCGCCGCCGTCCAAGTAAAGAACCTGTGTATCTCCACAACATCCGGTATCGAAGTCGTCAGCGACGTCTCATTCGACATCGCTGCCGGAGAAGTACTCGGAGTTGTTGGCGAGTCCGGCTCGGGCAAAACCACAGTCGGGCTGGCCCTCCTCCGTCACACACGCAGCGGCCTTCGCATAACCGGAGGTTCTGTTTTGTTGGGCGGGCAAAACATCCTGGACCTGCAGGAGGGGCAGCTGCGACGGATGCGGGGATCGGAGATCTCCTATGTCCCCCAGGACCCCGCATCGTCACTTAACCCCGCATTGCGCATCGGTATCCAGCTAAGGGAAGTCCTGGAAGCCCACGGCCGAGGCAGCCGGCGCGAGCACGACAAGCGCATAGCGGAAATGATGCGCGAAGTTGCACTGCCCGATGACCCCAAGTATCTAAACCGGTACCCGCACGAGCTCTCCGGCGGCCAGCAGCAGCGGATTGGCCTGGCCATGGCATTCGCAAACCGGCCCCGGCTCATCGTCCTCGACGAACCCACCACCGGCCTGGACGTCACCACACAGGCAACAGTGCTTTCGACCGTTCGGGAACTTGCAGCAGCGCATGGAGTGGCGGCACTTTATGTAAGCCACGACCTGGCGGTGGTCGCGGCCTTGGCCCGGCGTGTCGCGGTGATGTACGCCGGTCGAATCGCGGAGCTGGGACCGGCTGAGAACCTGTTCAACTCATCAGCGCACCCGTATACCCGCCGACTGGTGTCCGCCATCCCACGATTGACTGGCGGCAGGGCTCTGGTTGGTATCCCGGGACACGCACCATCACCAGGACAGCGTCCACCGGGTTGCCCTTTCGCCCCGAGGTGCTCAATGCACGTGCCGGCCTGCGACGAAGACGTTCCTCCCTTGGTGAGTGTCGGAACAGGGCACAGCGCCCGATGCATCCGCGCACACGAGGTGGTCAAGCAGGTTTCAACGAGTGCTGGTGACCGTGTCGACACTCTCGGTACGGATGGGAACGAAGCTGTACTGACCCTCCGCAACCTGGTAGCCCGGTACGGTAAGGCCGAAGTACTCCACTCGATCAACCTGACACTGGGCAAGCGCGAGTGTCTGGCCGTCGTCGGTGAATCAGGCTCCGGCAAGACCACCACGGCCCGCTCCATCGCCGGTCTTCACCACAACTGGACCGGCAGCGTCCTGCTGGGAGATCAGGAGCTGGAAACAGCGGCCCGTGCCCGAAGCAAAGAGTCGCGCCGGCAGATCCAGTACATCTTCCAGAACCCCTACGGATCACTAAATCCACGGAAGACAGTGGGCGACTCCGTGGGCCAACCGCTACGGGTCTTTAACATCGCGAAGGGCCGCGAAGCCCAGGACCGTGTGGCCGAGATGCTCGAGCAAGTGTCGCTGTCCGCGAGCTACGCCAACCGCTATCCCGATCAACTCTCCGGCGGTGAAAGGCAACGAGTCGCGATCGCGCGCGCTCTTATTTCGTCTCCCTCGGTCCTGATCTGTGACGAAGTGACGTCTGCCCTTGATGTGAGTGTACAAGCGGCCATCGTCGAACTGCTGGGCCAGCTGCAGCACGAACTCGGCGTCTCGATGGTCTTTGTGACCCACAACCTCCCCCTGGTGCGCTCCATCGCGCAAAAAGTCGCCGTCCTCGCCGACGGAAACATTGTCGAATATGGCGACACAGCTCAGGTCCTTTCGTCCCCGGAACAGCCCTACACCCGCCAGCTGATAACCAACACACCATCGCTGGGGAGCACTTTCCGGGCCGCGGGGGTACAGGTCAGCTAGTAGTCAGCCGTCGCGGCATTTATAGGTCACAAGAGCCGGTCTGGCACTTCACCAGACCTCCAGCCCAGGCGCATCAACGCCTCGAATACAAAGGAGTTACATGAACAACGCAACCGCTCTGACAGAGGCGGCCTACAAAGGACCCGCACTCAGCGTCGACAAAAACCTCTACGGCCGGATTGGTTCGGAAACCGATAGCCGGACCAAAGTGGAGTCATTCACCATTCCCATCCGCTCCGGTCAGGCCTGGAAGGTCCCTGCAGGACACGTCTGCCGGCTATTGACTGTCGACGGCCCGCAAGTAGCTGACCTGAACATCTGGAACCTCAACAACCCACGTGAACGCTTTTGGGCCGCAAGGACCCGGCAGCTGCAGGCTGCCCACGTCACCACGTTCGACCGCCTCTGGTCCAACCTGCCCTACCTGCGCCCACTGGCTACCATCACCGCGGACACCTTGGAAAACTATGGCGTCGACAGTGAGGGAGGACGTGTGCACGACACGCTGGGAACGCGATGCGATCCGTACGTCAACCGCATGCTGACAGGCGAGGACTTCGACTACCACTGTCACTCAAACCTGACCCGCGCAGTGCTTCCTTTCGGGCTGACCGAATTCGACGTCCATGACGTTCTGAACGTTTTTCAGTGCACCGGCCTGAACGACAAGGACCAGTATTTTATGAAGACCTGCCCGGCAAAAGTTGGGGACTACTTCGAGTTCTTCGCCGAGGTCGATCTTCTGGTGGCACTCTCCACGTGCCCCGGTGGCGACTTGTCTGTTCCCCTTTGGGGGCCCGGCGCACATGACCCCATCGAGGTGTGCCGCCCGATCGGGGTGGAAGTGTACAAAGTAGACGACTCGATTTTGTCAGGCTGGAAGTCCCCGGGCTTGCCTGAGTATGCCGGAATGCACGGACTGCACCCCCGATCATGGGAAGAGTCCTAACCCCAGAGGCCTGCGTCTCCCGATCCCCTCCACCATGCCCGACCAGACAGATCTTCGTCTGATTCACCTGCCGTGACAACGCTGCACAGAAGACTCAAATGTCCGCGGAAGCGGGCAGTAGCCTGCTCACCAACCGCCTGCCTCATCACCACGTAGGCGACTCACAAGTCATTTACTAAACAGGCATAGACAGCCAAGGTGTGAGGTGTTACACATAAGGTGCGAGCTTTTATGTTTGCGCCTAAGCCTTAAAAGCGGCAATGGGCATCCCTCCCGGGCCTGATCGGCCGGTGGGAGCAAGAACTCTCGTGGCTCCGCCGATTTCTGGCAGGGGAACCGTTCACCCGGTGAGGTCCGGTCCCATAGTCAAAGCGGCCAGGAAATGGTGTTCCTCAGCGGTGGCCACTGGTTTAGCAACTGGTTCCGCTGGGCGGAGTCACCCGAATTACTGCAGCAACTGCTGGCTTGAGTCCCCGACATGGTTGGCCGAACACGACGGGAAAGGTGCGGACGAGTCGCGCAGCTGTGGCTAAGCATTCCCACAATTCACAGTTTCATCTGAAGGAGGCGTCAATTGAATCAACGAAGGAAGAAGTTCACCGGTCTAAGAACCGGAGCGGCAGTAATGCTGACGGTTGGCATGTTTGCCATGACGGCATGCAGCACCACCAGCAGTGGTGGTGACAACGGAACAGCTACCGGCGGAAGCATCTCCGTTGCAATGTTCGAACTCGACCACATCACCCCTGGATGGGGAAACGGATACAACATCGATGTGGACAACGCCTTGTTCGCTCCACTCGTCGGATTCGACGCGGAAAACAAGGTAGAACTCGTCCAGGCTGAAAGCATCACCACCACGGACAACAAGGTTTGGACCGTCAAAATCAAGCCTGGCTGGACCTTCCACAACGGAGAAGAAGTAACCGCGCAAAGCTACGTTGACGGCATCAACACCGCCGCTTACGGACCAAATGCCTGGGGTCAGAACTATCAGCTGGCCGGTGTCGAAGGTTATGAGGCCTTGAACCCGAAGACCGGTGAACCCACCAGCAAGACACTCTCCGGGCTTAAGGTCATCGACCCCCACACTTTCGAAGTGACGCTGAAGAGCCCAGACAGCCAGCTCAAAGTAGAGATGGCAATGACCGTCACGGCGTGGTCTCCTTTGCCGAAGGCAGCCCTCGCAGACCTGAAGGCGTACGACAAAGCCCCCATCGGTGACGGGCCCTTCCAAATGGACGGCACCTGGGAAAGCACCACAAGCAGCGTCAAGGTCAAGGCCTATGACGGCTACAAGGGGACCAAGCCCAAAGTCAGCAACATAGAGTTCAAGATCTACACCAGTGCCGACACTGCATACACGGATCTGCTGGCCGGCAACGTCGACCTCAACGGCACCTACACGACGCTGCCCAGCAGCAAGCTCGGCCAGGTGAAGACCGACTTCGCTGACCGTGTCGTTACCTCCGACCAGGTCTACACCCAATGGCTCGGATTCCCCATCGCGGATCCACGCTACTCGGATGTGCGGGTGCGTCAGGCTATTTCCATGGCGATCGACCGTGAAGCCATTACCTCCAAGATCTTTGGAGGCCTTTATACGCCCGCCAATGGTTTGTTGGCTCCAGGCACGCTTGGTGGTTCTCCGGACAGCTGCGGCGAGTACTGCAAGTACGACCCGGCCAAGGCCAAAGCCCTGCTGGAATCCGCTGGTGGATGGTCAGGTCCGATGGAAATCCAGTATCAGGCCGGCAAGGGCCTTGAGTCATACTTCCAGGCCGTTGCCAACGGGATTCGTCAGAACCTCGGGATCTCAGAAGTGAAACTTGTGGCATCGCCCACGGCCAGTGAATACCTCACTACCCTCACCGCCGGCGCAAAGGGACCTTTCAGCGGTGGCTGGGCAGGACTTCCCACACCGCTTGATGTTCTCTCCGGAGTCTTCCAGAAGACCAGTGCCTACAACCCGCGATCCGGGTTCTACGGGACTGAAGCAGTGGACAACTTCATCGAACAGGCGAAAAGCGCCAAAACCGACGAAGAGGCAACCGCACGATTCCACGATGCAGACGCCCAAATCATGAAGGACTTCCCCGTGGCCCCGATGTACAACATCTCCCAGGTCAACGCATACAGCGACCGTATTCAGAAGCCCACGATCACCCTGTCCGGGCCGATGCTCGATCAGATCGCCCTCAAGTAGCAGCCGGTGTGGGTTGGCGGGTGCGAAATCCTGCCAACCCACACTGCCCTGGCTGCTACCTAGCTCTATCTATTTGCAGGAGGTGACTCAATGGGACGATATACCGTCCGCAGACTCATCCAAATGGTGTTCGTGTTCTTCGGCGTGACACTCATAATCTACGCCGCGGTCTGGGCGTTACCCGGAGACCCAATTCGTGCCCTAAGCGGCAATCGCCCCATGTCCGAAAGCACCATCAACTCATTGCGGGAGCAATTCCACCTCAATGATCCGTTTTACATGCAGTACTTCACCTATATCGGCAACCTTATGCGTGGGGACCTCGGGACGGACTTCAACGGCCGGTCCGTTGCCCAACAGATGGGTTCCCGCTGGCCGGTCACTATTAACCTGGCCTTGACGGCATTGCTCTTCGAAGCCGTCATCGGCATAGCCTTGGGCACCATTGCCGCGGTCCGCGGCAAGATCACTGACTACGTCATCTTGTTCTTCAGCATTGGGATCATCTCCCTGCCTGTCTTCGTACTGGCATACATGGGGCAGATTCTTCTGGGCGTTAAGGCGGGAATCTTCCCCGTCTCCGGTATCGGCAATGGTTGGATGAGTTACATCCTGCCCGGTTTCATCCTTGCCACCACTGGTATGGCATCTGTCGCCCGTCTTGTCCGATCCAGCGTGCTCGAGAACCTGAAGGCAGACTATACGCGCACAGCCCATGCCAAGGGCTTGTCCAACTTCCGCGTCCTGACACGCCACGTGCTGCGCAACTCACTTGTCCCCGCCGTGACGTTCCTCGCCATCGACCTGGGCTACCTGATGGGCGGGGCAATCGTCATCGAGGGTGTGTTCAACCTGCCGGGCATCGGTCAGCTCCTGTTCAGAGCAACCGCCGCTCAGGAAGGCGCTGTTGTTGTCGGTGTGGCAAGTCTGCTCGTTCTCATCTTCCTGTTGACGAACCTTTTGGTGGACCTTCTGTACGGCGTACTAGACCCAAGGATCAGATATGAGTGAACAAGTCCTAAGCGACAATCCCACGGTCCTTCCGGAAGTAACACCCAAGGACGACCACGCACAGTCGAGCCTGGCCCGCGACGCCTGGAACGACATGCGCCGCAACCCGATCTTCCTGATCTCAGCCACCATCGTGATCATCATGCTGATCATGGCGGCCTGGCCGGCACTCTTTGCAGGCTTGTTCGGCTCCGGAGATCCCCGCCAATGCGACCTGGCAACAAGCAACAACGGGCCCGCCCCCGGACACCCCTTCGGCTTCGACACCCAAGGCTGCGACGTCTACGCCAATGTCGTCCACGGCGCCAGCGCATCAATCAGCGTGGGGCTCTTGGTGACCCTATTCTGCTTCATCCTGGCGGTCATTCTCGGATCTCTGTCCGGCTTCTTCGGCGGATGGTATGACGCCGTAATCTCCCGAATCAGTGACGTCTTCTTCGGCTTCCCGTTCCTTCTTGGTGCGCTCATCCTGCTCACCAGCTTCTCTGAACGCAGCATTTGGACGGTGTCTTTCGTTTTGGCACTTCTTGGGTGGCCCACGCTGGCAAGGCTCATGCGCTCTACGGTCAAATCTGTAGTCGACGTTGACTATGTTCTTGCCGCGCGCGGTCTGGGGGCCAGCAACTGGAGGATCATCACCCGCCATATTCTTCCTAACGCAGTAACCCCGGTCATTGTGTTATCCACACTGAATATCGGGGCCTTCATCGTCGCTGAGGCGACACTGACCTTTCTTGGTGTCGGACTGCAGTACCCGGCCATCTCGTGGGGGCTGCAGTTATCAGCAGCCCAGTCACTGTTTACTGTGAGCCCCCACTTGCTGATATTTCCCTCGCTGTTTCTCGGCATCACAGTCCTGAGCTTTGTTCTGCTCGGCGACGTCGTCCGGGACGCATTCGATCCGAAACTTAGGTAACCCCATGACCATCGCCCCCGAAAAGAGCGCAACAGAGCTGCTCTCCGTCAAAGACCTTCGCGTAGACTTCTTCATCCGGAAGCGGGCCGTTCACATCGTGAAGGATCTTTCACTGACCATCAAAGCAGACGAAACGGTCGTTGTTCTTGGCGAATCCGGGTCCGGGAAGAGCGTCACCTCACTGGCGATCATGGGTCTTCTTGGCAGCAGCGGCGCCAAAATTACATCAGGCCAGATGTACTTTGAAGGCGTCGATCTGCTGACTCTCCCACCCAACGAGAGACGCAAGTACAGGGGAAAGAAGATCGCCATGATCTTCCAGGATGCGCTCTCCGCACTCAACCCCGTCCAAAAGGTGGGCAAGCAAATACAGGAGGTCATCCAGGAACACTCAGAACTCAGCCGGGACGATGCATATCAGCGGGTACTGGAGTTGATGGATCGAGTGCGGATCCCCAGTCCTGCCCAGCGGTACCACGATTACCCGCACCAATTCTCGGGAGGTATGAGGCAGAGGATTATGATCGCCATGGCCTTGGCCATGGACCCTGCGCTGTTGATCGCGGACGAACCGACGACGGCCCTGGATGTCACTGTCCAAGCGCAGATCATGAAGCTCCTGGTCGATTTGCAACGCGAGCACCACATGGGTCTGATGCTCATCACCCACGACCTCAACGTCGCCGCTGAGGTCGCCGACCAAATCGTGGTAATGTACGCCGGACGGGTCGTGGAATCTTCCCCGGCAGATGCCCTCTACAAGGCGCCGGCGCACCCGTACACGGAGGGGCTACTGGCCTCCACCCCCACAGCCCAAGACAAGGGCAGCATGCTCAAATCAATACCAGGGACGCCCCCAAGCCCGGCAAACGCGCCGAGCGGCTGCGCGTTTAATCCCCGCTGCCCGCGCGCCCGGGAGATTTGCCGCGTCGAAGAGCCACCCTTGGTGTCCATCTCGGGCGGCCGGACCTCGGGCTGCCACTTCTGGGAGGAAGTTCTTCTCGATGCCTCAAAATAAAAACGACGCCACAAGGCTCATGCCATCGACCAGCACCGCAGCCGCGCCGATCTTGGAAGTCCGCAACATCGTCAGACACTATCCCGTCACACGKGGCATGTTTAAACGGACAACCACCGTGGTCAAAGCAGTCGACGAGGTCAGCCTCACCCTTGGCAGAGGCGAAACACTGGGTCTTGTGGGTGAGTCAGGTTGCGGCAAATCAACCTTGGCCCGGCTGCTGATGGCCCTTGACCGACCCACCTCCGGTGAGGTTCTGCTGGACGGTCAAAACCTCTACGACC
The DNA here is from genome assembly GCF_052113945.1 of Paenarthrobacter sp. RAF54_2. Classification (NCBI taxonomy): domain Bacteria; kingdom Bacillati; phylum Actinomycetota; class Actinomycetes; order Micrococcales; family Micrococcaceae; genus Paenarthrobacter; species Paenarthrobacter sp. RAF54_2. Next base: position 39,129 of record NZ_JBFRDV010000022.1, read on the forward strand.
TCCGTAGGGGTGACCTTCGCCGAATGCGGCGCAGAATCCAGATCGTCATGCAGGACCCCTACGCCTCGCTCAACCCACGTATGACCGTCGGGGAGATCGTTGCTGAACCCTTTGAGATTCACACGGAAGTCGTCGACAGGAACAAACGCAAGGCCACGGTGAGGGACCTACTGGACGTTGTAGGCCTGAACCCGGATCACCTGAACCGGTATCCACACCAATTCTCCGGCGGACAACGGCAGCGCATCGGCATTGCCCGTGCACTGGCACTGAAGCCGGAAGTGATTATCTGCGACGAGCCCGTCTCAGCCCTCGACGTCTCGGTCCAAGCCCAAGTGGTCAATCTCCTTGCCAGCCTTCAAAAAGAATTCAACCTCTCCTACATCTTCATCTCGCACGACCTATCCATCGTCCGTCACGTTTCGGACCGAGTCGCCGTCATGTATCTGGGAAAAATTGTCGAAAATGGCTCGGAGAACGACATTTACAGCCATGCAAGCCACCCCTACACCCAAGCTCTGATCTCGGCCGTCGCAGCACCCGACGTCCCGCAGCACGGAACCCGCGAACGAATCGTTCTGGCCGGAGAAATACCAGGCGCAACCTCCAAGCCGTCCGGCTGTGCCTTCCGCACGAGATGCTGGAAAGCACAGGACATCTGCGCCCAAGACGTGCCCGCCCTCGTAGCCCGTCCTGGCTCCCCACACCCCAGTGCATGCCATTTCGCAGGGGAACTAACACCGCTGACAATCCACGAACTGGCACAACAAGAGAACGTCTGAAAGGACACGAAGAAGTGATCAAAGACCTTTCTGGCGAAACGCCTCCCAAAACAGGCACTGGGAGGGCAGTCCGTGCCACACCATTCCAGGTCACAAGGGACCGGAGGACTGCCCAATCCGCACCGACGAAGGAACTGGACGGTGAGTTGTTGGCCTTCGTTCGTCAGGAGATGGCTGAGCTCTCTGTACCCGGTGTGGCCATTGCGCTTGCCCACGATGGAGCGGTAGCTAGTGCTGGACTAGGGATCACGAATGCCCTCGCGCCATTACCGGTTGAAGTGGACACGCTTTTCCAGATCGGATCGATCACCAAACCGATGGTCGGAACGGCCATCATGTCTTTGGTCGAGCAGGGGAAGATCGAGCTGGACGCTCCAGTTCAGCGCTACCTCCCTGGCTTTACCGTCGCAGATTCCCACGTCGCCGCCACCGTGACAGTACGCCATTTAATGACACATTCAGTCGGGTGGGCGGGAGCTGACAGGTTCGATGACCATGGCGGAGGGGAGGACGCGCTGGAAAAGATGGTTGCCGGAATGGCCGGGCTGGAACAGATTCACCCGCTGGGCAAGATGTTCTCCTATAACAACACCGGCTTCTACGTTCTTGGACGCATCCTCGAAGTGATCGAACGGCTCCCCTTCGAGGTCGTCATGCGCCGCAGGATCTTCGAACCATTGGGTTTGGACTCCGCGACTTTCTTCGCGCACGAGGTGATCACATCAAAGTATTCCGTCGGCCATGCGCCCGTTGGTCGAGGCATGCGTATAACTAGGCCATGGGCGATGCCCCGGTCAACAAACGCCGCGGGGGGTGTCATTTGCACGGTGCAGGACCTCATGACCTTCCTGCTGTTCCACCTTGGTCAGGTCGAGCCGAAGAGTCACGTGCTTAGCCGGCAATCAAGGGCCCTGATGGCCGCTCCGGCGCTCGACGACGAGGAATTCCGGCTTGGTAGTCCCTGGATAGGCCTGACATGGCGTCTAGGCCAAACAGGTCTGACTCCAATCGTTGGGCACGGTGGCGGGGCCCATGGTCAGCCCTCCTTTTCCAGGATGCTTCCCTCGGAAGGGTTCGCCATGGCCATCCTGACCAACGCCACGACGGGTGCCGAACTGGCGGAACGAACCTGGCGATGGGTGGTGGAGCGGTACTTGGGGATGCATGCTGATTCAGTGCGGTCGGTGTCTGCACTCACGGCTGCCGATATCAGCGAACGCGCCGGTGCATTTGACGGTGACTGTGAGCGTCATAGCGTCACACTGACCCCGGAAGGATTGCATCTGAACACCCGCATTAAACGGGATTGGCTCTCTGGCATGGAACCTTCGTTCTCAGAGGTGGCAAGCAATGGGGGACTCTTGAGACCGATCTCTGACGATGTCATGAAGACCCAAGATGGTGAGCGTGTGGAGTTCCTGAGGGACGCCTCAGGAACCGTGAAATGGCTCCGAGTCGGCACCCGCGTGGCACCGCGATCCGACTAAGCAAGATGGGTTTCGAATTCCACGACGAACTCACCAATCCTCACCGCCTCACCCGAACTGACTCACCCGCGTCTCCGAAGCCATGCTTCCGACGGCCGGCCCTTTCCGCATCCTCAGCTACGGCGGGATTCAGAGGTTCTGACAAGAGAAGGGCACGATTTCCGGACGCTATGGCCAGCCCACGACGACCAATCTGCAAAGGAATGCCCAATGACAGCTACGATCCCGAGTGGCACCCCAAGCCCCTTCCGAAAAGTACGGCGGGTTCCTGACCGAAATGCCCAAGGCGGCAGCGCTGTCCCTTCACATCATCAGAGTTCCAGACCTGCTCCCCAACGATCTGTGGCTGCCCAGGATGGCTGTGAAGTGGGATGCCACTACTGCGAAGGCCCAGAAACGGATTAGGAAAAGCCAGGGAGTACCGACGGACTGACATGTGGCCAATAGAAGCCGTGTGTGAGGCATTCTTTCGAAGGAAATGGCCAGGTGCTCACTTTGATCACTGCGTTGCGCTAACCGCCAAGTTAGCCAGGCACTTCGAACTTGCAACCTGCACCATTTCTCCTTCAAGCCCCAGGAACAGTCCATGAGCGCGCATCTACGCTACATTTCGCAGTTCGAATCCTCAGAGCTCGTCACCGAATTCTTGGAAGGCCGTCTGGAAACCACGGAGGATCCGAATTGGAGAAATTCGGGATGGACTAGAGCTCGGGACTATGGGTTTTGGGCATGGCATACATGCGGAGTTGCCTGTCTCCGTATGATCCTCCCGCCAGGTGCGGCGACTGCGGCGGAGCTTACTTCGGATCTGGTACGGGCCGGAGCCTACCAAGTCAGTGGCCAGCAGGTTACCGGGCTCATTTATCATCCGTTCGTGGACTACATCCGCTCCAGATGGGGATTGAGCGGAACGGTGCACAGGACGGTAGACATGAAACGCGTTCGGGACGCTCTGGGCCGACCGAACACAGTCATGATGCTGTCGGTGAATCCGGCCATCCGCAACGTGACTACTGACGACCCGCCGCCATCTGGTCTGGCCCCAGGTGGTCACCTCGTCCTTGCCACGAAGGCATCCGACGAGGACATAGCCTTTCACGACCCTTCGGGTCATCCTCACCGCCAAACCAATGTGACGCTGTTATGGGAGAGTTTCGGGCCGTACTTCGCTGGGCGCGGTATAGAGATTACTGTCCAAAGAGCTCCTCATCGGAACCACCGCAGCACCTGGTCCTTACTCGGGGATGCACCCATGAAGGTTGCATGTAGCCAATTCTTCGATCTGCAATACTCCTGGCATGATGATCGAGCCGTTCGCAGCAGCCTGGCACCGTTGGGAACGCGCCAACCTGCACTATATGGAGGTGAGTGAGGTGTGGAATCGCTACAATTCCAGCCGCCCATTCGACCATGAACTCAGGCATGAAGGGTTGGGAATCTACATGCTCAGCATCCGGGAAACCGAGATGCTGGCCGGATTTGCTGTGGAGACGGGGGAGTGGCTGTATAAACTGCGTGCCACCTTGGACGAGCCAGCCGAAAGCGACTGACGCCACGGTCTTTCTTGGGGACTGCAATTCGCTGATGGGCTCGCCACACTGAAGCGCCAGCGGTCCGATTTCGATGTCTTACCCGATTCGGGCGACTACAGCTGTGCTCCTGATCGGGGCATCGGGAGGGGCTTCCCATAGCGACCACTACTGTCGCTGCTACCTTCACCACTGCTGGAGGCCGTCACGTTAGCCAACCTTCGCACACCTATTAATGAGGCAAGTTGGGGTTATCGAGGGTGGAAGGCTAGCGGGTGTTCGAGCATATTGTTCGGAGAACGGTGAATTACGTCCGCCTTGGCTACAGCATACGGATTGTGGGGGTATCCGGCAGCGGCAAAACGACGGTGCTGCGGGGCGTCATGACCAGATTGAAGAGCGCAGGATTCGATGTCCACCATGTCTGCGGACTTGTGACCCATCGGGCCATTCCGTTCTCGGGCCTGATACCGATCGATCTGGAGATCATGGCCGGAAGGGGCGGAGTAGTAGACCGCACCAACGCCTTTGCTCTCAGGCTGGCCCGCTCGGGCAATGACGTACTTCTTGCAGACGATATCCAGTTTCTCGATAACGAGTCACTTGCCGTCCTGGAGGCAATACGGCTCAGGTTCGAGGTTCCGCTGGTGTTCAGGGCTGCAGAATCCCCGGCGTTTTCTGAAGGCGTCTCTGCCGTTCTCAGCCAGGGCCGTGACCTGCTGTTGCACTTGCCGTCCCTTCAGCTCGAGCAGGTACAAGCCCTGGCCCTGAAGGTACTGGGACACCCCTCGAAACGGAGACGGCTCTACTGCTTCTCACCGAATCGGCAGGCAATCCACGTCTCATCGAGCGCATGGCAGAAACAGCGGCGCTTAGCGGCATACTCAGAATCTCAAGGGGCAAGTGGCGCGCCGCGGGCAGTTCCTTGTGGAATGCCCATCTTCGGGGCACCGTTGAGTCGTTGCTTGTGGATCTGAGTCCGGGCGAAATCACGGCACTCCACGCCCTGGCCATCACGGGCACAATATACCTGGCAAGACTGCAAAGCGTTGTGGACCAGCATTCGCTCCGCGGCCTTGAGCAACGAGGGTTTCTCACTTACCTCGAAAACGAAACAGCCGATCCCAAGGTAGCCATCCGCCCTCCCACAGTTGGCGAGTACTTCCGCAGGCAGAAGGATTCACGGATCGGCGGATACTACGCAGTGCACTCAGTAATACTCTCCGGGGATTGCCGTCGAGTAGTCCCGACGTTCTGAAGTCTGCGGGCATTGTTGCACGTACTGATGACTTCGAGGCCGGGGGGCAATATCCACCTGCAATCGCGGGTGAACTTGTCAGCTCCCGCACCTTGTCGTTGACCGACAGGGAGATGGAGATCGCTGCCCTTGCCGGCCATTATTCGGACGCGGACATTGGGGCGAATTTGAGAATCAGCCCTAGGACTGTTCAGAATCACATCTCCAACGGGCTGCGTAAAACGAATACCTTGACACGACAGGAATTATTCGAACTGGTACTTCAGGCGCTGGGTACGCAGTAATTTCCCGGTCGTTGATTGGCGCGATCGATCTTGCTGAGTGAGCCTGCCATGTCGACATAGTCGACTCGTCGGGGACTAGCGACTAGCAGCTTGGCCGCTGGTGAAGCAGCTGATGGGGCTACTGCTCCCGCGCCCATGTGATGTCGTCGATGCTGGCGCGGTCCCTGTTGGTGCCTGTTGAGCTGTGGGCCCCTGGTGCGTGCGCGGCGACACCGAATGCTGTCATAGATGTGACCTCCCAAGGCAGTGGCACACTGAATTCGTTTGCCACGGCTTCGCGGTCGAAGGCCCTGAACTGATGGGCGTCCAGACCCAGCGAGAGTCCCTGGATGCTCATATATGCCACGGCCTGGCCGAGGTCATAGCGGGAGAATTCCGAGTACTCCCAATCGGGGGTGTCTTCGACGTGAATTTGCGCGAGGTTTGCCACCAAAAGCGATGCAGCGGGTGCCCACGCTGAGGATCTTCGGGCCAGATGCGGGACCAGCCTTGAGTGAACGCTGTCCCCTCGTAGCCCGGCGATAAACATCCAAGGTTGGGAGTTGCCAGCGGACGGTGCCTTACGGGCTGCGCCGAGCAGTAGTGTCGAGTTGGGGTGGCGTGATCACTGCGACAGGATCGAAGCGAACAGGACTGAACCTGTTCGCCAGGGCTGGGTGGAGCTTTGGACGGGCAGGGGAGTCGCACGTAGTCAAAAGCAAAGTCTGCGGCATAACCCTGGACGGGTTGAGCATTCGCCGAGTAAATTCAATGATTTCGTCGTTACTCGTAATATCTATTGACGCTTTTCGCGTAAGGATTGCGAGCTGGAACACACTGTAACCGTAAGGGAAATCGCGCTCGCGGAGATGGTCTCTTCTCATCTAAAATTAAAGGCCGCAGTTCACGCATAATTGCTTCAAAACCAGCTATTCCCCGAGGTACTGTCGGAGGGTGGCTACGAAAACAATAATTACCCTGCACGACGATCTCGATGGAACTGAAGCGCAGCAGACGGTTTCCTTCTCCGTTGAGGGCACTTCGTACGAAATCGACCTCAACGATGCCCATGACGAGCAGTTACGTTCAGCGCTTGCTCCGTATGCTGCAGCTGCCCGCGTCGTGAAAGGGCCCAAGAAGACAAAGCCTCAACGACCAGAGAACGAGAAGGTGCGGGCCTGGGCCAAAGAAAACGGCATCCATGTCGCGTCGAGGGGAGCCGTTAGCCGCAAAGTCGTGGAGCTTTATATGAGCAGGAGCTACCCGGAATAGCCTCCGGATGGCTTCTTCCCGGCGAAATCCTCATCTTGCCGACTTGGCTTGATCTCCAGGGTGCTGCAGACCGATCATCACGGCCCTGAGATCCAAGCGACGAGGGCTAAGATAATGCCCAGGACAATCCAGGCGCCGAACATGACGCGCAGCACCTTGACGTTTCGACGTTGAAAGCAGGCTTGTCCAGGTTGGGTCGGAAGTAGGATTGCGTGTTTGCAGCGGCTTCTGTCAGGACTGTGGAGAGGGCCGTCATTAGTACGCCGGCTCCTATCAAGGCCAGACCAAATATTGTTCCCGACGCCATCGTTTTTTCTCCTTGTGATTTTGTCGCAGTCGCACGGCCACTGTGCAATATACATCGTGGGCGATGATCAGACGGCGAGTAAACTCCACACCCAGCGACCGGTCACAAGGGCGGTAAGAAGGCCCATGACTATCAGTGCACCACCCAGCGCTATGAAGCAGATCGCCCCGATTCTAAGCGTTTGCCGCTTCCTACTCGCATATGCGGGCTTTTCTTCGTCTCGGAGCGTCCAATGCCAGTTTGCACCCCACCTTGCAAGCGTGGTTGATACGGCATATCCCATAGCGCCCATGACGATAAGCGTGGCTCCCATCAGAATCGGACCGATCATTGTTTACCACTTTCGTGGAGGGCGTTGTTGGCGATACCAAAGGACGATATTACGCCTGGTTGCCCGGCGTTGCTTCTGGTGGATCCTCTCGTTCGAGAGGTCGACCCTCTTGGATGCGCCTGCGGTCTTCCTTCACTGATTGGCGTACTCGCAGCCATCGTCTTCCTGCGTTTCCTATGATTAGGACGCCTCCGACGATCATGAGAAGTGCTCCTAGGCCAATAGCCCAATAGGTGCCGGGATCGTTCAGGTTGGGTTGGACTATCGCAAGGAAAAGGAACCCTCCCCCCAAGAGTAAATAGCCGATATGGAACGGACCCAATGTTGAGAAGAATGCATCCTCCGTCGCTTTGCTGTACCGGGCCTTCATGCGAGTTCCCTCCCTGTTTCCGGGACGCCGAGGGGACCAAGACAATATGGATCGCCTGCTGATTCCCCACTAATTCTGCTTTCGCCGTCGTTGGGCCTCGCCCGGGCAGCACCTACGTCCGCGGCCCGCTGTGAACCAGACCCAAATGCCGGCCTCTAGAGACTTCGTTGCATCGTCATGACACTTCAAATTGTTCCAGGCTTTTTGGCCACAGAATCACAAAATCATCTGAGTCAATGCTCCTGTATGCTGCCCGGGCATCGGCCCATCGTGCGTGAGAACCCAGCGTCGTCATCACATCCGCGAACGCTTCCAACGGTCGTTCAGTGTGGACGAAGATATTCATCTCGCCTGACCCAAAATCGTGCCCATCAACCAGTCCATGCGCTTCCGGGAGTTCAGCTAGCAGAAGGTCTTCCATGGCGAGAAGTCCGTCATAGTCAGCCTCAGTGCGACCTGGCCATTGCAATACGAGGATGTAATTCATGACTGCCTACCAAGGGTACGGGGACTGGCGAAGCTTTGTTGACTTGTATTTGCCATCATTATTGTGGCGGCGTGCGGGTTGTGCCGTCGGAGACCAAGGCGACCCTGATGGCTGCGGCTTGGAGGTTGATTCTCCCCATGCCTCCTTCCACGGTGTAGTGATTCCCATCGATGACAAGGGCGTCAATGTTGCCATAGTCGATCGATCCGTCAGGGTCCCGCGACGGCCTGGAAGTGAGCTGTCCGGTCCAGTTCAGCTCGGTTACTCCCTCGAACACCAAGACTCCCTTGCGGTAGCAGTATTGCTCGCCGGGAAGGGCTGGAGAGTACGGGGGACGTTCCGGGGCGAGGGCGAACTCCATAGTGATGGCCAGCCGCCCGCGGCTGGCCTGAATGTCCAGCACATAGCTGTCGTCCAGGTAAAGATCACTGAGCAGTTCAGCACCCGCATTTGCGGCCATTCGGGGCCCCCCTTCAGTGTCTCTGCCGGACGTCCCGATCCAACGACGCGCAAGGACAGACAGATGCCACAGACAAAGCTATCCGATGCTAAGCCCGGTCGCGGTTAATCACCGGCCACTGCCTGGCATCTGGCTGCTGGATAAGGTCAAGAAACCGCCGTACGCGTGGGGATATCGGTTTGAGGGGGAGTACCGTGCGTCGCAAAAGTTTTTCCATTGCCGCTCTCTTGGTCTGCTTGCTAACTGCTCCTGCAACGGCAGCGCCTGCACGTGCCGATGACTTCTCGTGGCACAACTTCGTCCAGATCTAGTGGGACAACGGTGTCGTCTATTCCGACCTTCTGGTCGTTGAAGACAACGGGGACCAGTGGGTCTACGAGGGCAAACCCACTTGGGAAAGCAATCGGCTCGAGGCAGGCCACACGGTGGTCCCTGACGCCGATGCCCTGCTTCTGCCCGGGGATGGGACGGTGATGGCTACGCCGACTGGCTGTCTAGGAATGCCGACGGCGGACTGCACCTACGTGGAGGGTCGATGGAGGGGTACGGATCTCCGTATACCGCCCAAATCGGGTGGGGATGGGACGTCATGACGGCTCTGACATCTCCTGGGGATTGGGATGGGGACGGGGAGCCCGACGTCCTGGCCAGAGACAGTTCCGGTGCCCTTTGGAGGTACCGCGGCGACGGAACCGGCGGCTGGGTACCGGGCAGGACGCAGGTTGGTTGGGGATGGAACATCATGACGTCCATCTTCAGCGGCCACGACTTCAGCGGCGATGGGGCAGGGGACGTCATGGACAGCGACATTCAGGGCAATCTGTGGCTCTACCCAGGCAACGGGCTTGGAGGGTGGAATGCCCRGCTTCAGATCGGGTGGGGCTGGGAGGACATGGACTTGCTTGTTGCTCCTGGCGGTTTGGATTATGAGGGCTACGGCGATGTCATAGCCAAGGACAGCGCTGGCGCCTTTTGGCTTTACCCGGGCAACGGCAGCGGAGGCTTCGCGTTCACTCGGCGCCAAGTCGACATCATCCCTTCCAAACTGCTGGGATAAGCAAGACAAAATCAGAGGCGTTCAGCCGAATCGTGAGTGGGGCGTGGCGCCAGCATCTACCAGGCATCAACATCCCCTGAAGCGTAGCTCCCCTGGAGCAAACTAAAGTGAAACTAGAAGAGGTGGAGCACTATGGCGGATAGGCGACGTCCGGAGAATTGGTGGCGCTCCAGGAGCCTGAATTGGAGACTTTTCCTCCTGGGCGCAATTCTTGGCACAAGTGGAGCTGTGGGGCTCAGCGCTACTTACAACATAGGGCGCTTTAGTATCGCCTACGTTCCATGGATCTTGATTAATCTTTTCCTGTTCGAGATACCTACCATGGTGATCTTGGGTCTGGTCGTTTCAGCTCCTGTGCTGGCCGTCCTGCTTCGGCTCCCGAAGGTGATGCCCCCAACAGCCCGGGCACTCGTTGCTGGTATCGTCGCTATGCTGGTGTCCGCCGCGCTCATTTATGCGTACTACACGCTTTTTCCCCTGACATACGATCGTTGGGTGGCGGCTGCTTTCACTGGCCCCGTTGTTGGCAGTGCCTTCGCGGTCGTGGTGTGTCGGTGGGCCAAAGCTGGCTCTCAAGATATGGCGTTACGTTCACGGCCACATCGGATGCCTTAGCGTGCACTGAATTTGTGGCAAGGTCGAGAACGATCTCCGGGCGCTCGGGCTTGATCCCCGCGAGATGATCCGTCGAGGGGCGAGCTTGGCTTCGTTGGGCGTCCTTGACGGGCCTACCTATGCTTGGGTTACTGGGCTCGGGCTTACTGGAGTCCCGACGCCGCAGTGCCAGTCGATGGTGTTCACGAGGTCCCCGGCGAGTCTTTGAACAGTGTTGGAGACGCTGGGATCAGGGCAGCTGAAGTCAGCGGCCGTGGCCGCCACGACGTCCCTTATTTCCTGCCAGGTTATCCAGCTCACTGTCTCGGGAATCAACTGGCGCAGGCGCTCATAGTCCTCAGCCGGTCGTCCGCTGAGGGCGCACAGCTCTTCGAGCCCTGTGGCGACGCCGTCGTAAAGCCCAACGCGACCTGAAGACTGGATCCGGACAGGGGGAGGGGAGCCCAGGATGACCAGGAGGAGATTGTGCTCCTTTGGATCTGCCATGAGGGCCAGGAACTCCCGTGCAAGCTGGGTCTTCTGGAATTGCGCACCTGCCCGTGGACCTTTTGCCTCAACCAGCACTGCCGAGTGCTCCTGCCAGATCGCAGCATCGGCCTGCACCCCGATGCTGGTGCCTGGGATTTTGATCTCGGTGGGGAACATCTGCAGCGTTGCTTGCTCCGAACCAGCGCCAATCCGGGACCGCACCTGCTCTGCGCCATGGGAAGCTGCCAGGACGTCGCCGAGGAAAGCTTCCCGGGGAAGGTAGGAGAGCAACAGCAGGGCCTCGGCGGTGAGGACGTTCTCATCCCCTCTGCCGCCGTTCCTCAGCCTGCGGATTTTCCTGCCTTCCCAGGACAACTCATCGACGAGCCGGCCGATGACAGAGGCTGGAAACTGGGGCGAGACGAGGTCCATGGGGTGACCCTACAGGTCAAGGTCAAGCAAGGCGAGAGCTTCAGTGTTTCTGGAGGAATGCCTTAACAGCCTGCCGTCGATGCTGATCTAATCAGCCTCAGGAGCTGCTGGTGCTTGTTCAGTCGCCTGTTCGTTGCTTTGGTCAGTCTCCAATTGAAAGGCATAGGGCCACTGTTGCCGCACCGCGGTTTCATTCCATCCTGCCTGCAAACGATTATGGGCCCGGTTGGCGAGCGTTTCAAGCGACCGCACAATCTCTGCAGGTGGTTGTTCGGACCGACCTGCAAAGTAGCCCAGCAGCACATTGACGGCAGTAGCTTCCTTGGGAGTCATTCTGGCCACGAGACAACCGTAGGGTTCATCGTCCAAGGAAGGAAGGAGTCCTGCGGCTCGCATGGCCACGGCCCCTACTTTTTCCGGTCGTCATATTGCTAAGATCCTCGCCAAGAGGCTGGGTTCTCCTGGGCTTGGGGGAGGATCGCTGACAACGCCGTTGGCCGGAACATGGAGGGAACGAAATTGGAAACACAGCCATTTTTCACTTTTACCTCGCACATTGACGGGAAAAACGCCAAGGTGTCGGTGTATAAGGACCGGATCGAATGGATAAAGCCCCGCGGAGTATCGAGCGGAAAGCTCACTGCAGGAGTACTCACGGCAGGCGTGTCTTTGCTTGCGACGGGGTTCAAAAACGGTAAGTCCGGGACAGAAATGATCCCAGTCAAAAGCATGTCCAGTGTGACCACGTCGCGGGACGGCTTGCTGAACAGCAAAGTTTCTGTCATTACCTCCGGCAACACAGTGGATTTCCGCGTCTCGCATTCCGAAGCTGCGAAGGTGAAAGAGGTTCTTACTCAGCTCATCCTTGGTACACATCCGACACAACAGCCCAACGACAGCGCTCCCGCACACGAGCTTCCTGTAACGCAGGCTCCCGCCGCTGCCCGAGGGGCCCAGGGTGATGTGATGGGGCAACTGACCAAACTCGGAGAATTGAAGGCCGCCGGTATCATCACCGAAGCAGAATTTGAAAGCAAGAAGACGGAGCTTTTGGGAAGGCTTTAGAGGTAGCGCCGAACCGTCCAGGACAAAGGGCTGCCTGCGGCCGACTTGAGACTGTTCCGGAGTATCGTCGGTGGCACGCCTATAGGTAGTCGAAGTACCTGATCCACCAGCTCGGCTTGCTTTGCAGGAACACCGAAGCGGAGACGCGGCCGTCGTAGGGCGACCAAAGCGGCTCTTCCGGAACGAGGATGTAATCTCCCTCGTCAAGGCTCTCCAAGATGCGTGTGAGGTCACTCTCGTGAACGAGCGCGTCGAACTCCTCTTGGTCATAAGCTCCCGGGTTCTCAAGCACCAGAACGGCGAGATTGCCGAAGTTCGAGACCCGGACGACGAGATCGCATCCTGTGGCGGTTGCGTCGGCAGGAACGGTCAGCTCGGCGTGATACGAGGCATCCTCGATGCTCCGATCCGTCGCGTCACGTGGTCTGAAAAGCGGCGTTGAGGCGCGCGACCAGGTGGTCGAACTGTCGGCGCGCGGCTTCCCAGTCGAATCCTTGCGGCGTCTCCAGGTGCGCTGGATCGTCCAACTCGTACAGCAGTGCCCAGAGTTTTACGCCGTCGATCCGCACCCCGCCAGCGTAGCTTGAGTCCCACCGGGAGCCCAAGAGGCGACCAGACTCATCAATAGTGCTCGCGAACCCGCCGTTTCATTTCAGTATTGTTGGTCCGCAGGGGGCAATATAAGCTCAAGGAGCTCCGCCGGCAGGCGGGAAGGGTTCGGATCAGGGGGATTCAGTGCGCCGTTTCATGATGTCCGTTGTTGCCCTTCTCTCCATGCTGGTAGCTGGAACGGCTGTGCCTGCCACTGCAAGTGCAGACGATTTTCTTTGGCACAACTTGGTCCAGGAACCTTCCGATGCCGGTGAGGTTTACTCGGACCTCGTGACCATTGGTAACGGCGGGCAAATAGAGGTTTATGCAGCGAATGGTGAGAGCCAGCCACAGAGGGCAGCAGGAAACATAGGCGCCGTTGATGCCGTGCTCATGCCAGGGGATTGGGACGGCGACGGCCACGCTGACTGGGTTGTTCGGACCCCGGACGGCCAGTTACTACGGGTGCCCGGGTGGAGCGGTGGTACGCAGATCAACCAGATCGGCTGGCGCTGGGATGTCATGACAGCCCTGACCTCACCGGGGGACTGGGACGGCGACGGAGCTCCGGATGTCCTGGCCAGGGACGGCAGCGGTGCCCTGTGGATGTACAAAGGCAACGGTGATGGAGGCTGGTTTCCCGGCCGCGTCCAGGTGGGCTGGGGGTGGAACGTCATGAACGCGATCTTCAGCGGACACGACTTCAGCGGCGATGGCCCCTCGGATGTTATAGCCAGGGACACCAACGGGCAGCTTTGGCTCTACCCAGGCAATGGGGCGGGTGGATGGCAAAACCGCATTCAAATCGGGTGGGGCTGGCAGGGCATGGACCTGGTCGCAGCCCCCGGGGACTACGACAACGACGGTCGTGGCGACGTCATTGCCCAAGACGACGGCGGCACCATATGGCTGTACCAGGGAAACGGAATCGGAGGCTTCACAGGGCAGCGCTGGGTAATGGACATTCCAACGGCGCACATCTTCGGCTAAAGGATCTCGGTGCCTAAAGAGCGAGAATCTACCCGTCCCCCCCGGCGCCAGCCGGGGGATATTGAACCTGCCGGGACGGATCAATGCGGTTTAGGCCTGCCGGGTAACTGCATGTGGCCCACCGGGGATCGGGCATCGGGCTGTTGCTAGAGTCATCAGCGTATGGGCTGCGACCTCCGAGACTGCATCCCTTGAAGCCCGCAGGTATTTGCGAGGGTCGGTGCCCAAGGGGTTATCGTTCAAGTAGCGCCGGGCGGCGGCAGTGAACGCAAGGTTAAGGGAAGTTCCTATGTTGATTTTTACCATGCCTTCCTGCGCCGCGAGTCTGAGTTCATCATCTGAGACTCCGGAGGAGCCATGAAGCACGAGAGGGATCTCCAAGCTCGAATTGAGCCTCCTGATGAGGTCATGGTCAAGGGACGCAGTTTTAGACGTCATGGCATGAGAGGAGCCGACCGCGACAGCTAGTGCAGCAACGCCTGTGGCCTGCACGAATTGCCGGGCCTCGTCGGGATCGGTACGCACGCCGGGTGCGTGGGCTCCGTCCTTTCCGCCGATTTCACCCAATTCGGCTTCGATCCATATGCCGCGCTGGTGGCCCCATTCAACTACTTCCCGTGTTCGTCTGACGTTTTCCTCGTAGGGAAGGGCAGCGCCGTCGTACATGACTGAACTGACTGATAGTTCGGGTGCCAGATAGGCCAAGGATGGGTCGGTGATGTGATCCAGATGAAGGGATATTCTCGCACTGGAGTTGCGTGCCACGGCGGCGCTGGCTGCGGCGATGGCGTATGGCGAGCCATGGTACTTCACAGCATTTTCGCTTATCTGGAGGATGGCGGGCATTCCTGTTCGTTCTGCTCCCAAAGCGATTCCTTCGGCGTGCTCGAGGGTAATGACGTTGAAGGCGGCGACGGCGTGCTGCGTGTGTTGTGCTTCGCCCATGAGATCTGCAGTTGATAGCAGTGGCATTGTGTTCCTTGTATGGAGGTCCGGGTTTGTGCTGGTTGGGTGAGGCGACTGCGTGAGTCAGATGAGGGGCCCGGCTGTCCGGGCCCCTCATCTGGTTTCATTAGGGCGAAACAGGCTTGCCGTCACGGTCTTCCTCGAGGACGGCCTCGCTGAGGGCTTGACCACGGCGTTCGTCGCTGTAGACCATGAGCGTTGAACCAACTAGCGCCAGGACGATGGCGATTGTCCCGAATACAGTGGGCAGTGTCTGGTAGACGACGAGGGAGACGACGATCGTAAGCGCGGGGGCCAGTGCGTTGGTGACCGGGGACACAATGGAAGCCTTGCCCCTGCTCAACGCCATTACGAGGAACAGCGCACCGATTGCGTTGAGCAATTGCGTTGCCGCCGTGAGAGCCGGCGCCTGCCATGGCGCGTCCATGGGAAGTCCGCCGGCTGCAAGGATGGCAATGGGTGCCAGCAGCAGCCCGGTGATGGCCATCCACGCGAACGTGGTCGCGTCGTTCACGCCGATCGTCGCGGCTTTCCGCATGAAGAATGCCTGCACACCCCAGGCGATGCAGATCAGGATCGAGAGGATCAGCCAAGGGCCGGTGCCGGCGTCTTCGCCGCCGCTGGTGATGCTGAAGAGGACCAGCGCGACGAGGACGGCAGCCAAACCCAGGACAGCGATTTTGGAAAGCCTCTCTCGAAGGAAAAGTATTGCCAGGAGTACGGTGATTGCCGGGGAGATGGAGATGATCGGGAAGATAAGGTAGGCGGGCCCGATGGTCAGGGCCTTGAACAGAAGGAGTTGGCCCCCCGCGCCGCTCAGTCCGACGAGGATTCCGTAAAGGGCGGCTTTGGGTCGTCGGTCGAATTTTTGCCGACGTAATGCGAAGGCCGCGGGAACGATCATGGTGAGGGACCAGATCACATAAATCATTTCATTGGGGTACCCGTAGAGAGTATTCGGCAGCGCCGAGAAGGCTCCCCATACGCCCCAAAAGAGGACCAGAAGTGATGCATAAACAATCCAGGATTGGGTCTTTTTCATGACAGCTTTCTTAGGCGTCGGATTGAATTGGATGTTGTTCCAGCTTTTTCAGTGCCCTACCAGATAAGGGTTTTCCTGCTACCTTCGCCGCATAGAGGGCGGCCCCGATGTCTGGGCCGAGAAGTGGGGTGCGCAGTTCGTATTGGAGGGATCGTGACCCTAAAGAGGTTTCGAAGATTTCGAGCATATGCGGCGCGGTGAACATTCCACCTGAGTACGAGACCGGGACAACTTCCTCGGATGTGTATCCAAGCTCGTTGGCGGTGGCGTCGATAATGAGCGCCAGCTCGTCGCATGCGTCGTTGAGGATTTCGCGGGCGACGAAATCGCCGAGTTCGGCGGCTTCGACGACTGTTTTGGAGAGATCGGCGATTGCTGTGCGGCGGCCGTGCCAGTCGTTGAGGACGACACCGACCAGGTCAAGGTCGTTCTGCACACCCGCGCGGGACTTCATGGCTTCATAGAGAGGCCCCCTGCGCAGGCGTCCGTCACTCATGCGGGAGAAGGCATTGAGCCCTCGTACCGCGACCCAATAGGCGGACCCCTCGTCACCGAAAAGCTCGCCCCAGCCTCCGGCCCGGTGAGTACGCCCACGCCGCTCCCCGTAGGTCATGGACCCCGTCCCGCTGATGACGTTGATTCCGTCCGCTGCGGCGAGAGATCCGGACCACCCACAGATCATGTCGTTATCGCAGGAGTAGCGAGTAGTGCCGAGTAAGCTCTCTGGGATGGAAACCAGTGTTTGAAGATCAGCACTGGCTTCGCCGTAGCCGGGTAGGCCGAAGAAAGACTGGGTGATATCCGACGCGGCTAGACCGGCCTGCCGTGAAATGGTGTCGATGCCTTCACCCAGGACACGTTCCACCAGGCCGATGCCTTCTTCGAAGTAATAGGAGCTGGGGCCCTTTGTCTCGGCAAGGACGTCACCGGCCTCGTTAATAAGGACGAACGCGGTTTTGGATCCGCCACCGTCGACACCTAGGAAGGTTCGCATGTCAGTTGTCCTCGCTCATCGATGGCTGGGAGGTTCCCAGAGGATGAATGATGACGCCCTTAACGACGCGGTTGACGCCACCGTCGGGGAACGGATTATCGGGATGGGCGCCGAGGCGAAGTGAATAGTTAAGGCCAAAGAGTTGGGCGAAAACGGCGTAGGCGACGGCGAGGTAGGCATCATTCAAGCCGCTCAGTCCCTCCAGCGTCCACCCCGGTCCGTCCCCGGCCCCAGTGGGGTCCGCCGAAATGGTCATGACGTGGTCTTCACCCAGATTGGTTCGGAGTTCGGACACGATATCGGTGTCATAGCGGCTGGTGTAAGGGTCGGAGGAGATGAAGACAATGACGAGGGTGTCTTTGTCGATGACAGCTTTGGGTCCGTGCCGGAAGCCCAAGGCCGAATCGAAATATGTGACCGTGTGCCCCGCGGTAAGTTCCAGAAGTTTTAGTGCAGACTCACGCGCCAGACCGGTCAACGGCCCGCTGCCCAGATAGATGACTCTATTGCCGGCCCGATGCACGAGCAGTTCTACTTCTTTCGAGCGGGTCGAAATAACGTCGGAGGCTGCAGATGACAGCGCTTGTATGGCGTGGTCGTTTCTTCCATCAAAGATAAGCAGGCCGGCGAGCAGCATTGAGGTGAAGCTGGACGTCATCGCGAAGCCTTCGTCATTTGCCTTGGAGGGCATGAGGAGGACCAGTGAATTCGGCTGATCGCGATGTTCTGAGGCGAGCAGGCCTGCCGGGTCGCAGGTGACCACCAGATGGTGGACCAAGTTGTATCCGAGCACTTCTTCGGCCAGATTCGTGGCGGCAGTGCTTTCCGGACTGTTACCCGAACGAGCGAATGAAACCAGCAAAGTCGGGAGCCGCTCGGCGAAATGTTGTGTCGGGTTGGATACCAGATCCGTCGTGGCGACGGCCTCTACCCGCCTCCCCAGGCTTTTCGACAATGCCGGTGCTGCAATCTCACCGATGAAGGCCGACGTGCCAGCGCCGGTCAGGATGATGCGAAGGTTGGCAAGCTTCAGGAGTGGGGCGAGGAAGGCATCAATCTCATTCCGACCCGCCTCGATGATTGATGCGAGCTCCTGCCAAACCTGGGGCTGCTGCATTATCTCGCGCATGGTGGCGCTGGCGCCGGCATCGACGGTGGACGTGCTGATCTCAAACACGAACTGCTCCTAAGGGATTGCTGACTCGCTCGCGGACCTGCGGGTTGCAGGCGAATGCGTAAGGACGGAGGGCATCGCGGATTTTATCTATCGTCAATTCGTGTGGGCCCGGCACCAGATGCCCCGCGCGGACCCGAGCGTATTGCGCCGGCAGGAATTGGCTGAGGAGTGTGAGTGGAATTCCGGACTTGTCGAGGTTCTCGTACAAGCGGCGCACGGCTTGATCGATGTCCTGATCCGGCCAGTAGTAGCGGATTCGATCGCTGTAGCTGAACCGGCGCGCGACTCTTTGTTCATCAGCATCGCCGTGGTAATAACTGCCCCAGTATTTCGGGTTAGCCAGCATTCGTTGCTCGATTATTTCGATAAGGTCGGACCGATTTTCTGCCGGAACGACTTCGTCCTCAATGCGTGCCAGAGCAAACAGCGCTTCGCGCATTGCGAACGTCAGGCCGGGGCCGACTTTCAGGATGGCCCAGTGGTCCTTTACGAGGTCAGTGAGGCGGGCTGTGTCCTGGTAGTCCGTGGAATGAGCTTCGAATACCGTGTTGGACATCCCGTTAAGCACGTCGCTCAGACCGACGGTCTTATCCAGGCTGTAATCGACAACTTGGGCGTGATCGAACTCCACTGCGGGCTGAACCACCAGCGCCGCAATTCTTGGCCAGATGTAGTCCAGACCCTTCGCTGAAAACGCCTTTCGGTGGTGGTCGAGCGTATCTCTCGCAGCCTCAGGTGTCGTGGCTGCCAGATCCTCCAATTTTTCGTGTGCTCCGCCGGGAACAGGCACCTCGGTGCCTATGACATAAAAGGGCTCATTGAGCGGAGACCGCCGGGCAGCAACCTTTTCCGCCAGATCAAGAAGGCGCGCAGTACGCTCAGCGACCGTCTGGTCGCCGAGCGGCACGGGATCTCCGCCGCAGGACATGCTGCAGTCAAGGTGGATCTTCGTGTATCCGGCCTCCACATAGGCAGCGATTAGCCCTTCAGCGTTCATCATTGCCTCTTCCGCCGGCAGGCTCTGCCAGCGATTCGGGCCGAGATGGTCTCCGCCCAGGATGAGGCGAGTCCGAGGGAAGCCTTCTGCATCGGCGATCGAAAAGACCAAGTCCCGGAATTGTTCGGGCCTCATGCCCGTGTAGCCGCCGAACTGGTCGACCTGGTTCGACGTCGCCTCGATGAGCAAATACGTCCCGTCCTCGCGGGCCTGGCGTATCGAAGCCTCCAGAACCGATGGATGTGCTGAGCACACCGCATAGATTCCTACTCCTTCCCCGGCTTTGTTGCGGGACACGATCTCCGCAAGATGATTCACAATTTTTTCCTTTACTTTGGCGATTCGGCACGGTGCTGGCAGTCGCCCAGACAGCCGGACATAGTGTCCGGATGGCAGAGTGCAGCGGCATCGCAGGACCGTTGAAGGTGTCGATAGTGGGAAACACCGGGCCGCTCCTGGGCCCATATCCGCTGTGATTCCCGTCATGTCCATTGTGCGCAAAGTGAGCGAAGCGATCAATCTTTTGAGCGAGAAACTGCTAAAGTGAGCAGAAATATTGTTCGGATTAGGAGAATGATCGTTTTGGTTACGCGGCCCCTCCAAGAGCTTCGACCGCAAGCAGTGAGTAGAAAACGCCTGGAACGGATGCGTCAGATCCTATCGGTGCTGCATACCGAGCAGTCCGTCTCACTGGAAGCTTTGGTGGTTCGGCTCGGGTCATCGAAAGCGACTCTGCGGCGGGATCTGGCCGAGTTGGACGAGCAGGGGCTTCTGGTCAGAACGCATGGCGGCGCCCGGGCAAACGAATCCAGCGCCGAGATTCCTGCGCGATTGCGGGATTCCCAGGCGCGCGATGCCAAGATTCTTATAGCCCGAACGGCGGCCCAGATGATCCCCACTGGACCCCATGCTCTCGCCGTAAACGGTGGCACGACGACGCACGACGTCCTCAGGGCGCTTCATTACAGGACAGGCCTGACGGTCATCACAAACGCGCTGACCATAGCTACAGACTGTGCGGCAAACCCGCGATTTAATGTCATCATGACCGGCGGAAAAGTCCGCTCCAGCTCTCTTGAAGCGGTGGGGCCGTTGGCTGAAGCAACCTTTAGGTCCATGAACATCGGCACGGCAGTGCTCGGGACGGACGGGATCAGTGCTGAGGGAGGTGTGACAACGCACGACGACACAGAGGCCCGCACCAACAACGCGATGGTTAACGCAGCCAAGCGCGTCATCGTCGTTGCGGACGGCTCCAAAGTAGGGGAAGTGACGCTGGCGAAAATGGCCGACCTGACCCAGATCGACGACCTCGTGACAGATCCGAGTGCCGACCCCACAGCGCTGGATCAAATAGCCCAAGCCGGGGTGAGGATCCACGTTGTTAGTTACAAGAACACCATTGGGTCTTAGCCCGTCAACCTTCAACGTGGTCCCGCAGCAGTTCGAAATCGTCTTCACAGATGAGAGGGGAATTTAGGGGGGTCACCATGCCAGTTGGTCAAATGTCCTATGGAACAGATTCCAAGTTCCGGAGTCCGACAGGAACGCGCTCTGGCCCGAGGCGTCGGTGGAGGAAGCGTCCAAGGGGACGGTTGGATTCGAGCACTGCACCATGGCCGCGAGGCGCGCACCTTTCATGGGAGTGGAACAACCGCCGAGTAGCCGACACCTTCAGCGGGTAGTTTTGCGGGAAGGTCCTGCGGGAATCAGTAGGATGATCACCTCTCCGGTATTGGTGTCTAGCTCAATGGAGGACCTGGCTGCTCGGTATCCGGAGGAGCATCTGCCACAGCAGCTTGGGGTTGTTCAACAAATGCTTTCACCCGTTCGACGTACTGCCGGCAGTGAAGCCTGTAGTGCTTTTCATAGTGATGGAAGTGGCCTGCGGCCTCAGCTGGCAGGCTGAAGTACCGCCCGTGTTCAAGGACCGTTGTACCATCCGCCTCGCCTTGCAGGAAAGTCCGCCCACGCGCTCGTGGGTCTTGGTCACCGAGGTTCCGGGTAATGGCCAGTTCCAGTGGAATCTCTTCTACGACTTCTATGGCTGAAACATGCTCCAGACCATCGCGCATGGAGATGAAGACCTGAATCTCACCAGCCCCCTCCTCACCAGGAGCTCGGAAGCCTCGCACAACATCGGGGGAGACGAGGACGCTGTTCTCCGCTGGCTTGATGAAGTCCCAGACCCGCTGTCTTGATGCATTGATAACGGCAGAAGCAGATACATAGTGCACGGTAGCTTCAACCGCTGGCGGCGTGACCTTCTGGCGTTCGAACCAAGGATTCATGGCCAGAGTGTTTCATCGCCGGCGCTGACCGGGCAAGCCGCAATTCCGCAAGGATGTGTCCAAGGCTATGTCATTTTTGGTATTCCACTTCCATCGGAAAGGGGCTGCGTCAGAGACCGAACCGTCGTTGCCGAGGGCCAATGGTCCGCGTCGCTTAAACGTGTCAATCGTCTCAGCGGATACCTCTTGCGAGTAGGTTGAGTCCTCAAGGACGTGAGCTTGAGGAGGCCCTTTAGTGTCGAACGCAGATTCCTTCGGTAACGACAAGCCCCTCAAGCGCCGCGACATCCCGAGAAGAAAGTTCCCCAAGTCAGCTGCCGTTGTTGGGGTGCTTGGATTTCTCGCAGGGGCCCTTCTGAGCCCTGCATTGGGAAAAGCAGTCGACAGGTATATCCCCGGGCTATTTCAAGTCGTTGATGACTCATTGGGACATTCCGCCTTGATCGCCAAGGAAAGCTCCTGGCCCTGGGTGGCTTGCGGCCAGGTCACTGCCGGGGTGATTCCAGGCGGTCCTTCCCCTCAGGAATTTCTTACCTCGGCTCAAGGTTTGGACCCGTTCGTTCTTACCAAATCGGGGGTAACAGTGCCGTGGAACACAGCCCAACTGAAATTGTTGCTTACGGCGCGCCAACCTGCTGACACCCTTCTGGTTGAATCGATATCGCCGCGTGTGTACAAGCATATTGAGGGTGCCGCCCAGTGGACTACGTCCCCCTCAGGCTCAGGCTCAGGCTGTGGCGGTGCCGACCAACGGAACTATGAAGTTACTCTCCAGTCTGGAAAGGGTGTAGCAGTAGATAAAGGCGTCATTAAGGGTGTTGGGAACGGTCCGCTTGCAGCGACAATCCCCACCGGGTTTGCGGGTTCAGCATTCACTGTGGCGCAAAACGATGCAGCGGAGGTTACGCTTTCGGTTTTCCCAAAGGATGGCTACTACGAGTTCGGGTTCGACATCACGTACTCGCTGAACGGCCATGCTGAGGTAAACACAATCGGCACGCCGGAGGAACCTTACAGGGCCGGGGGAGGCGGAACCATGAAAGCATTTTCCGTTGGCTCTGACGGTAAACCTTTTCCATAGTTCACGAACGCAGCAGGATCCCTTATGGGCGCTCTTGTTCGTGAAAAATGGCATTGAGCTGTAGGGAACGCACTATAACTGGAGTACATTCTTCCCGACCGCCGTGCTTCTGGGCATCGTGGCGTTGACTTCGGATCTATTATTGACGCCCCATAAATCCACCGGTTCAGATCAGGTAGGCCCGTGAAAATCGACGAAATCAGCAAACAGTACGCCGTTCATCTGGGAGTTACTGAATCTCTGCTTGATCAACTCAAAGCTGACGCGCGCTCACACAGGATGATGGTTTTCGAACTTGACTTCTCGGGACTTTCGGACGTTACAGCCCTCTGCCAGTACCTCGAATCAAAGTTTATGTACCCTTACAGGACTGCAGGACTTGATGCAGCAATTGACCTCATCTCGGACCTGGAATGGTTTGGGAACACGCACGGCTACTTGGTAACCGTTCGCGGGGCCACCGACGCCTCTCCCGTCGCAGGTGCCTTCGGATCGTTGCTTCCGGGCATTCTCGATCGTTGGCGTACCCAAGAGGTCCCTTTCGTCATCACAATAGAAGAAAAGGGGTATCGCCTGAAAGCGGCGGTGGCAGACGCCAATGAGGTACTTGAGGACGCTGGCCGTCTACCGTGGTCGCAACCCGGGACTGGTCCTGTTGACGTGGTCGTCCATCCGGCGAACCAGGACGGAATGATCGTGCAAATTCAAGACGAAATAGAACCCGATTGGAAGAGCCCCAGGTAGAAGATGACTTTGCTTCAGCCCTCCAAGACAAGTTTCCCGAACATGTGTCGCTTGAAGAGTCAATGGTCTTGATCAAGTCCGAGATTGCCTTTGACGCATTGCGCCTCGCGGAGGAATTTGGGCTTGGATTGGCCGGAATTGACGGGTTCCGACGCGACGAAGACGGCATTTTTCCTCTATTCGACTTCATCGACCCCTCAAAACTCATCGAGCAGCGAGCACCAATTCAGGAACAGTATGAGGTCGCCCGAAGACTCCTCGGAGACTGGCAGAAGGAGACAGCCCCGGATCTAGTGGAGCTTGTGCGCTAGAACCGTGACCCCTTGTCGCAAGCTCAGCGGTCTCTCCCTTGATGCGCGGTCCGGGGGCGCTCCAACTAAAGACGGCCACTTGGTGAGATCAGGTCTGCAGCGAGTCTTGCACCACTTCGCACTAGCTGATGGACTCGAGTTGCCAGTGTTCAGCCAAGGGCTCCCGCCGCAGCGTGAACGTGTGCAGCTCGGTATGGGCCCCCGAGGATCGGGCCTGCACTTGCCAGTGCTCGACGCTGACCAGGTCGCCGGTGCCGACGGTGACCCGGTACCGGGTTTCCCACCATGCGTCCCTGGTGAACCAGCGGGCTGTGTGGATGTCGGGATCAACCATCCAGATCCGGCCGTCGTGACGGATCGCCAACGGGGTGCCGTCGGGGCTGAACCGGACATCGACGTCATGGCCGGTCGTAGGGGATTCAGGTGCAAGGGTCATGGTGGTGTCCTTTCTTACTTGACGCCGGTCAGGCGGCCTTGACGAGGGGGAGTTCGTCCCAGTGGGTGGTGTACCTGGGGGAGAGCATGTCGCGTTTCATGGACCAGTCCGGTCCGCCTTTGATCCCGGCATGGCCTAGTCCGATGGACCCACGGCCGTATCGTTTGGCCACGTCCTCCAGCAGGGTCCCGATGCCGCGTTCTTCGTGCGGGTTCTCGAACAGTTCCAAGGGTTTCTGGTTCCCGGACGGTCGCAGGTCGGTGACCATGATCCCGGCCCGGACATACTTCACTCCCTCGTGGACCTGGGCGAGGAGCGCGTGGGCTGCCCTGGTCAGCAGCACCGGCTCAGCGGTCGGCATCGGCAGGACCAAACAGACCGAGGGGAAGGACTTTTCGTTCGGGTTGAAGTGCGACGTCGCCGCGAAGGCCGTCAACACTTTCGCTTGCAGGTCGTGTTTGGCCAGCCGCGCGGAGGCCATTTGCGCGTACACGCTCATGACCTGCCGCAACCCCGCAGTAGTGGTGATGGGCGTGGAGAAGGACCGGGAGAAGATCAGCTGGTCCCTCCCGATCCGTTCCTCTTCCATCGGGATGCAGGGTGTTCCCTGCAGTTCCAGGACGGTGCGCATCATGACGATGGAGAACTTGTCTCGGATCGCGACAGGGTTTGCCCGGGTCAGGTCCAGGATGGAGAAGATGCCCATCGCGTTCAGGCGCTTGGTCAATCTGGTGGCCACGCCCCAGATTTCAATCACGGACAGCTTGGCCATCAGCGCTTCGCGCTGCTCGGCCGGGACTGATTCCCAGCGGCAGACACCGTTGAACGCGGGGTTGTTCTTCGCCCATTTGTTGCTCAGCTTCGCAAGGGTTTTCGTCGGCGCAATGCCAACGCAGACCGGTACGCCGACATGGCGCCGGCAGGCGGCTTTCATCTCCCGGCCCAGGGCCAGTAGCTCATCGGGTTCGCCTTTGACGCCAAGGAAGGCCTCATCGATGGAGTAGACCTCCAGCCAGGCTGAGTAGCGGCCCAGGAGTTCCATGACGCGGGAGCTAATGTCTCCGTACAACTCGTAGTTGCTGGATAGGGCCACCAGTCCCCATTCCTTGGCCCGGGGCCTGAGCTTGAACCACGGCTCACCCATGGGAACGCCGAGCTTCTTGGCTTCCGGAGAGCGGGTTACTGCGCAGCCATCGTTGTTGGAGAGCACAACGAGGGGTCTACCCTCCAACGCGGGATTAAAGACACGCTCGGCTGAGGCGTAGAAGCAGTTCACGTCCACGTGCGCTATCTCCTGCATGCGGTGCATGACCGCGGGCTTAGACATAATGCAGACACCGTGTCGCGACGCCCCAGATTGTCAGGTCCGAGAGCGCTGGAACCTTGATATCGGGGAAGTCCGGGTTGTCGGCCTGCAGGATGACACCGTGAGCGGTGATCCTCAGCCGCTTGATGGTCAGCTCGCCATCAAGGACAGCCACGACCACGGAACCGTCCTTGGGTTCCAGTGCGCGGTTGACGATCAGCTCGTCGCCGTCGCTGATTCCGGCCTGCTCCATGGACTGGCCGGTGACCCTGACGATAAAGGTGCTGGTCACGTCCTTGATCAGGTGTTCGTTTAGATCGATCCGCCCGTCAAAGTAGTCCTGGGCTGGCGAGGGGTAGCCCGCTGCCACCGCAACGGGTGCCAGCAACACCTTCACCAGAGAGAGTCCCGCATCTATCACACGGGGGCCAACTATCACGCCCACAACACACCTTTATTCGAATATATGTTCGATAGTTCAGTGTACTGCCGAGCTGCGACATAGTAAGCACCCCACCAAGTTGCAGCGGGTGTCCGTTGATCCGGGAGGTGAGTGACCGGCCGGCTGGAGGTGACCGGCCATGCCGTCGTTGGCTAGGAAGCGCGACACCCGTTCTCGGACCCACGGATTCTGAAAGAAATGTAACAAATCTTGCCAAACTAGTGACTTTGGTTCATTTGTAACGCATCATGGAATCAGCCGTTCCCGAGGACGCGAGCGGCACCAACAAGAAGGGAGCGCAGATGACGCGCTTTGTTGATGTACACAACATGATCAGCTGGGTCAGATCCCAGGGTCCGGAGACGATCATCAAAGATCTGATCCGCTACATGGAGGAAGACTTCCGCCGATGGGCGCGGTTCGATAAGACGCCACGGGTAGCCAGTCATACCCCGTATGGCGTTATAGAACTCATGCCCACCAGCGATCATGAGACTTACGGATTCAAATATGTGAACGGGCACCCTTCCAATCCTGCACGCGGCTACCAAACCGTCACGGCATTCGGCGTCCTCGCAGATGTCCAGAACGGCTATCCAACGTTCCTTGCCGAAATGACGATCCTTACCGCGCTGCGCACCGCCGCCACGTCCGCCATGGTTGCGAAGGCGCTGGCTCGACCGGATTCCAGGGTCATGGCCATGATTGGAACCGGCAGCCAGGCTGAATTCCAGGCACTGGCCATGAGAACGGCTTTGGGCATTGCGAAGCTGCGGGTTTGGGACACCGATCCGGCCGCAGTGCAGAAGTTCATCCGAAACATGGTTCCGCTTGGATTCGAAATAGACATGGCTTCATCTGCTCTGGAAGCCGTTCACGGCGCCGATGTCATCACGACGTGCACGGCAGACAAGGCCCAGGCCACGATCCTCAGCGTTCAGCACATTGCTCCTGGCGTCCATCTCAACGCCATCGGTGGAGATTGCCCCGGAAAGACGGAACTGGATCCGTTGATCCTGGAAATCGGTGACGTCTTTGTCGAGTACGAGAGCCAAACGCGGATCGAAGGCGAAATCCAGCAGATGCCGGCCGATTTCGCCGTTACCGAATTCTGGAAGGTCCTCCTTGGCGCCGCACCCGGGCGCACATCAGAAGATCAAATCACTATCTTCGATTCCGTCGGATTTGCTGTGGAAGACTTCGCAGCCCTGCGTTATGTGCGGGACTCCGTGGATGGTTCCGAGTTCTTTGAAGACATCGACCTCGTTGCCAATCCCGACGATCCCAAAGACCTGTTCGGTCTTGTCGGTGTCTTATCACCGATTGGTTAGGCGACTAACTCCGTCCACCAAATGCTTCCAGCTATGACTCCCAAACCCGGACCAAAATCCCCATCTCCCACGGAGCGCTATGCCCACCTCAATCAAGCCCTACTTACGTTCTTCCCTTCTTCTATCAGCAGCTGCGCTCATGGCCATTTCGATGGTGAGTTGTACCGTTCCCACCGGCGAAGGTGGTGACTCCGGGACATCCGAAGATGCCATCACGCTCGGTCTGTTGGCCCCACTCACAGGTGTGGCTGCTGCCGATGGCAAGCTCATGGAACAGGGTGCACGGCTCGCGGTCGACGAAATCAATGCCAAAGGCGGCATCGATGGCAGGAAGGTTGAACTCAAAGCCCTTGACGTACGGGACCAGAAGTCGGATGCGGTCTCGTCTGCTGTGACGCAACTGACCTCAGACCCCGATGTTGCGGCAGTGGTCACCGGCTACGCCAGCACTACCAACTTCGAAATCGATCAGCTCGCAGAAGCTGGAATTCCTTACCTGCTCAGCGGCAACAGCGCCCAAACGCAGGACATTATTGCCAAGAACCCCGAGAAGTACCCAGGTGTTTGGTCCCTTGCCCCTTCATACGAGGGCTACAGCACTGGAATCCCTGAACAACTGGATGCCTGGAACGCCGATGGCACGTTCCCACTGACTAATCGCAGGGTCTACATCATCTCCAGCGACAACGCATATTCCAATGGCATCGCGTCTGGCCTGGACAAGAACTTCAAGGCAAAAGGCTGGGAGGTGACCGGCCCTGACACTGTTCCCTTTGGGGAAGTGGACGACTGGACGACGCAAATTACCAAAATCCGGCAGGTCGATCCGGCTGTGATCATTAACCTCGACTACTTGACTGCAAATGCATCAAAATTCCTCACTCAATTCCGCCAGAATCCCACGCAGTCATTGGTGTTTTCGCAGTATGCCCCGAGCGTCCCGGAGTTCACTGAGCTTGCAGGGAAGAACGCTGATGGGGTGCTTTACAACCTGCCGTTTGCCCCATTGCCGGCATTGCCGGAAACCAGGGACCTTACCCGGAAGCTTACGGGGGCTTACCAGAACGAACCGAGCCTTTATAGCTATGGCCTTTATGAACAGGTCTATCTGTGGGCCGACGCCGTCAAGGAAGTCGGGGATCCTAAAAAACGAGAGGAAGTGGGAGCTGCATTGGGCAAGCTGGACAAACAAACCACCCTCGGGCGTGTCCATTTTGATCCCACAACCCATCTGGCCGTAGCCGGCAAGGACGGTATCCCGATGACGTACTACCAAATCCAAAACGGCAAACGCCTGAACATCGCTCCCGAAGAGTTCGCCGACGGCAAGTTCCAGAGGCCCGAGTGGATGAAATGAGGATCGCCAAGTCACCTGCCCCCAGCACGTCTACAGGGCACCTCCTGGAAGTACGACGGGTCAGTCGGCGCTTCGGGGGATTCGTGGCCGTGGACAACGTCACGCTCAATGTTGACGAGGGGGAGATTCTGGGGATTGCCGGTCCTAATGGCGCCGGAAAAAGTACTCTCTTCAACCTGATCTCCGGGGTGCCGTTCGGTCCGACGGACGGAGAGGTTGTCTTCGACGGCGTACGGATTGACACGCTTCCCGCGCACCGGATCGCTCGCTCGGGAATGCGTCGAACCTTCCAGTCGGAACAGCTGTTCCGCTCGTTGAGCGTTTCGGACAACATTGCAGTGGCCAACCAGTACCTCGGCGGGCGCCAGCGAAGCAAAGGGGACGTGCAAGCTGCTTTGGAGACCGTCGGAATCACCAGGTACAGGGATGATCGGGCGGCGGACATACCCTTGCTCGCAAAAAAGAAGCTGATGATAGCCAGCGCCCTCGTCTCACAGCCGCGGCTCTTGATGCTGGATGAACCAGCGGGAGGCCTCAACGATGAAGATCAGGCTGAACTGATCCTGCTGTTGCGAGAACTTCAGAAGGGCGGCCTGACACTGCTGATCATTGAGCACGTACTCAGTCTTATCCGCGACCTGGCCAAAAGGATGGTCATCATGTCGGCCGGCGAAGTCCTCGTTGAAGGAACCCCCGACGCCGTTCTTTCGGATCCGCGGGTGATGGAGGCATATCTGGGGAAGGCCGCAGCATGAACACCGATCAGCAGACCGTTAGCCCCCTGCTCCGAGTCAGTGACCTGGAGGCCGGATATGGCCGCCTGCCTGTGGTCCGATCACTGTCCATCGAGGTCCTCCCGGGTGAAGCTCTGGCCCTGTTGGGTCCAAACGGACATGGAAAGACGACCGCCCTGCGCGCCATCTCGGGCTTGGGCAGGATCTCGTCAGGTCAGGTTGTCTTCGATGGTAGCGATATCACCGGGATGCCCGCCTATACGGTAGTCAATCAGGGAATGATGCATGTGCCCCAAGGCAATCAGCTCTTTCCGAGGCTCACCGTCAGGGAGAACCTGGCCTTGGCAGGCGCGATCCCGGCAGCGAGAGGCCAGCGGGAAGAGACTCTGGAAATGGTCCAGGGACTCTTTCCCAAGCTCCAGCAACGCCGAGGACAACTTGTGGGCACGCTGTCAGGAGGCGAACGCCAAATGGTGGCCATCGGAATGGGCCTTATGGCCAAGCCCAAGCTTCTGGTGCTGGATGAACCAACTCTCGGGCTGGCACCCAAGATCCGGTACGAAATCCTTGACACACTCCACGAAGTCCGCCGACTGGGTCTGTCGCTGATAGTCGCCGACGGCGATATTGAGTTCCTCTTCGAACTCACGGACCGTTGGCATCTTGTGGAGCTCGGGCGGATCGCCTCCAGCGGAACCACCGACGTCAAGCCCAGCCACGAGGAAGTCATGGATATGTACGTCGGTTCCCACCCGTCATCCGCTACCAGCGATATTGAAGGAGACAAGCATGTCTGATGCGCTCCTTTCCATCCTGGTCTCAGCCGTCGTACTTGGGTCGCTGTACTCATTGATGGCCAGCGGATTGTCCCTCATCTGGTCCACGCTCGGAGTCTTCAACTACGCTCATGGCGCGCTCCTGCTGCTGGGCGCTTATCTCATCTGGACGTTCTCAGAAAAGGTCGGGCTCCCGGTACTCCTCGCTTTCGCCGCTGCGATTCCCTTGCTGGCCCTACTGGGCATGCTTCTGGACTTAGTCGCCGTGCGACCATTCATCAGCAGGCCA
Organism: Paenarthrobacter sp. RAF54_2; assembly: GCF_052113945.1. Lineage (NCBI taxonomy): Bacteria > Bacillati > Actinomycetota > Actinomycetes > Micrococcales > Micrococcaceae > Paenarthrobacter > Paenarthrobacter sp. RAF54_2. The sequence continues at coordinate 69,167 of NZ_JBFRDV010000022.1, forward strand.
AACGGAACTCTCTTGGTCATGGTTTCGACCCTCGCCATCGCCAACGCAGTCGAAGGCGCGGCACAACTAATCTGGGGACCACAGAACAAGCAGATAAAGTCCGTGAGCAACTCAACATTTGCCTTGGGCGACGTAAGAATCGCAAGCTCCACGCTCATTGCCCTGGGCCTGGCCTTAGTCCTGGTCGTGGGACTGATTACGTTGCTGCGCAAGACGAAGTGGGGCATGTCCGTCCGGGCAGTTGAACAAAACCGGGACATGGCGATGCTCGTTGGAATCAGGCCAGCAAGCATATACGCCGGCGTATTTGCGGTGGCATCAATTCTGGCCTGCGCCGCTGCGTTCGTCTACGGAACGACCACCACTATTACACCCACCAAAGGCTTCGAACCCCTGCTGACTGCCTTTGTCGTCCTGGTGTTTGGCGGGTCGGCCACTTTGTGGGGCACCTTGGTCGGGGCCTTCACCATAGGCCTGTTGGAGGCGGGCACAACGTACTGGCTGGGCCTGCAATGGAGCCCTGTAGCCGTCTTCCTCGTCCTGGTCCTCATCATGCTGGTCCGCCCCCAAGGTCTAGTGAAAGGACGTTCGTGATGAACATTCTTGGATCCCTCAAGCGCTTCGCGATGTGGCCGTTGCTCTTGCTTGCCGCCGCCTTGCTGCCATATGCCGTCATGAGCGGCTCTGCCCGCCTGCTCGCCGCGACAGCGCTCATTTACGCACTGCTCGCTGCCAGCTGGAACCTGACGCTTGGTATCGGCGGTATCTTCAACTTCGCCCACGTTGGCTTCTTCGGTGTCGGTGGCTACACGATGGCCGTCGCCACAGTGACATGGGACATGAATCCATGGCTTGGGCTCATGCTGGCAACCGTTGCCGGTGGGCTGGCTGGTGCCCTGGCCTATGTCCCGGTGATACGCATGCGAGGCATCTACATCGCACTGATCACCTTCGTCTTCGTGCAACTCTGCTACTACCTGGTGTTGGCTGTTCCTGGAATCACCGGCGGATCCAGCGGACTGACAGGCGTACCTGCCCTGAGCGTAGGAGATTTTTCCTTCGCGAAGTATTCGGGATTGGGTTACTTATGGTTGCTCGGCGGCGCAGTGGTCCTGCTCCTGGTTCTGCTCCGGGCCACCCTGCGCAGCCCGTTCGGCAAGAGCCTCATCGCGCTTCGCGACAATGAAAACCTTGCCGTAAGCCGCGGAATAAACCGCATAAGGCAGCATCTCCTGGCCTTCATCCTCAGTGGAGCCGTTGCCGGTGTCACCGGAGCCCTGTATGTCGCATACTTCCGCGTTGCGGACGTCACACTCTTCAGTTTCGGATTCGTCACCCTTGGCTTGAGCATGATCTTCCTCGGCGGTACCGGCCACATCTGGGGTCCGGTCCTGGGGGCATTGATAGTCACCGTCGTCGACCGCCAACTCACGGACCTTGGGCCTGCGCGTGCGATCATCATCGGCGTTGGAACCCTTCTGGTTCTCATTTTCCTTCCACGCGGCATTTCCGGGCTCCTTGAAGATTTATGGACCAGAGCACGGAGGCTACTTCCGGGAAGCCCGAACAAATCCGCCCATAGAGCTCTACGAAATTCCGCACGCCAGACTATGGAAGTCGAGGACACCACGCATGTCCATTGATGCCACTGCACCATCAGAGCAGTACCAGCGAAAGGCGGTCCTGGACGCTGTGGATCGTCTGGCACCCAGGATCGTGCAGTCCGTGGCCGACGCAGTCAGGATCCCGAGCATAAACCCCAAGTATCCAGGTCAGGACTACCAGAAGCTCGTGGGCGGCGAGGGCGAGGTGAGCGCGCTCTTGAACGATCTTTATCGCGAAGCGGGAGCCTCTACGGAACTCGTCACAGTTGAGAAAGGCCGGGACAATGCTTGCGGGCGGATTGCCGGAACGGGCGGTGGCCGCTCGCTGCTGCTCAACGGGCACGTCGATGTTGTGCCGCCCAACCGGGAAGGTCTTTGGGACCACGCGCCGTTCTCCGGGTTGATTACCGATGACGCGGTTCATGGCAGGGGAGCTACGGATAACAAAGCCGGCACAGTCGCCACGGCATACGCTGCCATCGCATTAGCCAGCGCAGGTATCCGGCTTAATGGAGATCTCGTACTGCAGGCGGTCGTCGGAGAAGAAGTCGGTGACCACCTCGCGGGTACAACGGCAGCGTTACAGGCAGGATACGGGGCCGACGCCGCAATCGTCTGCGAACCGTCGAACTTCTCCGACGCAGCCCCCAATCTGGTTCCCACGACGCCGGGCCTGTTGTGGTTCTCCCTGTCTCTTGTCGGCAAAGCTGCGCACTCAGGACTGCGGGGTCTTACTATTCATCCAACCCTCGAAGGCGAAGCTTTGGGCGTCAATACCATCGATAAGTTCTGGATTATTTACCAGGCCCTGCGGCAGTTGGAAGATACTTGGGCGCGGCGCGACAGGCACCCCCTTTTCCAGCCGGGCTACTTCAATCTGTTGCCTGGAGTGATCCGTGGAAACCCGGAGGGCGTCCTGGTACCGTTCTTCCTCGCCGACACGCTCACAGTGGAATACTGCGTCTACCATCATCCTGAGCGAAGCAACGACGAAGTCATCGACGAGATCGAACGAACCGTGCGTCAGGCCTGTGCCAACGATCCGTGGCTGAGCACCCACCGTCCTGAATTCGACTGGAAGCTCCTTTGGCCGCCGTACACCGCCGCGGCCGGCCATGAGCTCATCCCCGCGGTCATGAAGGCCCACAGTGATTCCGTGGGCGGGTTTGACCTGGCCACCCCTCCCAAGCATGAGGGGTTCCTAGGGGTCTGCGATCTCACATGGATGGATGCCCAAGGTATCGGCGGGCTCGTTTACGGTCCTGGGGTTGGGCGAACCGCGCACGCCGAAAACGAGTACGTGCCAATCCACCAGATCATCACCGCAGTAAAGACGTACGCCCTGTCTGCAATGGACTATTGCGGCGTCTCGGCTACTGAATCCAGCATCAATCCACCCACGACCGGCCGGAGGCTCCCGTGAACACCCCCGATATATTCGTTGCAACCTGCGATCTCGCTGGCCAGGTCAAAGGACGAGGCGCACCCGGGGAAGCCTACGGCTCTGTCCTTCGCTCGGGACTGGGCTGGGTGCCGGCCAACCTTGGCATTTCAGCTTTCGGCAGCATCGTGCCTGGCAGCGCCTTCGGTTCAACCGGGGACCTGCGCCTTATGCCGGACGAGGCCACGGAAATCACCGTGGTCGATGGCCCCAATCAGGGCGGACTAAGGATTCTGCTCGCCGACCAAACGCAACCTGACGGAACCGACTGGGACTGCTGTCCCAGGACCTTCCTGCGCCGGGCCATCAGCGACTTTCGAGAGCAAACGGGTCTGCGCGTTATCGCCACTTTCGAACACGAGTTCGTTGTGGAGGGCCTGCCTCAATCGGCTCCGTTTTCCTTGCGCAGGCACCTCCACGCCGATCCGTTCGGAATGGACCTCCTGCGTCTCTTGACGGATTGTGGTCTCGCACCGGAGAACTGGTTGCCTGAATACGGGGCGAACCAGTTTGAAATCACGGTGGAACCGAGCGACCCCCTCACCGCAGCAGACAGGGCGGTGCTCTTGCGCGAATTGGTCCGCGATTTGGCAATCCGACGCGGCCTCAGAGCTTCCTTCGCACCGCTTCAGGAACCGAATGGTACCGGTACCGGCGTCCATGTCCACATTAGTTTGGTCGACGACGGCGGTACTCCGGTTCTGTTCGACGCCACCCGTCCGGGGCGCCTATCCGAAGTCGGATCAAGATTCAGCGCAGGAATCCTGCGTCACGCCGAAGCGCTGACGGCCTGGACAGCCCCAAGCCCGGCTTCCTTCATGCGCCTGGCCCCGGATCGATGGAGCGTAGGGGGAATATTCCTGGCAGAACGAAACAGGGAGGCTCTTCTTCGAATCTGTCCAACCAGTTCCGCAGGTGGATCTGCTCCGGACCATCAGTTCAACCTTGAGTACAGGGCAGCCGATGCAACGGCCAACCCGTGGCTCACGCTTGGTGTCCTCCTCCGGGCCGGGTTGGCCGGAATCGTAGGCGGCGACGAGTACCCCAATCCTTACATCTTCCCTGAGTCGGCCGGCCCGGCTGAATTGAACGACGTACCTCGACTGCCTCATACACTCCAGGACGCACTCCTGGCATTGGAAAAGGACCAGAGCGTGGCGTCGTGGTTCCATCCTGATCTGTTGGCAACGTATTTGGCGGTCAAACGGCATGAGCTCGCCCACGTGGCCACACTCGACGATGCTGCCCGAGTCAAAGCGGTATCTGATGTCTACTAATTCCGTAGAAGATCTCCTGACCACCATCGAGGAAATCCCCTTGGTGGACCACCATGTCCATGGAGCGTTGAAGGATGACGTTGACCGGTCCTCACTGGAGGAACTGCTGACGGAGTCGGACAGGCCCATTCCTGAATGGATGACGCAATTCGATTCGCAGTTGGGATTCGCGATTCGTCGTTGGTGTGCGCCGTTGTTGGGCCTTCCTGCACATGCGAGTGCCGACGCGTACTTTGAACGGCGTGTAGGGCTCGGGACGTCGGAAGTAACCTCACGCCTGCTCAAGTCTGCGGGGATAGGTCATTTCCTGGTCGAGACTGGATATCGCGGTGATCAAATCCATGGCCTTTCGGGGATGGAGCGCATCAGCTCAGCCACGGTAGGTGAGGTTGTCAGACTGGAATCCATAGCGGAGTCTTTGGCGTGGGAAGGCGTATCAGCCGCCGATTTCGCTAACGCCTATACGGCCCGGCTTGCGCTGGCAACCCAGAACGCGGTGGGAGTCAAGAGCATTATTGCCTACCGACATGGGTTCGACTTTGATCCAATCAGGCCGTCCAAAGAAGAAGTGGTGAAGGCGGCTGCTTCCTGGCTCCGTTTGGTAGCAGCCGGCTACTCGCTTCGTGTTTCGGATCCTGTGCTTTTACGCTTCTTTCTCTGGTCCGGCGTCGACCGTGGCCTGCCCATTCAAATGCACACTGGATACGGCGATCCCGACCTGCGTCTGGAGGCCTGCGACCCGTTGCTGCTGGTTCCCTGGTTGAAGCTGATTGAATCGTTGAAGGTGGACGTACTCCTTCTCCACTGCTATCCGTTCCACCGGCATGCAGGCTACCTTGCGCAGGTGTTCCCGCACGTCTACTTCGATGTCGGACTTGGGACCAACTACACAGGCGTTCAGTCTCTGGAACTGATCAAAGAGTCTTTCGAGTTGGCACCGTTCTCCAAAATCCTGTTTTCAACGGACGCATGGGGGCCTCCGGAACTCCATTATCTCGGGGCGCGACTATGGCGCGAAGGAATGGGCAAGGTCCTGGGGGCTTGGGTTCGTGATGGGGACTGGGCTGAGGAGGATGCCATTCGAGTGGTTCACATGGTCGGAAGGGATAACGCGGTGCGCGTCTATGAGCTGGGGGAGAAGTGAACTCTGAACTGTTTGAAGTGCTCAGGAGACGCATTGACCAGGAAATTCCGCATGCAATAGAACTGCGCCACAAATTGCACAGCATGCCGGATTTATCCGGTTCCGAGGGGCCGACCCTGGATCTGGTCTTGAATGCCTTGCCTGGCGACCTGCAACCGAGGTTTGTGGCCGGAACAGGGGCAGTACTGCGAATCGGCGGGCCCGGCAAGGCGATCGCTATCAGGGCTGAGCTGGATGCACTGCCGGCGGTGGAAGATTCCGAAGTCGATTGGGCTTCCCAAAGGCCAGGTGTCATGCACGCCTGTGGGCATGATGTCCATCTGGCTGCCGTCGTTGCCTTGGCGAGGGCTCTCCATTCAACACCCGGTGCAGCTCCTGTGGCACTGGTCTTGCAACCCAGGGAAGAAACGTACCCGTCCGGGGCAAAGGACATCTGCGCAACAGGGATACTGGCGGAGCAAGACGTGCGTGCCACAGTCGCGGCCCATGTTCAGCCGCTGCTACCCGGAGGGACAGTGGCATGCACGCCGGGGGCCGTGAATGCCTCATCGGACGAGTTCATCATCAACATCAGTGGAAGGGGCGGCCACGCTGCCTACCCGCACATTGCAGCGGATCCTGTCCTGGCGCTATCCCACGTAGTGGTCTCTTTGCAAAACATCGTGAGCCGGAACGTGGATCCCATGGACTCGGTGGTGCTCACCATTGCGACCCTTCAGGCTGGTAGCGCGGCCAATGTCATACCGGGGACCGCGGCCGCCCGGGGAACTGTCCGCACCATGGCCACCCCAGTGAGGGAGGAAGTGCTGCGTCGCCTTGCCGAGACAGTGCACCTGGTTGCTGCTGCGCACGGCTGCAGCGGCGAAGTCAGCGTCACCGAAGGCGAACCCGTCCTGGAAAATGATGTGCACATCGTCAAGGCGACTGCCCCTCTACTGCTGGCTCTGGGCTTGGAAGTGGACAGCAATCTCAGGTCGGCAGGCTCCGACGATTTTTCGTATTTTTCGGAAAGGATGCCTTCATTGATGATGTTCGTGGGTACCAGCGGAACCGGGGAACGGCTGCACTCAAGCACTTTCGTGCCCGATGACTCTCACGTCCATGATGTAGCGCATGCACTGCTGGCTGGATACGTTGGCGCCGCCAGGACGTTACTGCCCGCCCACGAGCTGCCCCTGGTCGCTGCTCCAACAAGCTGACGGCAGGCTACTGCTCAAGCCGTTCTGGGTTTCCTGATTGAATGGGGATAAAAGCGGTGGAGTTCATACTAACTTCCAGCTTTGCCGTCTGTGCAAGAAAGGAACGCCATGACGCAGTCCGGACAGTTTGAACAGTCTGAGAACCAATCTGCCCGGTTGACCCTGGCGGACCGAATCCGTCAAATTCAGGGTTCGCTTTCTCCGGCAGAGCACAAGCTGTCCCGTGTGTTCCTCGCCAACTACCCGACTGCAGGGCTCGAGTCCACCATTGAATTTGCCAAGAAAGGAAATGTCAGTGCTCCCACCGTGCTCAGGTTCGTCAGCAGGTTGGGCTTCAACAAGTACCGGGACTTCCAGGATGCCCTACGGGAAGAAGTGCAGGCGCGGCGGGCGTCCCCGCTGACGCTCCAAGGCACAATACGAGTTGATTCAGCGGCCCCGGAACTGGCTCAGTCGGTGGCCGAAACCGCAGTCGAGGGCATCGAGAGCACGGTCGCCTCGCTCCCGGAGCATGAGTTTGACCGGGCCGTTGCTCTTCTATGCAATACGTCACTGAACATTACTTCGATCGGTGGCAGGTTCTCTCACCTGCTGGCCAGTTACTTGGACTTGCACCTTCGCCTGATGCGACCCAACACCGTAGTGCACGCCCAGCATCCGAACAATGACTCCACGTTCATAGCTGACCTCAGCAAACGCGATGTTTGCGTGTTTTTTGATTTTCGCCGCTATCAGAAAGACACCGTTGACCTGGCAAAGGCAGCCCGCGAGAAGGGGGCAAAGATTGTCCTCATCACGGACCCGTGGCTCTCTCCGGTTTCCTTTGTCGCGGACGTCGTTCTGCCGGCGCGGGTGGAGGCAGCAGGTTCGTTCGACAGCATCGTGCCGGCAACGGTGTTGGTGGAAGCCCTCATCGCAGCGGTCCACGTCAAGCTTGGGCCGACGGCCGATGACCGTATGCGCATTTTGGAAGCCGGCCATGGCGCAGTGCTGGCCGACTAAGCTTCATAAACAGGATCGAGTGTTGGGGCTGTGACTATCGGGGTCCTTACCCCCTGGAGTTCTCAATTCTCCGGCTTGGACAATTCCAGAACTCAGGTCCAGAATTCGTCCGCCTTGGCGGTGTCCTCGAAGAACTCCCGGCCCTCGACAACCTTTCCGTCGCGGAGCACGAACACGATGGCTGACGCCACGTCCAAAGTCTTCCCGTTGTTTTCCGCGTGGCTTTGCTGGATCCCCACGGTGTGGTTTTCCCCGCCGACGATGTCCTGGACGTTCGCCTGGAACGACCCCTGGGAGCGAGCGCCCAGCTCGCCAAAGTAGGCCAGGATGGCTTCGCGTCCTTCTTTCTTGCCTGCCAGCACGCCGCTTCCGGCCGCGTACCAGACTGCGTCCTCCGCGAATAGTTCGCCAAGGGTCGCCAAATCCCCAGTGTTGAAGGCCTCGTAGCCGCGCCGAACGAGTTCAGCGTTTTCTGCAGCTCCCATATCGAACACCCCGTCATCCTTGTCGGTATTTTTACAACGGCCTAAGCCTGTTGACCCAACCAGTATCCGCTTCGGTATCCGGACGCTCAAGAGCCGGCGCTCGGTCAGGTCAAGTCATAGGAGCTTCCCGGCGCCCCCAACTTTGGCTGGTCGTTTGGGTGCGCATCTTTAAACAGGCAGTTAGTCTTAGCTCTACAAGACTCTGGGGGAGCAAGAGATGAAACCAATCACCGTCGACGGCGGCAAGGGCACAGTGGAGCTCGACGCCCAAGGAATTCTCTACCTGGTGTGGCAACCGGGGACTGTTCTGGAGGCCGATGACGTACATGCAGCGATGGCAAAGGTCAATGAACTTGCCGCCGGTGCCGAGTACCCGATGCTGATCGACATAGCCAACACTCAAGCAGTGACCCTTCAGGCCAAGTCCGTTTTCAGCGTCAAGTGCGCCGCTTCACGAATTGCCCTGCTTGGCTCAAGCCCACTCAATCGGGTCATTGCCAACTTCGCCATGGCACGGCGGAATCTCCCGTGTCCCACTCGGTATTTCACCTCCCGCGATGACGCGATGTCCTGGCTGCTCCAGGCACCCGTTTCCTGACACCACTGTGCCCATATCCAACGAAATCGGACAAGACTGACCGTCTACGTCCATTCAGAAGCAGCATTTGCGACGAATTGCACGCCTTTGTCCGTTCGTTCCGGTGCGCATATTCAAGCAGGCAGCTAGTCTTAGCTCCACAAGACTCTGGGGGAGTAAATGAAGCCAACAACTGTTGACGGCGGCAAGGGCACAGTTGAACTCGATGCCGAAGAAGTTCTCCAGCTGGTGTGGCATCCGGGGACTGTTCTGGAGGCTGCTGACGTACATGCGGCGATGGCAAAGGTCAATGAACTTGCCGCCGGTGCCGAGTACCCGATGTTGATCGACATAGCGAACACTCAGGCGGTGACCCGTCAGGCCAGGACTGTTTTCAGCGTCAAGTGCGCCGCTTCACGGATTGCCCTGCTTGGCTCAAGTCCGGTCACTCGTGTCATTGCCAACTTTGCTATGGCTCGGCGGACACTCCCTTGTCCTACTCGGTATTTCACCTCCCGCGATGAGGCCATGTCCTGGCTACTCCAGACGACCGTTCCGTAAGGCTGGTGCGGATGGCGGTGGCTTTGCAGCCCTCAGCACCGCTCACTTTGGCCGTTGTATCAGCCTGAACCTCGGCGCCGAGCGCGCGCAGGGCCGGGCTGTTCCCTGCTGCCGTGGAAGAGCAGGGGGGATAGGCAAAGTGTGGAAGCTGGGTAATTGCTCCTACCGACCTTTATTGGCCGACTCTTGGGTATGTTTTCCTTTGCCAGAGGACGGTGTCCCGATGACGGGTAAGGGCGCTGTGTCGAAGAATCGGTACTCCGTGTCCGGAACGCGGATGGTTCCGGCGGCCTCCGCTTTGTCCCGAAGGAAGTCGTGATCATCGCGGGTGAGTACAACCTGCCCGTGCACGTCGTACTCGACGTCCTTGTATGCTTCGTTGCTGATCCTGCTCGATAGGGCTTGGGGCAGAACGAGGCACGCCGGATTCTCCAAGAGCCATGTTCGGGTCTCGGAGTCGAGCCGATTCCATTCGTGTTTAATGCTCATGCCGTGGACGTCCCCTTCTGCCGGGCAATGCTGGGTGGTAGTGAATTCCACTCAGATTACGCCTGCCATTTTGCGGAGGATAGAGCTGTGGGCCACCCGTTTCAGACGTCTCAAGTCCAATTCTCATGCCGAGCCCGCCCTTGAGGAGGCGGCCGCGGCGCAGCAACGAACGCCAGCATACCCACCAGCGCACCTACCAGGGATACGGTCGTGGAGATCGCCAAGGCATCTGCTGAGAACTGTTGAAGCCCAAATGAGAAGGGCAACCCAAATGACAACCCATTGGAACACGTCAACAATGCCGCCCCAGCGCCTTCCGCGGCTTAATCCGATAAGGGCCACGACGGAGAGTCCTGCTATTCCAAGGCCGCCAGCCATGCCGATGAAGAATCCGCGTGTTACGTCATTGTCAGGCTCGACAGGGTATTTTGCGATCACCTCCCGGGACCACACGTACATCCAGATGGCCAGAGCGAGCCCGCCAACGATCATGAGAAAAGTAACGCCCCTGGCAATATAGAGGATCGCAACGGCAACCGACGCCGACGGTGCATCGCTCCGCTGCCCATCGGCCTGCCCGCGCTCCCATTCCCCCATCGGACCAGCCTGCGCGCAATTGATGGAGTTGTCACGCCCAGTCAGCGGATTTCGTCGCAAGCACACGCGATACTGCTTCCAAGGATGAGCTGCCTAAGCGAGCGGCACTAAAAACACGGGAGTTTGCAATGGGAACTTGGTCGCCCGGACCATTCGGAAATGACGAGGCTCTCGATTGGTTTGGGGATCTGCGGGAAGCCCCTGAAGCAATGCCCTTCATTGAAGAGACTTTGACTAACGGCTCGACCGAGAGCATCATTGCCTCCGGCGCGGTTTTGGCCGTGCTGAGCGGACACCTACATACAGACGTTCACCCGAATGTTATCGAATGGTGTGCTGGCCGACCGGCCCCGTCATCCGCCTTGAAACTGGGGGCAGCGGATGCGATCCAGGCGGTCATCGATGACCCGGAAGTTGACGGTCACGATACATGGGCGGAGCTCGGGGAAGATGACGATGACTACATTGGATGGATCGCAAACTTAGAGAGCATTCAGGCTGTCTTGCGCCAATCAGACTGATTCGCCTCCTCGCCCGAGAGCTGTCTCTCAAAAAGTTTCGCATTTTGCGACATGAACTATTCCTATCCTGCACTCCTTTGACTGGAGACCGACCTTGCCGGACGCAATCGGTCAGTCTCCGCAACATATGTTTGGCCGTCGGCTGTGGGGTCTGTCGGTCACTGTTCATTGGAGAGAATCCCTTGAAGTATCTGCTTGGGAAAATTACTGCCTTCGTTACCGTGTTAATGGTCGTTTTTGGCGCACTTTTATTGGGGGTGCTCCACCCGACTGCACCAGCTCACGCTTACGAAGTAGCAACCAACCAGGCGAACGTCACCGGTGGGGCGGCCATTTTGACGATGCCGGGATCCGGTCTCACGGCCACCTATGATCAATCCGGACTGACTGACCTCGTGGGGCAGACAACTATGGGCAGCCGTGGATATGTGGCCTCTGATTTCTCACAAAACATCGGAACCGGGACCCCGGCTCTTGAATTCTCAACCAACGCAGTCAACAATTGCGCGGCAACCGGCCCCTGTAGCGGCTTGGGGACTGTCACCATAGCTTTCAGCCAGCCGGTGCGGAATCCTGTGCTCAACATCGCTGGCCTCGGTGGAAACGTGAACGCGTACGGAAACAAGAAAGGACCTGTCGACAAACAGTCCCAGCTCCATGCCGTGTTGAATCTCGCAACCACGGGGTTGACGATGACCAAGCTTTCCGGCGGAAACCTTAGTGTGTCCGGAAATGCCATTACGGCTACCAACGACAACGCGGGTACCCAGTGCAACACGACAGTCACGAACGACAATCCCCAGCCTGTCAACGCACAAGCGACCGCGGCGTGTGGGTCTGTACGGATCAACGGAATCGTCACCTCTCTGACCTTCAATATCACCGCGGTCTTCGTGCAGACCACCAGCGCGCTTCCGCCGTACACCATCAACGACGTCCAGGATCCGGCCCACAACCAGGACAACTACATTATCGCGATGACCGTCCCGCAGGATTTCGGTGATGCCCCGGCCACTTATGACCAAAGCAACGCGGCCTGGGCTGTTCTGTCGGACGTGACGCTTGGGGCGAACGTCACTGAGGACAACGCGACTGTGGCCAACGGCACCACCTCCCCGAACGCGGGTTCGACGGCGGCCCAGGACCTGATGGACGACGGCGTGACGCTCGCACCGATGACGCAGGGCGCCACGAGCTACTCCACAACCGTGGCGATCAGTGCAGCCAGCAAGACAGGCAGGACCTGCGGCTGGATTGACTTCAACAAGAACGGGAAATTCGACAACCMTGCCGAGCAGGCCTGCGCCTCCTTCGTGGCTGGCGCCACGACCGCGACACTGACCTGGACGGTCCCTGCGGGGGTGACGGCAGGGACGACGTATGCGCGGTTCCGGATCGGTTACACCACCAGTCAGGTCCAATCTCCGACCGGTGCCTCCGATTCCGGTGAAGTGGAAGATTACATCTTCACTGTTGCTCCGGCCGCTGCTCCGGCGATCACGCTGGTGAAGACGGTGAACAAGACCACGCTGGTGGCCGGTGAAACGGCCACGTACACGTTCGTGGCGAAAAACACGGGCAACGTGACGCTCACGTCGGTGGTAATCACGGAGACGCAGTTCTCCGGAACCGGCACGATGTCGGCCCTGTCCTATGCCTGGCCTGGCCTTCCGGGCATTCTTTTGCCCGGGCAGTCCGTGACCGCGACCGCGACATATGTGGTCACGGCGCCGGATGTCACCACGGGGTTGCTGACCAACACGGCGAAGGTCACCGGGAACCCGCCGCTGGGGTTGCCCGTCACGGCGGTCGATGACGCGCAGGTCACCGCACCGGCGGCGTGGAAGATCAAAAAGACCGCCACGGTCAACGGGGGAGTTCCCGCGAACGGGTCCGTCACCCCGGGGCAGACCATCGTGTACACGGTCACGGCCACGAGTATCAGCGGCACCATCACCGGGGTTGTGCTGAAGGACAACCTGGGGGAGGTCCTGGATGACGCGACGTTCGTGTCC